>JBJXFY010000408.1:0-4144 GCA_046155815.1 Limisphaerales bacterium | reverse complement strand
GTGCCCGCCTGCAGGACGGCGCCACGGTCCTCTTCGCCCCGCGCGACGTGGCCGCCGCGCCCGTGCTGGCCGCGCTGCTTGGCCTGCCCGGCGTGCCGCTTGCGGAGGCGCCGGCGGAACGCTTCGCGCTGCTCGGCGAACTGGACTTCCGGCACCCGCTCCTCGCGGCCTTCGCCGACCCGCGCTTCTCCGACTTCACGAAGATCCGCTTCTGGCGGCACCGCCGGCTGGATGCCGCCGCGATCCCCGGGGCCCGCGTGGTCGCGCGTTTCGACGACGGCGATCCCGCGTGGCTCGACGTGCCCACGGGCCGCGGCCGGCTGGTGATCTTCACCTCGGGCTGGCATCCCGCGGACAGCCAGCTCGCACTGTCGTCGAAGTTCGTGCCGCTTCTTTTCGCGCTGCTCGACCTGTCGGGCGCGGGCCTGCCGGCCGCCGCGTCGCTCGCCGTCGGCGACGCCTGGCCGCTGCCGGCTCCGGCGGCGGAGGGCGCCACCGCCACCACGCCGGACGGCGTGGCGGTGCCGCTGGCGGCCGGCGTGAAGGAGTTCGCCGCAACGACCGCGCCCGGGGTTTATGTGTTTCGGGGCGGCGGAACGGTGCAACGTTTCGCCGTGAACCTCGACCCGCTCGAGTCGCGCACCGCGCCGCTCACGGTGGACGCCTTCGAGCAGGCCGGCGCGTTGTTCGCCACGGCAAAGCCCGCCGCGCCCGCGCCGCGGCGGCAGGCGCTGCGGCTCGACGCCGAACAGGAGAACCGCCAGCGGCTCTGGCGCGGCTTCGTGCTCGCCGCGATCGCCGTGGTGCTCGCCGCCATCGCGCTCGCCGGCTGGACCGCGCGGCAAACCCCGCAGGAGACCCCCGCATGATCTCGTGGCTGCTGGAACAGCGTCTGCGGCACGCCGTCATCCGCCATCGCCGGATCACGCTGCTGTGGCGGCTCGCGGCATGCTGGGGCATCGCCGCGCTCCTCGGCCTCGGGCTGCTCGCGCTGCGGCCGTTCACCGGCCAGGCGGCTGTGGTCGCGGCCGGCGTGGTCGGCCTGGGCGCGCTGCTGGTCAGCCTCCTGCTTTTCGGCCGCCACGCCGCGGGGCCGCGCGACCTCCGCGCCGTGGCGCATGCGATTGAGGGTCGCTTCCCCGAGCTGCGCGGCCTGCTCCTGACCGCCGTGCAGCTCCCGGCCGGCGACCTGGCAGACACAAACTTCCTCCAGCGCCGCGTGCTGCGCGACGCCGTCGCCCATGCCGGCCGCAACGACTGGTCCGACCTCGTGCCACGCGGCCGGCGCTGGGGCGCGCGGCTGGCCTCGGGCGGGGCCTTCGCCGCGCTGGCCGCGGTGCTGTGGATGCTGGCCACGCTGCCGGCCGGTTCGCGCCGGCCCGGCCTGGTGGCGCTGGGCCTCGGTGGCGTCGAGGTGACGCCCGGCGACGTGAGCCTCGAGAAGGGCCAGAGCCTCGTCGTGCTCGCCCGTTTCGGCGGCGCGCCGCCGACGGGCGCGGCGCTGGTCGTGTCCGGCGCGGGCGCGGAGCAGCGGCTGCCCCTCGTGCGCAGCCTGTCCGACCCGGTCTTCGGCGGCAGCGTTCCAGAAGTGGCCACGAACTTCAGCTACCGCGTCGAGTATGGGGGCCGCCGCACGCGCGATTTCTCCGTTTCCGTCTTCGAGCATCCGCGCCTCGATCGCGCCGACGTGGACCTCACCTATCCGGCCTACACCGGCCGCGCGCCCAAGCGCGTCGAGGACACCCGCCGCGTGACCGCCGTCGAAGGCACCGACCTCGCGCTCCAGCTCCAGTTCAACAAGCCCGTCGCCGCCGCCACGCTCGTTCCGCGCGGCACGAACCTGCCGCCCGTCGCGCTCGTGGTCGCGACCAATGCCCCGGCCGCCACCGTGAACCCGCTGCGCCTCGCCGCCAGCGCCACGTACGACCTCCGCCTCGTGGACGCCGACGGCCGGTCCAACAAGGTCGGTGCGACGTTCGTCTTCGTGGCCGCCCCCAACCGACCGCCCGAGCTCAAGCTCGCCTCGCCGCGCGGCGACGTGCGCCCGTCACCGCTGGAGGAGGTTTCGTTCGAGGGCAGCGTGTGGGACGACTTCGGCGTCGCACGCTACGGGCTCGCCTTCACCCGCGCCGGCGGCGGGACGGAGTTCATCGAGCTCGGGCAGGGCGCCGCGTCGGAGGAACGCCGCGCCTTCCAGCACATGCTCCGGCTCGAGGAGCTGGGGGCGCAGCCGGATCAGCTGCTCGCGTGGTTCCTCTGGGCCGAGGACGTCGGCCCGGACGGCCAGCCGCGGCGCACGGAGGGCGACCTGTTCTTCGCCGAAGTGCGGCCGTTCGAAGAAATCTTCCGTGAAAGCGAGGGCCAGGGCGAAGGCGAGATGGAGGGCGGCGGCGCCGGCGGGCAGGGTCGCGGTGGCAAGCTGACCGAGCTGCAGAAGCAGATCATCAACGCGACCTGGAAGCTGCACCGCCAGAAGGGCGGCGGCGTCCCGCCGGGAACGACGCCGCCGGCCGCATCCGAACCGAAGCCCGCCGCCGGGCGCACGTCGCTGCGCGTCCCACCCGCGGCGTCCGTGATGGGCCTGCCGCGTTACGAGGCCTTTTCGCAGCGCGCCGAAACGGCCGCGCCTGCGCCGCGTCGTGCCCGGCCGGCCGCCGCTTCCGCCGCCACGAACGCTCCGGCGCGCTACGAGGACGACCTGGCCGTGGTGCGTGCCGCCGCGGAGCAGGCGCTCGATCAGGCCCGCGAGGCGATGCAGCGGCAGCAGGATCCGAAGGCGCTCGGCACCTGGGCCGAGGCGGTCACGCAGATGGAGAAATCGCTGCAGCAGCTCGGGCGGGCGGCGGGTTCGCCCGCCGCGCTGGCCGAGGCTCTGGTTTCCGAGCAGGCCGCCTATCAGGCGTTGCTGAAGCTCCAGGCGCGCGAGACCTCCGTGACCCGCGGGCAGAACCGCGGCCAGGGCCAGGGCGGCGAATCCATGTCGCAGCGGCAGATTGACCAGCTTGACCTCCGGCAGTCGGAGAACCGCTACGAGACGCGGCGGCAGGCGCAGTCGCCGCAGAACGAGGAACGCCGCGAGGAGCTGGCCCTGCTGAACCGCCTTCAGGAGCTGGCCCGCCGGCAGCAGGACGTGAACGAGCGGCTGAAGGAACTTCAGACCGCGCTCCAGGAGGCGCAGACCGAGCGCGAGCGCGAGGAGCTGCGGCGCGAGCTGAAGCGCCTGCAGGAGGAGCAGCAGCAGATGCTCGCGGAAGTGGACGAGATGCAGCAGCGCATGAGCCGGCCGGAAAGCCAGTCGCGCCTCGCGGAGCAGCGCCAGCAGCTCGAACAGACGCGCGAGGAGCTCCAGCGTGCCGCCGAGGCCGCCGGGCAGGGGCAGGTTTCGCAGGCGCTCGCCTCGGGCAGCCGCGCGCAGGAGCAGCTTGAGCAGATGCGCGACCAGTTGCGGCGCGAGAGCGCGAGCCAGTTCGCGGAGGAGCTGCGCGAGCTGCGCGCGGAGGCCCGGGAACTGGCGCGCGCGCAGGAGGAGGTTTCCCGGCAGTTGGGCGGCGCCCGGCCGGAGCCGGAGCCGCGCCGCTCGCTCTCGGAACCCGCCGGCGAGGACCGCGCCATGGAACAGCTCGCGCAGCAGGCGGAGCGCCTCACCAACCTGGTCGCGCGGGCCACGCAGATTTCGCAGCAGGCCGAAGCCTCCGAGCCGCTGCTGTCGCGGCAGCTCTACGATGCCGTGCGCCAGTACAGCCAGGACAACGCCGGCGCGGTGAAGGAGACGCGCGAGGAGCTGCTGCGGAGCGGCCGGCTCACCCGCGGCCTGAACGAGCGGCTGGAGAAGGTCGCGCAGGGCGACGGCGCGAAGTCCGTCGAACTCACCGCCGAGATGCTCCGGCTGGGCCTCGAGACGCAGGCCCGCCAGGCCGCTGGTCGCGCGCAGGCCGGCGTCGAGACGCTCCGCCGCGGCGTCGAGCGCGCCGCGGAAAGCGTGCTCGGCGACGACACCGAGGCCATGCGCCTCGCGGAGGCCGGCCTCGAAGAGCTCGCAGCCGAGGTCGAGCGCGAACTGGCCGCCGCCACCGGCCAGACCAATGCGCCGCCCGGCGGCCGGTCTGGTGCGGCGTCTGCTCCATCCGACCCGTCCGACCAGCCC
>JBJXFY010000394.1:0-6438 GCA_046155815.1 Limisphaerales bacterium | reverse complement strand
AGCAGCGTCACGCCCTTGACGACCTCGTAACCGGCCAGGTCGGCATGTTCGTGGACGATATCGCCGCGATGGGTGTGCTGATTGGCCGAACGCCAGCCCTCGACGACCTTCAACGCCGCCCGGCGCGGGCAGTAGAGGTAGTCGTTGAGCAGCGAGAGTGGTAGCGGCTCCCGTTCCTCGGACGGCTGTGAACCTGTGCCGGCGGAGTTTACCGAAACTCAGAGCAGGTCCAAAATCTCGACGCCCGTGGGCAGACTTTCCCGGTTGATGATGACCTCGTAGTCCGAGAAGGTCCGGGCCACCTCCACTCCATCCTTGCGCCTAGCGGTGACGCGCTCGAAGAGCTTGTGGGCGGGGGCGTTGCCCAAGGCTGTCTGGTGCTTGAAGACGACGAGCTTCTGCGGGGCCGTCGTACCGCGACTGGCGGACCGGTCATGGTCGAACATCTGCGTCAGCGACTGCCAGAGCAGTTCCAAGTCAGCGTCATTGAAGCCGGTCTCGCGGGCAAGATGCGCGCTGATGAAGCCGTGACAGCGGTAGAGGCCGTAGGGGATGAGGTTCTTGCGGCCCATGGTCTGATTGGGACTGTCGGCTTCCTTGGCTACGGCCACGGCCATGCGCGTGATGCTCAGATCGAGCGGCAGGATGGGATCAAGCGAGCGGCTGAAGCTGAGCTGCACCGGACCGCGCACCTGACCGGCGTTGGCGCCAGTGGACATGACCGCACCAAAGGTCCGCACGTCGAAGAAGCGTCTGCACATTTCGGCGCGAGCGGAGCCGACCTGTTCGCGCGTGGCCTTCTTCTTGTCGGACTTCGCGTCCACTTCGTGGCCGAGGGCCTTGTGGGCCTCGGCAATCTTGTCGTTCAGCACGCTGCCCTGCTGGACAAAGATGCCGAAGCCGGGCGCGGCCTCCTTCGCCAGCAGCACGAAGTTCCTGACCTTGCGCTTGAGGCACACATCGGAGACAAGGCCGTGCATGTCCTGCGGATCAATGCGCGGGGCGTTGGCGGCATCGGGGTCCCCGTTGGGGTTCCCGTCCTTGCAGTCGAAGAGGTAAACGGAGTCGTAGCGATGGTTCATGTTTTGGTGAGTTGCCAGTTGATGGTTGAGAGTTGAGAGGTTCAGGCGTTCGCGGCTTCGGCGGCCTGCTGTTCCTTCCGTTCGGCGGTACGGCGGCGGTAGTCGGCCTTCTGGTGGTAGTAACCAAGGGCGAAGCGGCCCTGGCTTTCGAGATCGAGCGTGGCGGGAAATTTGTCTCCCAGGGCGCAGGAGATCTCCTCGAAGTCTTTCTGGGCGTTGATTGCTTTACCCTTACGCCACCCGCCGAGGCCCTCTGCCTTGGAGGCGTGGAACTGGGCATTGCGGAACAGGCGGCCCATCACCAGCGCGGGAGTGACGCTGGCGCTGGCGTAGAAGCGTTCGGCAACTCCAGCGCCGACTTGGCCTAGTGCGGCTTCTTGGAGTTCGACGAACACGGCGAAGAGACGGCCGCACAGGTAGGCGGCATCACAGGACTCGGGATTCAGGGACTCACTCATGGCGGGTGTTGATGGTTGGGAGTCGGGAGGTGAGAGATTTGCAGAACGGAGAAGACAGGCCTTGATGAGAGCGAGGCGGGCCGGGTTGAGCTTGTTGTCCTGATCCAGCTGCTGCCGCCGAAGGGCCGCCGCCAAAGCCGACTGCGGCAGCGGTGTCTTCCGCCCGCGCAGGGCGGCGTGGAGCAATTGTGTGGGAATCTGCGGGGAGAGTTCGGCCAGTTCCGCCCGGACCATGCCGTAGAGCAGGGCGCCGAACTTGAAATCCCGTCTGGTGCTCATGCCATCGGGATGGACGACGGCCAGATCGGCGAACCAATGGGCGATGTTCCGTTCCACTTCTGGAACGGTGCTTTCCAACCAATCGCGCACGACGATGCGGGCGCCGTTGCCGGAGAGGCTGAGGGCGTAGTAGGCGTTGGCGTCCAGACCGACGTGACGCTGGCCGGCTTGAACCGACTTCAACAGGGCGGCCACGGGCTCGGGGTCGGCCGTCGTGAGCAGGTCAATTGGATCTTCGGCCAGCGCCTCACGGCTCCAGTGGAGATGTACGGTGTTGCTGAAGACGAGCCCCTGGCCGCGGCTCTTCTCGATCAGGGCATTGAGCGCGGAGCGGAAGTTCCCTTCGGCGGCGACACCCACAGGGGCGTTCGCGGCCTGCGATAGGCCCAAGGACTCAAAAGCAGGACATTCCTTATTGAAGGATATCAGCTTGGTGTCTTCACCAAGCAGCTTGACGAATCCGGCTGTGCGACAAATCGGGCCGAAACGACCAGTAGCAAGGCAAACGGATTCAATCTTCTCCTGATCGTCACGCTGGCGCTGGTGCCTTTTCTTCCACCATAGCTTCAACTCATTGGACGCAAGCAAATCATGGCCACCCACGGAGAAGGCGGCGTTGTCGCTGGTCTTTGCCTTTGCAGTGGCAAGTTTGGAATGGAGGTCCGCCAATCTTGTCTCGTCTCGAAGGAACGTGGCCAACACGCGAAGCCGGTTGGATTCCGTTGGGCAATCTTTGGCCGACTCTTCAAGCAAGCCGACGAAATATTCCTGATTGACGCGCCTTTTCTCGCGCTTCGCATCGTCGTCCACAAAGACGGCCGAACGTTCCAAGCTGTCGCATAGGAAGTAGGAGCGGCCGTGCGACACGAAATCCGGGTCAGATTTTGGCCGGACTAGCCGTTTGGGCCTGGGCTTCTTGTCCCCCGGATTGTCCGCCAGGGGAATCGGCTCACCCGCCAGCCTGCCGTCGGCGGTGAGCGAGATGAGCCAACGCACGCCCACCGTTTCGAAATCCGGGTCGCCGAGGCCCTCGCGTTCGGCGTAGGCGATGAGGGCTTGGAGCATCACTGGGCACCTCCGAGCTGGGCTTTGACCTCGTTCCAATCGGGCACGGCGACGACACCGTGCTTGAGCGCCGCCTTGAAGAAGGTCACGCGGGGCCGGGGCTTCTCGATCTTGCCGGGGGCCTGGTCATGGGAAACGTCGAGATGGAACACGTCATAGAGCATGAGGCCGAGGTCGTGATCGCGGTTGAGGCCGTGCGGAACGTTCATGGCACCAGCGTCGGCCGGCTCGAAATGGGCCGGGAACTCGCGGCAGCCGAAGCAGGGTTGGGCGAAGCATTGGCCCCTTTCCGCCCGCCATTGGAACATGGCCAGATATTTGACCGGCGTGTCTTCGCCCCGGTCCTCGTCGTCTTCCAGGCGGCGTCGCGGCTGCCCGGCGAGCGGCGTCAGGTGCATGGAGGCTTCGATGACGTATTCCACGTCGCGCAGGGCGAGGGTGTTGCGCTGGGTGCGGTCCTCGTCGGCCAACAGCGGCTCCGGTTTACGGGGAGAGAGGCGGGACTTCACCTCGTTGCGGCGGAAGGCGAGGAACTGGATCGGCCGCTTCACGGCGATGCGCCGGATGCGCCAGCGGAACTGCGGCTTGTAGAGGATCGCTTCCAGCAGGCCGCGCGCGGCGCTGGGCGTGATGACCGGGTAGCTGACGCGCTCGACCTTCATTTCGGGCCGGGTGAAGCAGGCGAGGTCGCCCCAGGTGCGGAGATGGATGGTCATGGTGGTGCCATGTGTCGGCTTGAAGTCGCGGCTGAAACGGGGAGAGTCCGCGCATGAAGAGCAAGCTCATCGTCAGCGATGCGGAAGTGATGGGCGGGACGCCGTGTTTTGCCGGCACGCGGGTGCCGCTGCAAACGCTGTTGGACTACCTGGAGGGCGGTGAATCCATTGACGATTTTCTGGAGGGATTCCCCACGGTTCGGCGCGAGCAGGTGGTCGCCTTTCTGGACAGGGCCGCCGGGCAGATGACGGTCCCGGCCCGGTGAGATGAGGCTGCTGCTCGACGAGTGCCTGGACCGCCGGTTCGCCCGCGAGCTATCCGGCCATTTCGTCCGCACCGTTCCGCAGATGGGCTGGGCGACGATCAAGAACGGCCGGCTGCTGAGGTTGGCGGAGCACTCGTTCGACGTGTTCGTGACGGTGGACCGCAACCTCTCGTTCCAGCAGCACCTGCCGCGGTTCAAGATCGCGGTGGCCGTCCTCAAAGCGCGCTCCAACCGGCTGGAGGCGTTGAGGCCCTTGGCGGCTCCATTGTTGGCGGCGCTGCCCGGACTCAAGATGGGTGAGGCACGGGTCATTGATTGAAAGCGTCGCTCCCCACGTGTCCCAAGCCGAGATCCGGATCATAGTCGGAGTTCCACGCCCAGAAGTCCCAGTCCTTGGCCGGCTGGTGGACGTAGCCTTTGGCTTGGGCATCAAAGAACTCGCTTTGATAGAGGTTAACGGAGAAGCGCTGGGCTTCGCGGCATTCGGCGGCGGTCAGGTGCTGCTGGCGGGCGAGCTTCGCCGCAAGTTCCTCTCCCCGGCCCCACTTCACGAGCACAGGCCGCGTCTCGTCGCCGATCAGGCGGCACTCTTCGGCGGCCTTGGGAAAATCCAGCGCCTCGCAGGCGGCGTACACCGGGTCGTGCCCGGCAGATTCCGGCCCGAGCAGACCGTAGAGTTCGCGGAAGTAGGCGGCGTAGAAGTCCGGCAGGTGGAGCCGTTCGGCGGCATCGGGATGGCGGGCCAGAAACTCCACGGTCTTGGCGGTGGCAATCCGGTAGGCGCCGGGAGGCGTCTTCAATTCTTCCGGCCGGAAGACGATTACGGGGCAGGGCTCGAGGAACCGGCCTTCCCGGTTGCAGCGGCCGGCGGTCTGGATGATCGAATCGAGCGGACCGAGCGCGCGATAGGCGACCGGGAAATCCACGTCCACGCCCGCCTCGATGAGCTGGGTGGACACCAGGCAGCAGGCAAGTCCGTCGCGCAGGCGCTGCCGGATGGTTGCCAGCTTCTCCCGGCGATGTTGCGGACACAGCCGCGAAGAAAGGTGGAACAGGCCGCCGGCGGAACGCTCCCGCAGCAACGCGAAGAGCCGGCGCGCGTCAGCGGTGGTGTTGACGACGCAGAGCGACTGCGGTTCGGCCGCCAGCCGGTCGGCGAGCTGTTCCCAGCGAAGCTTCTGTTCCGGCAATGGCAGCTCAATGCGGGTGCGGCGCAGGGCTTCGGCCAGTCCGGTCTCGTCGGTGGCGATGGCCGTGGGGTTCCAACCACCCATCACGGCCTCGCCCACCGCCGCAAAGGCCGGCTGGGTCGCCGTCATGAACACCGCGGTGACCCCGTAGTCACGGGTCAGCAGCCTCACGCCGGAAAGCAGCGAGGGCACCAGCTTCGGCGGCAGGGTCTGCACCTCGTCGAACAGCACCACGGAGCGGCCAATGTTGTGCAGCTTGCGGCAGTCGGACGGCCGGTTGCTGAACAGGCTCCCGAAGAACTGGACGTTGGTGGTGACGACCAATGGCGAAACCCAGTTCTCGGCGGACAGGCGGGCCCGCCGAATCCGTTCCTCCTCCGCATCACATCCCGTGTCCTCGCTCCGTTCCCGTGGAGCGACCGAACTGTGGTGTTCCAGCACGAAATCAGGACCGAAGGCGTCCTCGAATACATCCCGATAAACCCCGGCGGTCTGCTCGATGATGCTGGTGAACGGGATGACGACGATGATGCGGCGGAAGCGGCGCGGGTCGCCCTCCGGCAGTTGGGCGTTGTGGTGCCCGACATGGCGCAGGGCGAACGCCAGCGAGCTGAGGGTCTTGCCGCTGCCAGTCGGCGCGGTGAGCGTGAACAGACCGGGAGCCTCGGCCGCCGCCGACAGGCAGTCGGAGAGCAGCTTGCGGCGACGCTGTTTCAGGTCGCCTTCACCGGACAGGCCGGCCAGCCGGTCGAGCAGGATCTGAAGCGCCCGCTCGGGCTGAAGTTCCGGCACCCGCCGCCGCAGGCTCCCGCCTGGAGTGAAATACTCCTCGGTGTCGAGGAAGTCCGCGTCCACGAGGCACGAGAACAGCATTCGCGTGCGCAGGGCTTCGGCAAACGGGCTTGCTGGCTTGCGGGACGGGAGGGCCGGGAACCGGATGCCTTCGGCTTCGGCGCGGCGCACCAGTTCCGCGACCGGCTCCGGACAGCGGCAGAACGGCTCGCGTTCGCCGTCGTCACGCATCTTGGCGATGGTCTGCCGGATGCCGGCACCGTCCCGCGCGGGAATCCCCGTGTGATGCCCATCAATCGCGAAGGCAACGCTGGCGAAGTTCGCCGCCTGCGCAGTCCCCGCCGCCCAGTGATTGATGCCGTGGATCGCCGGGTTCCGCAGCCGGGCCTGAAAGCGGTCCGCGTACTTCCCCAAATCATGCAGCAGCCCGGCCAGTTCCGCCTCGTCGGCCAGACCGAGCGGTTCGGCGAAGCGGCGGGCCAACGCGGCGACGTTGCGAAGATGGTCGGCCAGCGGCTGCCAGCGGCTCTGGTCGGGGTCCGGCCGGCCGTCGGGCGTCTCGGCCGTGTGGGCGTACCAGGGTCCGTTCA
>JBJXFY010000391.1:0-4111 GCA_046155815.1 Limisphaerales bacterium | reverse complement strand
CCGGCGCTGGTTGCCGCGGCGCGCGCCGCGGGCGACGCCGCGAAGGGACGCCCCGTTTTCGAGCGGCCCGCGCTCGGCTGCGTGACCTGCCACAGCGTCTCGGGCGCGCCGGGCCTGGTCGGGCCGGACCTCGGCGCGCTGGGCACGGCGCAGACGCCGGAGTTCATCCTCGGCGCGATCCTCGATCCGCAGCGGGAGGTGAAGGAGGGCTTCGTCGCGTGGGAGATCACCACCACGGACGGCGCTTCGCACCAGGGCTACCTGCGCGGCGGGACCGAGGACGAGGTGGCGCTGCTGGACCACCTCGCGGGCCGCGTGGTGAGGCTCCCGCGCGCCCGCATCGCGGAGCAGCGGCAGCTTGGCAGCCTGATGCCGGCCGGACTGGTGGACGGATTGACCCGCGAGGAGCTGCGCGACCTGCTGGCGTATCTCGCAGGTCTGGGGAAGAAGTGATCGGGCTGCCGTCTGCCCTTCGTGCCCGTGCCCGTGCTCCTCTTCTTTCTCGACTGCCGAACCGGTTCGAGGACGAGGACGAGCACGGCTGGGGGCCGCTTTGCCCTTTGCAGCGTGCGGGCTTCCGCCCAACCGTACCCGCGCATGACGCTCCTCGACCCCGCTGCGCTCGCGCACGCCGAGCAGCTCGGGCTGTTCGCGCGGCATGTCGTCGAGGGCTACCTGGCCGGCGAGCACAAGTCGCCCTACCACGGCTTCGCCACCGAGTTCGCCGAGCACCGCGAGTACGCGCAGGGCGACGACCTCCGCCACCTCGACTGGAAGCTGCTCGCCCGCACGGACCGCTACTACATCAAGCAGTACGAGCAGGAGACGAACTTCGTCGCGCACGTGCTCGTGGATGGCAGCGAGTCCATGCGCTACGGCTCCGGGCTCCTGACCAAGCTCCAGTACGCGCGCCAGCTCGCGGCCTGCCTCACGTACCTGATCCTGCACCAGCGCGACGCGGTGGCGGTCGGCCTCTTTGACGCGGCGCTGAGGATGCACCTGCCGCGCAGCAACAGCCGCGCGACGCTGAACACGATCATGAACCAGCTCGCCGCCTTCGATCCGGGCGCGGGCACGAACGTCGGCGCCGTGCTGCACGAGATGGCCGCACAGACGCCGCGCCGCGGGCTGATGCTCGTGGTGAGCGACTTCTTCGACGACGAGGACGCGGTGCTGGGCGGCCTGCAGCACCTGCGCTACATCGGACACGAGGTCGTTTTCTTCCACGTCCTCGACGCGGCGGAGCTGGAGTTTCCGTTCGATGGAAGCGTCGAGTTTGTCGGGCTGGAGGGCCTGCCGCCGCTGCAGACGCGCGCCCACGAGCTGCGGGGCGCGTACCTCGCGGAAATGGAGGGCTTCCGCCAGCGCCTGCGCGAGGGCTGCGACCGCAACCAGGCCCATTACGTCGAGGTGAACACCACCCGGCCGCTGCGCGAGGTGCTGGGGAACTACCTCGCGTTCCGGCTGCGCACGCGGAGGAGGAAGGGATGAAGCCGGAAAACTCCTGGCCCCGAGCTCCAGGCTCCAAGGAAGCTCCAGACCCGAAGCTCCAAGGCGTGGCCGGACGCGGCGGAGCGCCGCCTTCCGGACCGGCCAGCGGGCCGCCGGCATCTTTCCGACCTTCGAGGGAGGCCGGGGTCGCGCCGGCCCGTGCCTGCCTGATTTTGGGGCGTGTCGGGTTTTCCGCGAGGACGCGGAGGATGCCGCCCGGGGCGCGTGCGGTCCCCGAACGAACGGTTTGGCGTCCGGCTCCTGGAGCTTCTTTGGAGCTTCGAGCCGGAAACTGGGAACTTTCCGCTGGATGAGCTTCCTCAATCCCCTCCTTCTCGCCGGTCTGGCGGGCATCGCGATCCCGGTCGCCATCCATCTGCTGAACCGCCGTCGCTTCCGGCGCGTGGACTGGGCCGCGATGCGCTTCCTCAAGGCCGCGCTGGAGAAGAACCGCCGTCGGCTCCAGCTCGAGGACGCCCTGCTGCTCGCGCTGCGCTGCCTGCTGGTCGGCCTGCTCGCCTTCGCGCTCGCCCGGCCGGCGCTGCGTACGGCTCGCGCAGGTTTTCTGGGCGGCGCGCCGGTCACGGCCGTCGTCATCCTCGACGCCTCGCTCAGCCTGCACACGGCGGACGGCGTGACGAACCGCTTCGCCGCCGCGCGCGAGGCCGCGTCCGCGGCACTCGACGCCCTGCCCGCCGGCTCCGGTGTCGCGGTGCTGCTGGGGGGCGACCGAGTGATCCCGCTGGTGCCCGAGCCGACGCGCGACCTGAACCGCGCCCGCCAGGCCATCCGCGACGCCGCGCCCGCCACGCTGGCCACCGACCACGCCGTCAGCATCGGCCACGCCGTCGAGCTGCTGCGCCGCGCGCCCGGCCTGGCCAGGGAGATCGTGCTGGTCACCGACCGGCAGGCGCTGGGCTGGCGCTCGCTCGCGGAGGTGAAGGAACTCGTCCGTGCCGGCGGGCCGGACCTCGAGTTCCGGGTGGTCCTCGTGGGCGAGCCGTTCGACGGCAACCTCGCCGTTTCCGCCCTCGAGCTGCCTGCCGGCCTCGCCGCGACCAACGAGCCGCTGCGTGTCGCCGCCGAGGTGCGCAACTTCGGCGGTCTCCCGCGCGCCGGCGTCCGCCTCACGCTGCACGTGGACGACGGCCCGCCCGTGGATGAGGCGGTGATCGAGACGCTCGAGCCAGGCCAGTCGCGGCGGTTGGCGCTCTTCACGCGGCTGCGCGAAGCCGAGCCGCACGCGCTCACGGCGCGCATCGCGCCGGACCGCCTGCCGGCTGACGATGCGCGGACGCTGGCAGTGCTGCCGGTTGGCCGGCTCCGCGTGCTCGCCGTGGCCGGACCGGCGGCGGACGGCCGCGACCCGCTGTTCTTCGTCCTGAACGCGTTGCAGCCCGTGCCGCCGGCCGCGCGCGACGAGTTCTTCGTCGAGGTCACGCGCCTCGACGCGAACGAGCTTTCCCCGGCGCGGCTCGCGGGCTTCGACGTGGTGGTTCTGGCGAACGTCCCGGACTTCTCGACGGCCACGGCGGCTGCGCTCGAGGCGTTTGTGCGCGGCGGCGGCGGGCTGCTGGTCTTTCCCGGGCCGGACGTCCGTGACGCCTTCTACAACGACGAACTCGCCGGCCCTCGCGGCCTGCTGCCGGCGGCGCTCGGCCCGCTGCGCGGCGATCCCGCGGCCGATAGCTCGCCGCTCGCGCTCGCCACGGGGCCGTACACGCATCCGCTCGTGACGCTGTGGAACGACCCGGGCGCGGGCAGCCTCGCCGCGGCGCGCGTACGGGCGGCACGCGAGCTGCAGCCGCGTGCGGCGACGAACGCCGCGCCGGCGGAGATCGTCCTGCGCCTCGCCGACGGCACGCCGGCGCTCGTCGCCGGGCGCGCGGGCCGCGGCCGGGTGTTCGTTGCGGCGGTCACGGCGGACACGGTGTGGAGCGATTTGCCGGTGCGACCGTCGTTCCTGCCGCTGGTGCAGCGGATGCTGGGCGAGCTGGCGTCGGGGCGTACGGCGGCGTTGAACGTCCGCGCCGGTTCGCCGGTGACCGTGCCGCTGCCGGCGGCCTTCGCCGGCCGTGACGTGTCGGTCGAGACGCCGGACGGCGGACGCCGAACCGTGGCCGCCCGCGCGGATCCGGACGGGGCGGCGATCAGCTTCGGCGAAACGTGGATAGCGGGCGCGTACCGTGTCCGCGCGGCGGCCGGCGGCGAACTGCTGGCGCTCTTCGCGGTGCAGGCGGACCCGGCCGAGTCCGACCTCGCGGAAACCACCGCGGCGACGCGCGACGAGCTGGCCACGGCGGCCGGGGTCGTGGACTGGCATCCGGGCGTCGACCTTGCCGCGACGCTCACCCGCGAGCGCACGGGCGGCGAGCTTTGGCTGCCGTTGGTGCTGGCGGCGGTGGCCGTGCTGCTGGCCGAGACCCTGCTGGCGCAGCGCTGCACGGGTCGGATGGCCGCCACCCGGTAGTCCTTCCGCACGGCGCGCACCGGCGGCGCGCCCGGGCCCGGATGCCCGAGCCTGTCACCGCGTCCGGCGAAACCAGAAATCCACCAGCGCCGGGTACGCGCGCAGGGCCCGCGACAGCAGCCCGCGCGCCGCAGGCGCGAACAGCGCCCG
>JBJXFY010000373.1:0-5967 GCA_046155815.1 Limisphaerales bacterium | reverse complement strand
GCGGCGTCCTTCGCGATCAGGTGGTAGTCGAAGGCGTGCAGCGGCTGACCCGTCTCGAGCATCACGTAGTTCGTGACGTCCACGACGTTATTGATGCTGCGCAGGCCGACCTTCTCGAGCGCGGCCCGCAGCCAGTCCGGGCTGGGGCCGACCTTCACGCCGCGCACGATGCGGGCGGTGTAGCGCGGACAGAGGTCAGGAGCTTCGAGCCGGACGGCGACCAGCTCCTCCGCCTTGCCGGCATTCGCAGCCGACGGCGGGAGGGCGGTGGCCGGGATCTTCAGTTCATTGCCTGTCAGCGCCGCGATTTCCCGGGCGATGCCTAGGACGCTGGTAAGGTCCGGCCGGTTGGGAGTGACCTCCAGGTCGTACACCACGTCGCCGCCACTGCGGCCGAGGTGTTCGGCGAAGGGCTGGCCCACGGTGGCATCCGCACGGAGGATCAGCAGGCCGTCCTCGTGCTTCAGCCCGAGGGCCGCCGGGTCAAGCCCCAGCTCGTCGGCGGAGCACAGCATGCCGTGCGACTCGACGCCGCGGATTTTGCCGACCTTGATGGTGAAGGGCTCCTTATCGGCCGGCTTGGGCGGGAGCGCTGCGCCGGGGAGGACGAGCGGCACCTTGTCGCCGGGCTGGAAGTTCTGCGCGCCGCAGACGATCTGACGCTCGCCCGTGCCGTCGGCGACGCGGCAGACGGAGAGCTTGTCGGCGTTGGGGTGCTTGTCGCGGGCAAGCACCTGCGCGACGACCACGCCGGCGAACTCGCCGCCCAGCGGCTGCACGCCCTCGACCTCGAGGCCGAGCATGGTGAGCCGCTCCGCGAGTGCCGCGGGCGACCAGTCAAAGGCGACGTACTGGCGGAGCCAGTTGAGGGTGACCTTCATGAACGGGCCGGAACGGTAGCCGTCCCGCCGCGCGGTGAACATGGAAAGCTGCGAGTCCTGAACCACCCGCCACACCTGAGCATAAACAGCCACGCGCTGTCCTGATTTGCCCATCATCGGGCCGAACGACACTGGCCGGTCATGGAGGGCCTTCCGCATTCGCGGTCGGAACCAGCCCGTCGGCCGGCCTCAGCCCATTTGCGACTCCACGCTTTAGAAAGCTGTGATGGCTACAATGAAGGGGATTCATGTTTGGGGTGAATGACACAACGACCGGCATCTGCCCGGTTTCCCACTCCCCGGCACAGAACCTGCCGAAGCACGTCCGACTGTGGTGCCAGCCCCGGATTCAACCCATGCCCGGTGTGCCGAGATGAAGTGCGACTTGCGGGTGGAGGTCGCCTTCCCGAATGGCTCAAGGCCGTTGACCGTGCATCGTCCCGACCTCGGCGACCGCCGCGACTTGGCCCTGGCGCAGCATGGTTGTTTCCTGCCGATAACGGATGTCGCCCTGTTCAAGCCGCCGCCGGACGCAGGACGAGCCGGCCCAGTTGCTCCTGTCGAGGGCGCGAACGAGCGGCGTGCTGGGAGGAAGGTTATCGAGCTTGCTGCGACCAATCTCAGAGACCGGCCGGTCAAGGCGGGGAGCCAATACCCCTTCATCAAGGCCAACGCAGCGCTACGGAGCAACCGTGACACAGCCGGCGGAAAGCGTCCCGACGGTCCCGCCGGCACAGAGATTGACTTCGATCCCAGCGAAGCCAGGACCGGGAAACTGGTTGGAATCGCCGGGAAAGAGGTGATCCTTGGCGGCATCCGCCGCGCCAACGGAAAGGTCACGGCGGCGGGGCGACGGACGGCATTTCGGCGGGTCCGGGTGGGATTCAACCATGGTCGTTCATGAAACGCATCGGCATCCTCACGGCCGGCGGCGACACCCCGGCACTCAACGCCACCATCGCGGGCGCCGTCACCCGGGCCAACCAGCTCAGGGTCGAGATCATCGGGCTGATCAAGGGTTTCAACAGCCTCTTCAACCCGCGCGTCCCGCACGTCCTCCTGAATCCACTCTATCAGGAAATCCCGGAACTCGATCCGACCAAGGGCGGAACACTCATTGGTTCCTCCCGTGACTTTGTGGACCCGGACAGAAAGGATGATCTGGATCTTGTCGTGTCACGTCTGGGACGGCTCGGCATCGAAGGGCTGATCTGCGTGGGCGGTGACGGCACCCTGAACGGCCTCCAGCCCCTGGCCGAGCGCCTGCCGACGGTGCTCGCCCCCAAGACCATTGACAATGACCTTGGCCTCAACTATCCGAGCGAGCCGGACGAGTTCATCCGGGGGAATGACGGTCTGGATAAAACAGGCTTTCGCTACAAGCGTACTCAGTCGCGCGCCGTCTTCCAGCTCGACCAGATCGTCAACTACGCCACCCCAGGCTATGCCACATCCGTCTTCGTGTCCGCCCAGGGCGTGGAGCGCATCCGCACCACGGCGGAAAGCCATCGGCGCATCGCAATCATCGAAGTGATGGGCCGCCACTCCGGCTACATCGCGCTCGGCACCGCCTACGGGCGGCCCGACATCATCCTGGTGCCCGAACTGCCGGTGGACCTTGAGCACGTCGTCGAGCGGGTGAAGCACACCTACGACCTGCAGAAGAACGTCGTAATCGTCTGCGGCGAGGGCATCGTGGACTCGCAGGGGCGCGAACTGGGCGCGGAGACCAGGACCACCGATCCCGCCGGCAACGTCCAGCTCAGCGGCGCGGCCGAGGCGCTGCGGGCCAGGCTGATCCAGATGATCGGCGACAAGTACTTCCAGCTTTACCGGCGCAGTGAATCCGCGCGCGAGGCGATCTTCACCCGCAAGGTCGGGCACACACAACGCGGCGGACGGCCCATCCTGTTCGACCGCTTCTACGCCGCGCAGCTCGGAGCCAAGGCGGTCGAGATGCTCTGCGAGGGCCGCAACAACGCCGTCTCCATCCTCCAGTACAACCGGACCAACGGCTTCCACGTCGAGGGTTACGACGCCAACCGCCTGCGCGACCGCTGGGGCATGATCCACGCCCGCTCGATGCACCCCGAGCTGTTTGACCCGCAGCTTATGCGCCCTTCAAGACTTGGGATCGAGTACCTGCTGCCGATCTTCACCGATGCCATCGGCGAGGACAACATGGAGCACACGCGGCAGACCCTCTTTGCCGCCGGCAACCTCACGCAGCCCTACCACTCGATCAACACGGACGTGAACAAGCGCATCCGCTACCTCCCCGCCGAGGTCGCCTGAACCATCCTGCACTTCGTCAAGCGGCCACACCCCGCCGAGATACTTGGGCTGACGACGGGCGAAAAGGTCCGGCTGGCCGGCCCGAGACTTGTGAAGACCCTTCTTGAACACTGGGCAGACGAATCCATCTGCGAGCCACGCACATCGCGCCCCACCCGCAGCTCGGCCTGCTGGACAGCCTGAGGCCTTCGTCCGTGGGCAGTGACTTCCTCGAGAAGCTTGACCGGGCGCTGGACTGCCAATCGGTAGCAGCCGGCGCTGCAGGCGATTCATCCAGCCACCACGGGCCGCCCGCCACCTCCACCGCCGGTCCCCTTCAAGATGAGCCCGCTGCATCATTGCGACGGCCACTCCGACCCGCGGAGCGCGGGAACGGTCGCTGATCGCCTGAGCTGGCGACGCTTCGTGGGCCAGGCCCTGCAGGACGCCGTGCCCGACGAGACCACGCCGGACAGCGACCGCAATCGGCTGCGCCAGCGCACTTGCCGCATGAACCAGCGCGACCTGCTCGTCATCAACAAGACCGACCTCGCGGAGATCGTGGGCGCGAACTTGAAGATGATGGGGCGCGACCCACAACGGATGCGCGGCGACGGCCCGTTCGACTTCGCGCAGGAGAGGAATGGCGTGGGTGTGGATGAAATCGTCCACCACATCCTCCACGCCTGGCAGCACGCCACGGGCGTGGTCCACGCTCACTGAGCCGGCCGTCCGAGCACTTCCGCCACCGGCGGCGCGGCCCTAGGTGATGCGGCGGGAAAATCTTCGCCGAGCAGCGCGGCCACCGTTGAGGCGACCTGAGCCTGGCGCACCAGCGGGACGTTGCGCCGCTCGCCCAGGGCCGGTGTGTCCGGCCCAATCACAGCCAGCCACATGTAGGCCGAGTCCACCATCTCGCGGCCGTGGCTCTTCCACGCAACCGGCGCGGGGCCGCGGCCGTGGTCCACGGTGATCACAAAGGTCGTCGTGCCGCGGTACTCGGGCAGGGATTGGCAGAGCGCCCACAGCTCGCCGAGGAAGCGGTCGAAGTTGTGCGCCGCGCGCAGGTAGCGCTCGTAGTTCCCCTCGTGCGCCCAGTCGTCCGTCTCGCCGTAGGAGACGTACATCGCGCGCGGCTTCAGTTCGCGCACGGCGTGCAGCGCGGCGGAGCGGACGAAGGTGTCCAGCGTGACGCCGGGCCAGACGGTGTCGTCATGCTGCGACAGCTCGTCGAGCACGGGCGGCACGGGGAGGCGCCGCGTGCCGGGCGGCACGTCGAAGCTGCTCCAGACGGGAAAGCCCGCGCGAGGGGCGTTGAGGATCCACGGCAGCACGTCCCAGTTCACCGCGGCGGCCACACGGCCACGGAACGCGGGCTTGGCCGCCAGCCACTCGAAGACGTTGGTGTTCGCATTGAGCACCTTGTCGTTGCTGTCGATCCGCGGGTCGGCGATGCCGGTGAGGAACTCGTTGTAGCCGGGGTAGGAGAAGTTCTTCCCGTTCGTGACGCGCACGTCGCTGCCGAGCGGGCGGTTCCCGAAGAGCTGGCCTTGCTTCGCCACCGTGCCCCATAGGAAGGGGAGGAGGATCTCCCGCCGCGCCTCCGGTGTCTCACGCCAGTACTTCGCGCGGGCGGCGTTCGTGTCGCCGACGTTGCCCCATTCCTTGGACAGCAGCGTCTCGTCCGCCCCCTGGAACACCTCCTCCCACCGCAGGCCGTCGGTGGTGAGGAGGAAGACGTGGCGGGTCTGAGATTCGGCCCCGGCGTGGACCGACAAGCACGACAGGCATGTTACAATCAACACCGACCATACACGTGCCGCCTTGGCAACAGATTCAGTCTTCATCAGATTTCCAGTCCGAAGCTTGTTCCCCGAGAGCAAACTGAGGATATTCGAATAATGTAGTCTTCGGATCATTCATCAAGTCGCCAACAAGAAAGCGCCTTTGATTATTCTCCCCACATAGACCCAGAAGCCAAACTTGACCGTCAAATCCTTCCGGAAGGATCAAATCCTTGACGACCAGCGTTCCATTCCTATTGATGTAAACTCCGACGACCAAGCCTCTAGATGCCTTTGAGTTATTGAACTTTTGTAAGATTTGTTGGACTGAAGCAGTTTGATTAATGCTTTCGGGCACGACTTCCTTGAGTTGGACCTTCAAGTAGCGCCGAGAACCTTCAGATTTGATCCTAAACACACAATCTATATCGCTTTGTTGCTCTGGCCACATGGCAAACGCCCAGTCGTGAGTGGGCATCGCCATTTTCATGCCGTAACAGAACAAGGCAGCCTGTTCCTTGAAGCGATATGCTTCTAAAGTTCTAGTTCTCCATCCTTTGACAGCTGATAAGCTTCGAAAAAAAAAATTAAGCAACAACGCCTTTCTAGGTCCGACGTATTCAAGACAACCGAATTGCCTATCTTCAATACTGCCAATCATCCTATTTGCGCGCACATAGTTTGGATTCGCCTGATGACGGCGGCCGTGCTTTCCCGCAGCCGGGCGATCCGCGGTGCCGTCCGCTCGATGTGCCGGCGATGCTGGCGAATCTGCCGGAGCAGCAGGTCCATTTCCGCCAGCAGGGCGCGATCCGCGGGGGCTTCCTTCTGCCCAGTCATGGCCTTGTTCATGGCGTCAGGTTAAGCGGCGGCGGCGGCCTGGCCAACGGGAAATCCGCGCTCAGAACTGCCGCAGGAACCGCACGTCGTTCTCGTAGAACAGCCGGATGTCCGTGATGCCGTAGCGCAGCATGGCGATGCGCTCGATGCCGAAACCGAAGGCCCAGCCGGTCCACACCTCGGGGTCG
>JBJXFY010000369.1:0-2662 GCA_046155815.1 Limisphaerales bacterium | reverse complement strand
CGCCGGCCCTCCGCCGGCCTCTGCGCCCGCCTGCCCGGCCGGGAGAAGGTCGCCGCCGTCCCCGGCATCGCCTTCGGCGCGGACGACTACACCCGCCTCAGCTACGCCACCGGCCTCGTGAACATCGAGCAGGGGCTGGAGCCGATGGGGCGGTTCGTGCAGCGGCTGGCGAAGCAGGGAAGGGGAAAAATCCAAGCTCCAAGCTCGCAAGCTCCAGAGATGCTCCAAGCACCAAGCTCCAACACAGAATCGCCGGCCTTGGAATCTGGAGCTTGGAACTTGTTTGGAACTTGGACCTTGGGCCTGGAACTTAATCCTCGGCTACCCTTCCTACAGCTCCGTCATCTCCGCGGCGGCGACGCCCTCCGGGCCTCGCGTCAGCCGCTGCCTTGAGGTCCACCGGTCCTTCTTCACGGCGCGGAAAAACTCTGGGAACCCGCGCTTCGGCACCTCCACCTCGCGGACGCCGGCGGCGTCGCAGACCAGCTCGCGCACGCCGGCCTTCAGGAGGCGCGGCCGGCCGAGTACGCGCACCGTGCCGGGCGGCGGGGCCGGCACGGGCCGGCGGTCCAGCACGAGGTAGCTCACCGGCAGGCTGCCGAGGTCAATGCCCAGCAGGCTCGCGAAGCGCCCCCAGTCCGAATCGGTGAACACCCACGGCGGCGGCGCGGCGAAGTGATGGCACCAGTGCGGCTCGTTGCCCGGCGCGAGCAGCCCGCACGCGCCGCCGTGCAGGCACGGCGCGACCAGACGAAACTTCGCCCGCAGCCGCTCGCGGATCGCGACGAGCGCGAGGCTCGCGTCGTAGGTGCCCGGCTCGACCCACAGCACGGCCTCCGCGGGCTCCAGCTTCTTCAGCACGTCATCCACCTGGGCGGGTGCCAGCTCGGTCAGCACATGGCTGAGCAGCCAGACGCCGCCGGGCGCGGTGGCACCGGGCACGACGTTCAGCGCGGGAAAGCGTCCGCGGGCGCGGCGCGCGGCGAACTCGACGGCCCGCGGCGAACGGTCCCAGAGATGCAGGACGGCGCCCGGCGGGGCGGGGAAGTGGTCGAGGAACGCGCGCCCGGCCACCCCGCTGCCGCAGCCCCAGTCCGTGACCGGCCCGGCCGGCGGCGACCAGCCCAGCGCCCGCAGGTCCTCAAGCACGAAGTCCCACTTCCACCCGATGCGCTGGGCGAAGGTGGCGTCGTAGCTGGCGAGGTCGGATTCCTCCTGCCAATAGTCGCGCTCGCCCGCCGTGCCGGCGAGGAAGGCGGCGCGCAGCCGTTCCAACGCCGCCCAATCCACGGAAGGCCCATTGCTCATCCGCGCCTGCCAGTAACCGCCGGCACGGTTGGACGCAAACCGCGGAGCGTCGGCCTCCTGCCCCGCGCGGATGGGCTTCCGGAGAGTGCCGGCAAGATGCCGTCAGCATGCTCGCCGGGCCGGAAGCCGGCGCTCCGGGCGCGAAACACGGCCTCACCGCTGCACGCGCGCGCCGCCGCCCTTCATCAGCTTCTCCACCTCGCCCTTGTCGGCCATCGAGGTGTCACCCGGCGTGGTCATGGCGAGCGCGCCGTGGGCCGCGCCGTACTCCACGGCCTTCTGCGCGTCGCCGGTGGTCATGAGCCCGTAGATGAAGCCCGAGGCGAAGCTGTCGCCGCCGCCCACGCGGTCGAAGATCTCGAGGTTCGCGTAGGTGCGGCTCTCGTAAAATTTCCCGTCGTGCCAGGCGATGGTGGCCCAGTCGTTCACCGTGGCCGTCTTGGCGGCGCGCAGCGTGGTGGCGGTGGCCTTGAAGTTCGGGAACTCCCTCACCGCCCGTTCGATCATCTGCTTGAAGGCGGTCACGTTGATGTGCAGCAGGTGCTCGTCCGCGCCCTCGACGTGGAAGCCGAGGCACGCGGTGAAGTCCTCCTCGTTGCCGATCATCACGTCCACGTACTGGGCGATCTCGCGGTTCACCTCCTGCGCCCGCTTCTGGCCGCCGATGCTCTTCCAGAGGCTGGGCCGGTAGTTCAGGTCGTAGCTGACCACGACGCCGTGCTGCTTGGCCTTCTTGACCGCGTCAATCACGAGCTGCGGCGTGGTGTCGCTCAGCGCGGCGAAGATGCCGCCGGTGTGCAGCCAGCGGCAGCCGTGCCGGCCGAAAATCTCGTCCCAGTCGAAGTCGCCCGGCTTGAGCTGGCTGGCGGCGGTGTGGCCGCGGTCGGGGATGCCGACGGCGCCGCGCACACCGAAGCCGCGCTCGGTGAAGTTCAGGCCGTTGCGCGTGTCGCGGCCGATGCCGTCGAACTTGGCCCACCGGACGTAGTCCGTGGCCACGCCGCCCTGGAGGATGAAGTCCTCGAGCAGGCGGCCGACGTCGTTGTCGGCAAAGGCGGTGCAGACGGCGGTCTGGAAGCCGAAGCAGCGGCGCAGGCCGCGGGCGACGTTGTACTCGCCGCCGCCCTCCCAGACGGTGAACTGGCGCGCGGTGCGCACCCGGCCGTCGCCGGGGTCGAGGCGCAGCATGACTTCACCGAGGGCGATCATGTCCCAGCGGCACGAGCCGGCGGGCTTCACTTGGAGCGATGACATGGGCGTAAGGATGATGGTCCGAAAAGGCGGCGGGAGGCTGGGAGAGCCGCGCCGGGAATCAAGGCGGAAAATGGGAAGGCTCCCCGCCCCGCGGGGCGGG
>JBJXFY010000349.1:0-9602 GCA_046155815.1 Limisphaerales bacterium | reverse complement strand
ATAATCGAACAAGTCGGAGCAACGTGCCCGGCGGCAGCGGAGAGGGCCTGGAGCGCTTGGTTTTCACGAGAGATGTGCGGAATGCCAACCAGATACTCGGCCGAGTTCTTGCAGTTTAACTCTGCGTTTGTTTTGCGAGGCTAGGACGGGCCAAGTGCCTGTCGAGCCGATTGTTGCCGCGGCGGCGCAGGGCTTTCGCCGCCCGGCAAAAGCCGCAAACGGGCATCGGTTGCTGGTACACTTTGGAGCGCCGGCCTCCGGCCTGGCGGGCGTGACGCCGGCATCGGAGGGGCTCGCAGGAGCTCGCCCCTCCGGATCCCCGCGCTACCCCCGCTCCTCCACCATCCGTCGGAACTCCCCGAACAGCGGCGTGGATTCATGCGGCCCCGGCGCGGCCTCGGGATGGTACTGCACGCAGAAGACCGGCTTGGTCAGGTGCCGGAGGCCCTCGCAGGTCTGGTCGTTCAGGTTGATGCGATCCACCACCACGTCGGCCGGCAGCGAGGCCGGATCCACGGCGAACCCGTGGTTCTGCGAGGTGATCGCGACGCGGCCGGAAGCGAGGTCCTTGACCGGCTGGTTCGCGCCGCGGTGGCCGAACTTGAGCTTGAAGGTCCTGCCGCCGAACGCCTGCCCGAGGATCTGGTGCCCGAGGCAGATGCCGAAGATCGGGAGGCCCGTGTCGAGCAGCGCCTTCACCTCGCGGACCACGTAGCCCAGCGCCGCGGGGTCGCCGGGGCCGTTCGAGAGGAAGATGCCGGCGGGCTTGTGCTTCAGCACTTCCGCGGCCGTGGCCGTGGCGGGCACGACCTGGACCTTGAAGCCGACCTGCCGCAGGCGGCGGAAGATGTTGTACTTCGCCCCGCAGTCGAAGGCGACGATGGGGATGTCCGCCGGCGGCAGCGGCGCGCGGACGAGGCGCGCATCCGGCACCCGCGCGCTGCCCTGCACGAGCCGGAAAGCGGGGCTTTCCGTATCGGATTCATCCCAGGCGAAGGCCTGCGCATGCGTGACCTCCTTCACGTAGTCCACGCCCGCGAGGCCGGGCCAGGCCTTCGCGCGCTCCAGGGCCTCGGCCTCGGACACCGCCTCGTCGGTGGTGAGGAAGCCGTTGAGCGCGCCGCGGACGCGGAGCCGCTTGGTGAGCGAGCGGGTATCGAGGCCGGCGATGCCGGGGATGCCGTTCTCCTCCAGGTAGGCCCCGAGCGGGAGGTCGGCGCGCCAGTTGCTGACCACGGGCGACACCTCGCGCACGACGAAGCCGGACACGTGCGGCCGCCAGCTTTCCATGTCCTGGCGGTTGATGCCGTAGTTGCCGATGTGCGGGTAGGTCATCGTCACGATCTGGCCCCGGTACGAGGGGTCCGTGAGGATTTCCTGGTAGCCGGTCATCGAGGTGTTGAAGCAGACCTCGCCACAGGCCGAGGCGCGGGCACCAAAGGCTGTGCCGTGATACAGGGTGCCGTCCTCGAGGGCCAGAATCGCGCGCATGAGAGGTGTTCGCCGGAAAGGCGCGTCGACGCTGGCGGCGACGGCGGGGAGGGTCAAGGGGGTTCAAGCCGGCGTGAAGGATGACCTGCCAGACCGGCGCGCCACCGAAGCCTTCCCGGCTGGGAAAGCGGACGGATTCAGAAAACCATGACTACATCAGTTGACATGATTGAGATTTTCGCTACGCAAGAATGGTGGCGTGCTTTGAACTGCAGCTCTGGAGCCGCCGCCATCATCGCCTCCGACCATGAAATCCAGAGCCGGCCGCAAAACTGCCCGAAGGGCGGCCTCGCCGCAGGGGGGATGCCGACGCCAGTACTGGCTGAACTTCTCGGGTGACCTCAGTCGCCGGCCCTTGCTCTGGCGATTGGGCCGGGAACTGCCCGTGATCTTCGATGTCCGCAGCGCCCAGGTCACCGACCAAGGCGGCCTGATGGCCGTGGAGTTGACCGGCACCGCGGAAATGCTCGACCGTGCGGTGGGCTGGCTGCGCCGCCACCATGTCGGGGTCTCACCGGCCATCTAGCCCCGCCGGGCCTGCCAACGAACGCCGACCATGACCCTGCCCGCGGAACTGCTCGACGATTGCATCGCCACCGGGCGGGACTTCCACGCGCGCGGCTGGTCGCTGGGCACGAGCAGCAATTACAGCGTGGTGAGCGGGCGGGAGCCGCTGCGGCTCTGGATCACCGGCAGCGGCTTCGACAAGGGCCGGCTGAGGCCGGAGCAGTTTGTCGAGGTGGATGCGGCGGGGCGCGGACTGGACGAGGCCCGGCCGCGTCCTTCGGCGGAGACGCTGCTGCACGTCGTGGTCGCCCAGGCCACGGGGGCCGGGGCCGTGCTGCACACCCATTCGGTGTGGGGCACGCTGCTGTCGGAAGCGCATCTGCCCGGCGGCCAGCTCGAACTGGCCGGGTACGAGATGCTCAAGGGTCTCGCCGGCATCACCACCCATGCGGCCGCGGCACGGCTCGCGGTGTTCCCAAACACCCAGGACATCCCGGACCTCGCCGCGCGGCTGGAGCGCCGCCTGGCGGCGGGCGACCCGGCGCTGCGTCATGGCTTCCTCTTGGCCGGGCACGGTTTGTACACTTGGGGCCGTGACCTTGCGGAAGCGCGCCGGCATGTGGAGGTGCTCGAATTTCTCCTCGAAGTCACGGGCCGGAAGAACGTCCATCGACCTGCCTTGCAACCCTAGTTTCCACCAACCCCAACATGGCCCTGCTCCGCATCCCCGACGAAGGCCGGC
This sequence comes from Limisphaerales bacterium, assembly GCA_046155815.1. GTDB lineage: Bacteria > Verrucomicrobiota > Verrucomicrobiia > Limisphaerales > CAIMTB01 > JBJXFY01. Next base: position 6,862 of record JBJXFY010000349.1, on the reverse strand, counting down.
TCCTGAGCGAGCCGGACGACATCCGCGGCTACCTTGAACCGCACGGCATTTCCTATGAACGCTGGCCGGTGGAAGGCCGCCTCCCGCAGACGGCGACCGCCGAGGAGCTGCTGGCGGCGTACGCGCCTGAGATTGACCTGCTCAAGCGGCGCGGCGGCTACGTCACCGCCGATGTGATTGACGTCACCGCCGACCTGCCCGGCCTGCAGTCGATGCTCGACCGCTTCAACAAGGAGCACACCCACGCCGAGGACGAGGTGCGCTTCATCGTGCGCGGACGGGGCCTCTTTCACGTCCACCCGCCGGACGGTCCCGTCTTCGCGCTGGAAGTGGAGGCCGGCGACCTGATCAACGTGCCCGCCGGGACACGGCATTGGTTCGATCTGTGCGCGGACCGCGACATCCGCGCGATCCGGCTTTTCCGGGAGAAGGCGGGCTGGACGCCGCTGTACACCGGAAACGACATCGCGTCCGGCCACCAGCCGCTTTGCTTTGGTCCGTCCTACGTGCCGGCGGTACGGCTGCCGACGCTGGCGGGACTGCCGGCATGATCCAATTCGCCGGCCGGCTTTTCCTGCTGGATCTGGAGGGGACGCTGGCGCCGCTGGCCTTTGTGCAGGAGGTGCTGTTTCCCTACGCGCGCCAAAGGCTGCCGGACTTCCTCGCCGCCCAAGGCGGTGACGAGGCCGTGCGGGCGGCGCTCGACCAGGTCGCGCGGGATGCCGGCGGCCGTGATTTCGTCTCCTGGTGCCCGCACGCCTGGCCGTCAGCCGCGGCCCGGGAGAGACTGGTCGGGCACCTTGGAAAACTGATGGATCGCGACGCGAAGGAGACGGGCCTGAAGCAGCTCCAAGGGATCATTTGGACCGGGGGCTACCGCGACGGCACGCTGCGCGTCCCGGTCTTCGCGGATGTGCCGCCACGGCTCCGGGCGTGGCGGGACGCGGGGCGGGCCATCTGGACCTACTCCTCCGGCAGCGTGGCGGCGCAGCGCCTCTTCCTGGGCCACACGGACGCGGGCGACCTGACGCCGTGGTTCAGCCGGCACTTCGACACCGCCACCGGCCCCAAACGCGACCCGGCGAGCTACCGCGAGATCACGGCGGCGGCCGCGCTTGCGCCAGGGGAAGTGCTCTTCCTCAGCGACGTGACGGAGGAACTCGACGCCGCCCGCATCGCCGGGCTGGCCACCGGCCTGGTCATCCGTCCCGGCAACCGGCCCGCGCCGGACCACGGGCATCCGCGCCTCGGGAGCTTCGCCGAGGTCAGCCTCGCCTGAGCCGCTCCAGCCGCGCGCCCGCGGCGGCGAGGGTTTCCTCCCGCTTGGCGAAGTGGAAGCGCAGGAAGCGCGGCTCCGGCTCGCGGAAGAAGCTCGACCCCGGCACGCCCGCGACGCCGACCTCGCGCACGAACCATTCCGCCGCCTCCGTGTCCGTCGCGAAGCCCAGCGGGCTGATGTCCACCAGCACGTAGTAGGCGCCCTGCGGCTCGGTGAAAGGCAGGCCGGTCCGCCGCAGATGGCCGAGGAACAGGTCGCGTTTGGCGGTGTAAAGGTCGCGCAGCGCGGCGTAGTAGGTGTCCGGCAGCTCCAGCCCGGCCACCGCGGCCTCCTGCAGCGGCGCGGCAGCGCCGATCGTCAGGAAGTCATGCACCTTGCGCGCCCGCGCGATCACGGCCGGCGCAGCGTGGACGTACCCAAGCCGCCAGCCGGTGATCGAGTACGTCTTGGAGAGCGAGTTGCAGGTGATGGTCCGCTCGAAGGCCCCGGGCAGCGCGGCGGCGTAAACATGCCCGTGCGGCGCATACACGATGTGCTCGTACGGTTCGTCGGTGATGATGAAGGCGTCGTGCTCCGCGGCCAGCGCGAGGATTTCCGCCAGCTCGGCGTGGGTGAAAACCTTGCCGGTCGGGTTCGACGGGTTGCAGACGACGATGGCCCTGGGCCGGCGGGCGAACGCGCGGCGCAGCTCCGCGGGATCGTAGCGGAAGTCCGGCGGGTGCAGCGGCACGTACACCGGCGCAGCCCCGGCAAGGATCGCGTCGGCCGCGTAGTTCTCGTAAAACGGCGAGAACACCACCACCTCGTCGCCCGGATCGCAGGCCGTCATCATCGCGACCATCATCGCCTCGGTGCTGCCGCAGGTGACGACCAGTTCCGTGTCCGGGTCCGCCGGCCGGCCGCTGAAGCGGGTGATCTTGCGCGCCAGCGCCTGCCGGAAGCGCGGCGCGCCCCACGTCACCGCGTACTGGTGCTGCGGCCCGGCGGCCGCGGCGCGGGCCAGGGCGGCGAGCAGCTCCGGCGGCGGGTCGAAGTCCGGGAAGCCCTGGGCGAGGTTGATGGCGCCGTGACGGTCGGCGAGGCGGGTCATCCCGCGGATGACCGATTCGGTGAAGCCTTCGAGACGGCGGGCGGTGGCGGGCATGGTTTGGACGGCGCGGGCCGGGAAGGTGACCGGCGGGGCGGCCCGCCGGTCAACGGCTTTCCTCCCCTGCCAGGCGGCGCACGCGCGCCCGCACCGCATGAGCGGAGAAGCGGGGCGGTCCCCAAGGCTGGGAGCAGGCCGAAGACCGTGCGGAAGCCGAAGCGGGCGAGACAGGCTGCGGGTGACTCATGGGTTGGCGGGCCGAGGCTCCGCCGAGGCGGGCGGGATGCCCGTCGGAGTGAAACGAAGCAGACGATGGGTCTCGCTGTCACCCACGAACACCGTGCCATCCACGTCCACGAAGACTCCGTGCGGGCGGTTCAACGTCGTCTCCGACGGCCGGCCGGGCTGGAGTTCCTGCGGCCCGGTACCCAACACCGTGGTCAGGAGGCCGGACGGCGGATCCAGCCGGCGGATGGCATGATTCTCCGTGTCCGCCACATACACGCTGCCGTCGGGAGCCACCGCCACGCCCTTGGGACCGGACAACGCCAGGGCCCGGCCCGGGCCGCCTTCGCGCTGGAAGCCCTTCCGGCCGGTGCCCGCCGCGACCTGGTAGCGGTCGTCCGCACCGAGGCGCAACAACTGGCTGCCCTCGCGGGTCACGAGCCAGAGGGAACCCGTCCGGTCGAAGTCGAGGGACCGGGGGCCATGCAGCGGGGTGCCGGCCCGCGGTGCGCCATCCCGCGTGGGGCCGGGGCGGCCCGTGCCGGCATGGGTCGTGATGATGCCCGTCGAGGCATCCACCCGCCGCAGGACATGGTTGCCGATGTCGGCCACGTAGAGCGCGCCATCCGGACCGAACTGCAGGCTGATGGGCATATTCAGTCGTGCCCGGTCGGCCGGGCCGCCGTCGCCTTCATAACCCGCCACCCCCGTGCCGGCCAAGGTCGTGATCTGGCCCGTGACGGGGTCAAACCGCCGGATGACGTGGTTGCTGGTATCGGCGATCACGAGGCGGCCCGCGCGGTCGAAGCGCACCTCATGCGGATGGTTCAACGAGGCCTTGGTGGCGGGACCGCCGTCGCCCGTCCAGCGCGCCCGGCCGTCACCGACCGGCGTCGAGATGGTGCCGTCCGCCGCGATCCGGCGGATGACATGGGCGGAGTAATCCGCCACCCACAGGGTGCCGTCCGGCCCCCGCACGACGCCAAACGGGTCGTCCAGCCGCGCCGTCAGCGCGGGACCGCCGTCACCGTCCGAGCCGCGCTCGCCCGTGCCGGCCACCACGGCCACCGCCGGCACCTCGGCGGCGGGACACACGCCCGGCAGGCCGGCCAGCAGCCAGCCTGCCAGCCGGCCCCAGTGCCAGATCAGGAGCTTCATGGTTTCCGCACCGCCGCACGAAGCTCGTCCAGGTGGACCCGGGCGTCCCACGCATCCGTGACGTGGAGGATCGTCCCGTCCTGGGCGATCAGAAAGCTCACCCGCCGTGACCGTGGCCGGTCCGGCGCCGCGGCGCCAAACGCCTCCGTCAGCCGCCCGTCCGTGTCCAGCAGCAACGGGAAGTTGAGGCCGTGCTTGGCGCGGAAGGCGCGTTGGCTTTCGGCGTCATCGCGGCTTATGCCCACCACGCTCACGCCGAGCCCGCCGAGCTCCTTGAGCTGGTCGCGGAAACCGCAGGCCTGCTTGGTGCAGCCCGGCGTGTCGTCCTTCGGGTAGGAGAACACGGTGACGCGGCCTTTGGCCGTCGCGTCGGCCAGCTTCCAGACCTGTCCGTCCTGGTCGCGCGCCTCCAGGGAGGGCGCACGCTGGCCCACCTTCAGGGTCTCTGCCGCACCGGCGGCCACGGCAAGGAGCGGCAGCAGGCCGCAAAGGAGAACATGTCGCATGCGATTCATTTCAGAAGAGGTTCAGGAGGTCCGCATTTCCAGCCCCAAAAGCGTACCGTCCGCTGAATCCGGCCTCCACCAGCCACCCCCGCCAACGATTCGGTTCGCCTTCATCATGGGTGGGTCGGCGGACGTGAAGATCAACGGCCGGCCAGGGAAGATTCAGCGATGGGCTGGAGACGCCGCCTGCCGCCAACAATGAGTCCGCGGCCCCACGCCAGACGCGGGTGAGGTCGTCGCGGCCGTGGCTGGCCGCAGGCGCAGGCACGGCAGGGCTGAGCGACCAGGGGCCGGCTGCTGAACGCAGTTTCATGGCGACGGGTGGGAAAGCTGTCCCGCGCCGCCGGGCAGGAGTTGCGGCGACGCGGGTCTGGCGGCGGGCACACGGGTTTGGGTTGGGCCGCCGCCAGAAAAGGTGTGCCAGGATCAGGCGAGGATGCCCTTGTGGACTTCGCCCGCGACATCGGTGAGCCGGAAGTCGCGGCCGCCGTAGCGGTAGGTGAGCTTCTCGTGGTCAAGCCCCAGGATATGGAGCAGCGTGGCGTGCAGGTCGTGGTAGTCCATGCGGCCTTCGACGGCATCGAGAACCAAGGCCCCATCAGCGTCCTCGGCACCGTCGCCGGCAGCCTCTTCTGAGCAGGCTTGGGAAAGGGGCGCTCCCGGCCATTGACGCCCTGATCTGCGAGCGAAGCGATCCGCAGCTGCCGACAGGCGGTCCGCCGATTGAAACGGGTTGATGAGGGGAGCCAGTTGCTGGCTTGTCGCGGGCGCCGCGGATCAAAGCCTGTCCAGAGCACCCGAGATGTCGGTTGGCCGATGGACCATGACGTAGTCCCAGACACCGCAAGCGACGCTGCTGTTGACCGCCGCCGTCCAGCGCTCCGCCGCCGCACGCTTCACCTCCTCCAGCGGATCGTAACCCTTGGTTTCCAGAATCACCTGCCGCGCTGGATCGGTCTTCAGCCGGATGATGAAGTCGGGCACATAGTCATGCATCTGCCCATTGTGCAGGTAGGGAATGGCGAAGCCCATCCCGGCGTTCTTCACGAAAGCCTCCACCCTGGGATGCGTGTCAATGAAGTAGGCGGCGGTCTGTTCCCATTTCCTGGTGTCGGCCACCACGTAGTTGACGTGGCTCTTCAACACCTCCCGCACGTCCCGGCTGGTCCAGAAGTCCACCTCCGCCGTCGAGCCCGGCCCGCGCGATGGTTCGTAACGTGGCAGCTCCGGCGTCTCCCCTCGTGCGACGTCACCTCGGATATGCTCCAGCAACACCTCGGTCAGCCAGCCGTAGTACGGCGCGAAGTGCAGGTCGCGCAGGTCGCCCGGCGGCTGCACGGCCACCTCCTCCCGCACGTAGCGGTCCACGATGCCGGCCATCTGCGGGAACAACTCCTGTGGCGGAACTTCGCAGCCGCGCTGCCCGATGAAGTCCTTCGTCAGCGTGTGCGCCACGTCGAACACCAGCTCCTGCACGCGCAGCTTCGAACGGCGTTCCTTGAGCGAAACCTGGTCCAGCCGGCCGGGCCCGAGCAGCGAAGGGCGGCCCCGGTTGTTCAGGTTCAACCCCTTCACCTCGACCTCGGGCGGAATCTGGTCCGGCTTGATGAGCACCGCCGGCACCTTGTCCCAGTCCATGGTCACCCGGTTGCGCACCGCCTGCGTGTAGCCTTCGACGCGAGGAAACTTGATTTCCAGGTGCCTCCGCTCGGGCAGCGCGCGGACATGATGGCGCTTGACTGGCGGCGGCACGGGGCCGTTCGAGTTGGCCTTGAACGGAACCACCTCGAAGGGCACGCCGAACACTTTCGCCACCTCCTCGCGCATGAGGCCGGTTTCCTCATCCAGCTCGTAGCTCGCCCGGCGCAGACCACGTCCGACCACTTGTTCGCACAGCAACTGCGACATGAATGGCCGCAGCCCGAGGATGTGGGTCACGGTGTTGCAGTCCCAGCCCTCCGTGAGCATGGCCACGCTCACGATGCAGCGCACGTCGCGCCCCGGCGGATGCAGCGGACGCTCCAGCTTCTTCGCCAGTTCCTCAAAGCCATCCGGGTAAATGGGCCGGCCCAGCGCATCCGCCGGCCACGAACTCTTTCCCACGCTGTCGAGCGTGAAGCGCATCCAGCGCGTCTCATCGCCCTTCGCCTCGCCGGTGTCGGTTTCATGCACCACCTTTGAGTGGACGATGATGGTATTCGTCTCCGTGGCGCTGTTCCGAAAGCCCTCGATCTTTGCCGAGGGAATGCCGGTCGGGCACTTCCCACCCGCCAGCCAGTCGTGTACCACGTTGGCCAGCGCGGTGTTCTTGCACACGAGGATGAACACCGGGGAACGCTTCTCGCCTTTCCTCTCCCACGCCGCCCGCTCCGCCTCCCACAATCCGGCCAGCATCGCGATAGGCATATTCGCCCACTTCAAAACCGCCTCTGGCTTCGGCGCGGAGTGCTTACCGCCGCGCTCGGCGGGCGTGAGCCGGCCCGGCTGGAGAATCCAGCGCCAGATGTTGAAGTAACCCGGAATCTCCGCGCCCGTCGTGTCGCGCACGGCGAGCTGCGGAATCTTCACCAGCCCGGACTCGATGGCGTCCATCAGGCTGAAGTCGCT
>JBJXFY010000344.1:0-20391 GCA_046155815.1 Limisphaerales bacterium | reverse complement strand
CAAATCGGCGCGGGTATTCTTACTTTCATTCACACTTCGGCACTTCGGAAATGGCGCCAGCTACACAATCCATTGCGGGGGACAGACCGCCGAAGTTTGGAGCGGGTGAAGGGAATCGAACCCTCGTAGCCAGTTTGGAAGACTGGAGCTCTACCATTGAGCTACACCCGCTCGCGGTGGAGGGACGCTGCCCGGGGTGCCTTGCCTTGTCAATTCGTGCCCGGTTAGCCTCACGGCCAGATGGACGCCCTCCTGCTCCGTGGCGGCCGGGTCATTGACCCCGCCTCCAGCCACGACGCCACGGCCGACGTGCTGGTTTGCGACGGCACCGTGCGCGCCGTGGGCCGCGACCTCGCGGATCATCCGGACGCGGCGGGCGCGCGGGTGGTGCAAGTCGCGGGCCTGGTGGTCGCGCCCGGAATGATTGATCTCCACGTCCACCTGCGCGAACCGGGCCAGAGCGCAAAGGAAACCATCGCCCACGCCACGCGCGCGGCCGCGGCGGGCGGCTTCACCTCGGTCGTGTGCATGCCTAACACCCGGCCGGCGCTCGACAACGCGGCGGCCGTGGTCCAAGTGCGCGACCTCGCCGCACGCACCGCCGTGATCCGTGTCGAAGTCGCCGGCGCCATCACGGTGGGCATCGCGGGCGAGGAACTGGCGCCCATCGGCTCGCTGCGGAAGGCCGGGGTGGTGGCGATCACCGACGACGGCCACTGCGTGCAGGACAACGAACTGATGCGCCGCGCGCTCGAGTACGCACAAATGTTCGACCTGGTGGTGATGGACCACTGCCAGGACTACCAGCTGACCGAGGGCGGAATGATGCACGAGGGGCTGTGGAGCACGCGGCTCGGCCTGCGCGGCTGGCCGGCCGTGGGCGAGGACATCATCGTGGCGCGGAACATCATCCTCGCCGAGTTCACCCGCACGCCCGTCCACTGCCAGCACGTCAGCACGGCCAACGCGGTCCAGCTTCTCCGGCGCGCGCAGGACCGGGGCGTGCCGATCACCGGCGAGGCCTGCCCGCACCATTTCACCCTGACGGACGCGGCCATCGGCGGCGGCCCGGCCTTTTGGCGCGAGGACGGCGCGGACACGCAGGCCGCGAAGCTCCTCAAGTCCGCCGAACGCCCGGACTGGCCGTCCTACGACACCAACCTCAAGATGAACCCGCCGCTGCGTTCCTCCGCCGACCGCGCGGCGATCATCGAGGGGCTGAAGTCCGGCGTCCTCGGCATCCTGTGCAGCGACCACGCCCCGCACTGCAACTACGAGAAGGAGGTGGAGTTTGACGAGGCGCCCTTCGGCATCACCGGGCTGGAGACCGAGCTGGGCCTCGCGCTGACGGAGCTTTACCACGCGGGGCATCTCACCCTGCCGCAGGTGATCGAGAAGTTCACCGTCCGCCCCGCCGCGCTGCTGGGACTGAACGACGCCGCCACGCGCCTGCCGCTTGGCCGGATCGCGCCCGGCCACGTCGCGGACCTGACCCTCCTGGACCCGGAAATGCGCTGGGAATACTCCCGTGCCCGCACGCTCAGCAAGTCGGCCAACACGCCCTTCGACCGCTGGCCCATGCGCGGCCGGGCGGTCGCCACCCTCTTCCGCGGCAACCCGGTCTTCAGCGAAGTGGCGGGCCTGCCGGCGTCAACATGAAGCCCCGCGTGAACATTGAGGTCTGCGTGGACTCCGTGGCCGGCGCGCTGGCGGCGGAACAGGGCGGGGCGAACCGCATCGAGCTGTGCAGCGCCCTCGGCGAAGGCGGCCTGACGCCCAGCGCGGGCCTGACAGAGCGCGTCCGCGGGCGGGTCCGGCTGACGCTCGCCGTGATGATCCGCCCGCGCGCCGGCGACTTTCTGTACTCCGACGACGAATTCGAGGTCATGCGCCGCGACCTCGTGCTCGCGAAGCAGCTCGGCGCGGACATGATCGTGCTCGGGCTTCTCACCACGGGCGGCGACGTGGACGTGCCGCGCACGCGGGAGCTGGTGGCGCTGGCCCGGCCGCTGCCGATCACCTTTCACCGCGCGTTCGACATGGCGCGCGATCCGCACGCCGCGCTGGACGACCTGATCAGCCTGGGCATCGAGCGCGTGCTGACTTCCGGGTTGGAGCGTTCCGTCCTCGAAGGGCTCGACCTGATCGCGGAACTCGTGCGCCGCGCGGCAGGGCGGATCCTCGTCGTGCCCGGCGGCGGCGTGACCGAGCGGAACGTCGCGAAAATCCTGGCAGCGACCGGCGCGGCGGAGTTCCACGTCTCGGCCAGCGTGCCATTGGCGAGCGGCATGACCTTCCGCAACGGCCGCGTGGCGATGGGCCGGCAGTACGGGCCGTCTGAATACGCCGGCACGGTGGCGGACGCGGGGCGGGTGGCGGCTTTCCGCGCGCTGGCCGGCGACCCGTGACGCCGAAGCGGGCGTCAGGTCGCGAAACCGTGACATGGAGACTTTTGCGCCGACGGATTTCTGCGCCACTGTGAATTAGACAGAACCTGAACAGCCGCTAATCACCATCTCCCCCACCACCATGGACAAGTACCGAGAGTTTCCCCCTTTCAGCCTCACGCGCCTCCTGCGCACGGTGTTCCATCCGAAGGTCGGCGAGCGCGTGGCCCTGCTGATTGACCTGCCTGACCCGACCCAGGTGAAGGACTTCGCGTTCCTAAAGGACGAATCGCTCACCATCCAACGCCACGCGCACGACGTCTTCTATCGCGGGCTGAAGGACGGCGGCCTCGCGGAGCTGGGCCTGACGGGTGGCGACCTGTTTGCCTACCAGGTCACCGGCGGCAGCAACCTCGACCTGCCGGATGCCTGCGTCGCGCCGGACGGCCGGGAGCTGAGCCTGGGCCGCGACGTGTATCCGCTCTACAACATCATCCTCTGCATCTCGACTTACTCGGCCACGGCGCCCCTGACGGCGTTGGCGAAGCAGTTCGGCTTCCGCGGTGCGACGCTGCACGGGCTGAATGAGATCATCCTGCGCACCGGCCTGGCGGTGGACTACGACGAGGTGAGCCGGCAGGCCGAGAAGCTGCGCCTGAGCCTGACACGGGCGGACTGGTTCGAGATTGACTACGCGGTGGCCGGCGAAAAGTACACGCTTCGCCTGCTTACCGAGGGCCAGGAAGCGCAGAAGAGCCACGGCCTGTGTCGCGGCGAGAAGCCCGACGTGGCGAACCTGCCCGCGGGCGAGGTGTACTTCGTTCCCCACGGCGCCGAGGGGCAGTTTCCCATGCAGTACAAGGACGGCGCGCTCGGCCTCATGCACGTCACGGGCGGCCGCATCACCCGCGCCACGCTCCTGAGCGGCGCGCAGTCCACCGTGGACGATCACAACGCGAAGCTCGCCGCGGACCCCATGACCGGAGAACTGGGTGAACTGGGCTTCGGCACGCAGGTGCTGCCGCCCTCCGGCCGCGACATCCAGGACGAGAAGGTTCTCGGCACGCTGCACGTCGCCACCGGCCGCAGCGACCATCTCGGCGGCCACCTCACGCCTGACAAGTTCGCCGAGAAGTCGAACGCCACGCACGACGACATCCTCTTCGCGCCGCACAAGACGCCGGAAATCCAGGTCACGGAGGCCCGGATGCAGCGCGACGGCAAGACCATCGTGGTGCTGAAGAACTACCAGCCCGCCGCCCACCTGCGACAGGCCCTCGCCGCGTAGCGTCCCAGCGGGACGCGCCGCCTGCTATTCACCCAGGGCGGGTCCGACAGCCGGCCGTGCCCCGGCTAAACCTGCAGGAGCCGGTCAGGTGGGACGAAGACCAACCGGGCCATCGGTGCATGAATCCCTACTACGAATCCGACCGCGCCGTGGCCGAGTACCTGCTGTTCCACTACGGCGAGGACGCGGCCGTGATGCCGTGGCCGGCCGGGCCGAAGGATGCCCTTCAGTTTCCGGTGCGGACCGTCACGACCGGGCTGGGCGGCTACTCCGGGCCGAACCGCCGCGCGCTGGACGCGGGCTGCGCCGTCGGACGAAGCGCGTTCGAACTGGCGCGGACGTTCGCTGAAGTCGTCGGCAGCGACCTGTCGCGGCGCTTCATCGGCGCGGCGGAAACGCTCCGGCGCGAGGGCGAACTGGCGTACGCGTTGGTTGAAACCGGCGACGTCACGTCCACCGCCGTGGCGCGGCGTCCGGCCGGGGTAGATGCCGGCGGCGTGCGGTTCGAGGTCGCCGACGCGCTTGAACTGCCGGCGGGGTTCGGGGACTTCGACGTGGTCCACGCGGCCAACCTGCTCGACCGCGTACCTGCGCCCCGGCGGCTGCTGGCGGGCTTGGCAGGCCGCGTCCGGCCCGGCGGCCGGCTCATCCTCACGTCCCCCTACACCTGGCTGGAGGAGTACACGCCGCCGTCGGAATGGCTCAGCGCCGCGGGCCGCGCGACGTATGCACTGATCGGCGAGGCGCTGGGGCCGGGCTTCCGCCTCGCCGCGCGCACGGATCTGCCTTTCGTCATCCGCGAGCACGCCCGCAAGTTCCAGTGGAGCGTGGCCGAACTCACGGTCTGGGACCGATTGCCATGAATCGGCCAACCCTTCCTGAGCCGGCTCCGCCCGTTGCGGGGGCCCCGGCCGACCGCGCGGCCGGCTCCTTGTGGGGCGCCTTCCTCGGCGACGCCCTGGCGATGCCGGTGCATTGGTACTACGACCGGGAAGCCTTGCGCCGTGACTACGGCCCGATCACCGAACTTCTTGCCCCGCGCAACCCGCATCCCGATTCGATCCTCTGGCGTTCGCGATGGGACGCCCCATCACCTGAACTCGACATCCTGCACGACCAGCGCGCCTTCTGGGGACGGCCGGGCGTACACTATCACCAGCAACTGGCGGCGGGTGAAAACACGCTGAACCTCCGGCTGGCCGCCGAGCTGCTGGCCTCGCTCGCCGAGACCGGCCGGCATGACGTGGACGACTACGCGCGCCGCTACGTGGCCTTCCTCACCACGCCGGGCAGCCATCACGACACCTATGTCGAGGAGGTTCACCGTGGCTTCATCACGAACCTGGGCCGCGGCCGGAAGCCACGCGCCTGCGGCATCACGGACATCCACATCGGCGGGCTCGCGGGGGTTCCACCGCTGGCCGCGTGGTTTTTGGGCGACGCACCGGCGCTGGACCACGCGGTCCGCGATCAGGTCGCCCTGACCCACCGCGCGCCCGAAGTCCTCGTCGCGGCGGCGGCCTTCGCCGGGATGCTGCGCCGCGTGATCGGCGGCGAGGGCCTGCGCGAGGCGGTCTGCGCCGAGGGCGGGACAGTGCCGGGCCTGTCCGTGGCGCGGCTCGAACACTGGCTCGATGAGCCGGACCTGCGCGTCGTGGGCGAACGCCTCAGCCCGGCCTGCTACATCGGCGACGCTTTTCCCGCGGCACTGTATTTCGTCCTGAAGTACGCCGCCAAGCCGGAGGCCGGCCTGATTGCGAACACGATGGCCGGCGGCGAAAACTGTCACCGCGGCGTGGTCGTGGGCGCGCTGCTGGGAGCGGCCTCCGGAATCGCCGGCTGGCCGTCGCGCTGGCGGACCCGGCTGGCCGATCATGTGCGGCTCGGCGAGCTGATCAGGCAGGTGACGGCGCACGGTTGAAGGCGCGGGCTGGCGTTCCGCGCGGGCCTGCCCGTAGCCTCGCGGTCATGGTTCACATGGGCATCGGCTACGACGTGCACCCGCTCGTTGAAGGCCGGAAACTGATCCTTGGGGGCGTCGAAATCCCGCACACCAAGGGCCTCGCCGGCCACTCGGACGCGGACGCCCTGATGCACGCGATCTGCGACGCGGTGCTCGGCGCGCTGGGCGAGCCGGACATCGGCCACTTCTTCAAGAACACCGACCCGCGCTGGAAGAATGTGCCCAGCCGCGTGTTCCTCGAGGAGGCGGCGCGGCAGGTCGTGTTCCACCAGGGCCGGCTCATCAATGTGGACGCGACCGTGCTGGCCGAGGAGCCGAGGCTCGCCCCGTACATCCACGAAATGAAGATCCAGATCGCCACCGCGCTTGGCCTGAACGTCCGGCATGTCGGCGTGAAGGCGACCACGAATGAGAAGCTCGGCACCATCGGCCGGGGGGAAGGCATCGCCGCGATGGCCGTGGCCGCGGTGGATCTCCCGGAGTGAGGCCATGGCGATCAAGGCCGAGATCACCTGGAGGCGGCGGACCGAGGACGGCGAGCGCCTCGACGTCACGGCGCAGCGCGTCGGCAAGCAGTGGCGCTTCGCGGCCCGGGCCAGGCGCTTCGACACCTGGGAGCCGGTCGCGGAGCCGCCGCTGGAAGACTGGCGGGAGCTGCTTGATGCCCTCGAACGACGCGTGCCCCGGCGGCTCACCAAGCCCGTCGAAGTCGAGCGCGTGAAGCAGATGATCCGCGACCGCTTCCCGGAGGCGGAAGTTTAGCCGGCGGATCACTCCATCCCTCGGCGCTGAACCAGCACGCGGAAGCTCGCGCCCATCTGGCCGGGATGCGTGAGCGTTTGCAGGCCGCGGGCCTGACGCATCAACGCCTCCGCCAGCGTGCCGCCACCGCGCAGCAGCCGGGCCAACGCTCCCGTCAGGAAGCGCCCCTGCGAGGTGTACTCCTCCGTGTCCAGACCGGCCTGTTCCCCGGCGGCGCGCAGGCGGGTGAAGTTGACGTGCGCGGTCAGGTCGCAGCGGCCCGGCCGGGACAGCGGGTCGTCCAGCCGCCGGTGCCGGAGATACGCGCGCACGGTTCCGGCCTCGTGCCCGGGCAGCAGCAGCTCCTCCTCCTCCGCGCCATAGTCGAAGGTGGCCAGCCGGCCCTCGTCCAGCGCCATGGCGGCCGTGCGCCACCAGCGTTCCGCGGCGGGGCACCATTCGCGGGTGAAGCCGTCCGGCAGGCAGGCGGCCAGCTCTTCATCCGGCAGGAGCCCATCAGCCACGCCGGCGGTCGGCCCCGGCCGCCAGACGAACCTGGTCTCCGCCCAGTCCACCAGCCATTCCCGCCATCCGCGCACGTCCGCATCCCAGCGCAGGCGATGCACCGGGAAGGCGTCGAGAAGCTCGTTGGAAAAGATCACGCCCCGCACTGCGCCCGCCGGCACGTCCTCAATGCGGTCGTACCAGCAGACGGCGGCGCGATGTGCGCCGAGCATCCGTTCCTGCCAGGCGCGGCGAGCGGGCGACGGCTCGACGATCCAGTACCGCAGCCGCGCCGCGGCCGCCGGCTCGTGCGCGGCCAGGGCGTCCAGCACGTCCGCCGCGAGCCGGCCGTCGTGCGCGCCGCATTCGACGAGCTGCACGGGGCCTTCCCTCGGCAGCCATCGGACGAACTGCCACGCGAGCAGCTTTCCGAACAGCGGCCCAACGCTGACGCTGGTGAAGAAGTCACCGCCCCGGCCCGGCGTGCTCTCCGGCCGCTCGTAGTAGCCCGCGCCCGGGGCATACAAGGCCAGTTCCATGAACCGCGCGAACGTCAACGGCCCGTGGCGGCGAATCTCCTCGCGGATCAGGTCGGCGGCGGACGGGACATCGGACACGGCGCCGGAGACTGTGCCGGCGCGGCGAAGGCTCCAAGGCGCAAGCGATTCGCGGCCGCCATCCATCGCCCGGGACAGGAAAGCCCGATCTTGGCCACGAGTGTCCGCCTCACCCGCGAGGACCCAGCCGGGCGCGATCCCCTGCCCTACCCCCGCAGGAAATCCCGCTCGTGCGCGCGGACGACCAGCACGGGACAGGGGGCGTACCGCACCACGGCCTCGGCGATGCTGCCCATGAGCACGTGCTTCAACCCGGTGTAGCCGTGAGTGGAGATCACGATGAGGTCCGCCTCCTCACTGTCCGCGGTCTCGGCGATGGCACGGGCGGGGCTGCCCTCGCGAACGAGTGGAGTGGCGGCGACGCCCGCAGCGCGGCACTCCTCGACAAGGGCCTCGAGCTGCTTCTTCGAGCCGGTGCGGAGGTCGCGCTCAAGGGCGGCGTAGTCAATCGCCCCCATTTCCCCGTAGGAGTAGTTCACCTGCACGACGTGCAGCAGCACGAGCCTGGCGCCAAACTGCTTCGCCATCGCGGTGGCATAGGCGAAGGCCTTGCGGCCGTTCTCCGAAAAATCCGAGGGCACAAGGATCTTGGCGAGGCGCACCGGCGCCTGGGCGGCGAGCGCGGCACGCGTGCCCTGGTCGAGCAGCGCGGTGTCGGATTTGCCGAGGCGGGCGACCACGTCGCCACGTTTGCGGGCAGGTTTGATTTTCATGGCGGTGCCCCCTTGTACGGTTCAACGAGGGGAGCGCGCAAACCGCCGATTGCCGGAGCCACACCCTTTTCTGCCGCGCGCGAAGCGTCCGTGTCGGCGACGCCTCGTCGCCGGGAAGTTGTCCGCGCCGCCCCGGCGCGGCAGCCGCCGAAAAGTCAGACGGGCGGCGAGGCGCCGACGGCACTTTCTGCGGCGGGGGCGCCGCAGCCACACCGGCCGCAGCCACTACGCCGCACGCACCAGCAGCAGCCGGAGGCTGTTCAGCACCACCACCACCGTGCTGCCCTCGTGGCCCAGCACGCCAATCGTCAGCGGCAGCCTGCCGGTCAACGCCGCGGCCATCAGCACCACGACGGTCGCCAGCGAGAGCACGAGGTTCTGCCGGATGACCGCCCGGGCGCGGCGGCTGAGGGCGAAGGCCGCCAGGAAGTTCTCCAGCCGGTCGTGCATCAGCACGATGTCCGCCTGTTCGAGCGCGGCATCCGAACCGCGGGCCCCCATCGCCACGCCGACGTGCGCGGCGGCGAGACTCGGAGCGTCGTTGACGCCGTCGCCGATCATCGCCACGGGCTGCCCGGCCTGCGTCCAGGCCACGATGGCGGCGACTTTGTCCTCGGGCAGCAGTTCGGCGAGGGCATCATCCACGCCCAGTTCGCGGCGGAGGAGTTCGGCGGTGGCGGCGCGGTCGCCGGTGAGCACCACGGTGTGCAGGCCCAGTCCGCGCAGCGCCTCCACGACGCCGCGCGAGGCGGGGCGCAGGGCGTCGCGGAGGAGCAGCCGGCCGCGCAGGCCGTCGTCGGCCGCGAGCCAGATTTCCGATGCCCCGGGCGGCGGCGGAACGGCCTCCGGGCCGGCGTCGCCACCCAGCGCAAAGGCCCGGCGGCCGGCGCGCAGCGGCACGCCGGCCACACGGCCGCGCAGCCCCTGGCCGGTCACGGACTCCACGTCCGTGGTCACCAGCGGAGCCACGCCGTGCTGGCGGGCATGACGAGTGACGGCCCGGGCGAGCGGGTGGTGCGACAGGCCTTCGATCGCCGCGGCGCGGGCGAGGACATCCGCCTCGCGGCCGGGTGGAAAGCTCTCCACCGCGCCGACGGCGAGTTCGCCGGTCGTGAGCGTCCCGGTCTTGTCCATCGCGACGATGCGGACCTGCGCCAGCTTTTCCACCGCCGCGCCGCCGCGGAAGAGGATGCCCTGCCGCGCGCCCCGCGCGATGGCCGCGAGGATCGCCGAGGGAATCGAGAGCACCAGGGCGCAGGGGGAGGCGACGACGAGCAGCGTCATCGTGCGATAAAAGGCGCTGGCACGACCCGCCTCTCCGCGGAAGGCGGGCAGCCCCGCGCCGAGCCACCACCAGAGGAACATCGCCGCGCATAGGCCGAGCACGGCCAGCGTGTAACGGGTGCCGAAGCGGTCGGTGAAACGCTGGGACGGCGCACGCATCCGCTGCGAGCGGCGGATGAGGTCGAGGATGCGGCTGAGCGCGCTGTGCTGGACGGGCCGCAGGACCGTTGCCTGCACAGCTCCCCAAAGGTTCAGCGTGCCGCCAAGCAGCGGGTCGCCGGCGGCCTTGTCCACGGGCGTGGCCTCGCCAGTGAGGTTCGACTCGTCCGCGGCGGTCGCGCCCTGCAACACTTCCGCGTCCACGGGAAACAGCTCGCCGGGCCGCACCAGGATGCGCTGGCCGGGCGTAAGATCGCCGACGGGAACAGAACTCTCGCGCCCGGCGGCCCCGATCACGGTGGCCGTCTTCGGCGCGCCGCGGATCAGCGCGCGGATTTCGCGCTGCGTGCGGTGCAGGGCGAAGTGTTCAAGCGCACCGGAGAAGGAGAACAGAAAGAGCAGCACGGAGCCTTCGCTCCACGCGCCGATGGCAGCGCTGCCGGCGGCGACGGCGAGCATGAGGAAATGCACGTCCAGCTTGCGTTCACGGAGCCTCCCCCAGGCCTCGATGGCCGCGAACCAGCCGCCGGCGACGTACGCCGCGACATGGCACGCCAGCGCCGCCGGCCCGGCCTCCAGACGCCAGCCGGCCAGCGCCGCGGCCGCACACAGGGCGGCGGCGGCGAGCTGCCACTTCCATTCGTCGGGATGGTGCTCGGCTTCGTCCGGCGTGGCGGGTTCCCGGGTGACGAGCCGGGGCAGCGGCAGGTCGCGCCAGCGCCAGAAGCGCGGGGCGGTGGGGCAGGTGACGCGGGCGAGGGTGGGGATGCCGTCGTCGCAGAGCACCGTGAGGGCGGGGGTGGTCGCGTCCGCCTCGAGCGGGCAGGCCGCGCAGTCGCCGCCGCCGGTGGCGAGGCGGCAGGCATTGAGGTCGCCGCGGCGGCTGGCGTCGCGCAGGGCCTCCCCCAGCCGATTCACGGGTTCCTCGTGCCCGCGGGGCCCGAGCGTGGCCACCGCCAGGCCGTCGTGCGCGCGGTCAAGGCGCACGGCCTCGAGCGCGGGCTCATCGCGCATCACGCCGGCGACGAGCTGGCGCAGGCAGCCGGCGGGCGAGGGATGGGGTGGGGCGGACACAGCGCAGCCCGAGCGTGACGCGGCGGCGGGAGATGGCAACCGAGGCCGCGCCTTCCCGCCGGACCGCCGCGGCGGCATTCTTGGGGCAGCGGAATGCGCATCATCATCACCTGTGGCCCGGCCTGGACGCCGGTAGACCGGATGCGGCGGATCACCAACGCCTCGACCGGCGCCCTTGGCACCGTGCTGCACGCCGGCCTGCAGGCGGCCGGGCACGAGCTGCTGCTGTACCGGGGCGAGATGGCCAGCGCCGCGCCGCCGGAGCCGGCGGTCATCCGCCCGTTCTCAACCAATGAGGATCTCGCGGAACAGCTCCAGGCCGTCGCGCGGCGGGAGGAGGTGGGTGCCGTGCTGCATGCCGCGGCGCTGACGGACTTCGACGTGTGGCGCGTGACGGACGAGGCCGGCCGGGTGCTCACCGACGGCAAGCTGCCCACGCGCGGCGGCGGGGTGCGCCTCGAGCTCCAGCCGGCGCTCAAGCTGCTGCCCTCGCTGCGCGGTTGGTTTCCGAACGCGCGTATTGCCGGCTGGAAGTACGAGGTGGACGGCGGAGCGGAGGCCGCCCGCGCCGCGGCCGAACGGCAGCTCGCCACCGGCGCGGCGGACGTGTGCGTGCTGAACGGCCCGGCGCACGGACCGGGCTTCACCGTCCACGGGCCGGCGGGTGTGCTGGCGCGGCTCCATGATTCCGGCGCGCTGGCGGGCTGGTTTGGGAAGTGGCTGGGCAAGGCATGAGGCCCGACCTGCCGCCCCTGCTCGCCCGCGTGCTGGCCGAAACGCCGGCGCTGCGCCGCGCGTTCCTGGTTGGCGGCTGCGTGCGCGACGCGCTGCTCGGCCGACCGCTGAAGGACTTCGACGTCGAGGTCTTCGGCACGGGCTACGACGCGTTGCTGGCCGCACTCGAACCCTGGGGCCGGGCGGATCTGGTGGGCCGGTCGTTCGGCGTCGTGAAGCTCACGCTGCCGGACGGCCTGGTCGTGGACTTCAGCGTACCGCGACGCGACTCGAAGGCGGCTCCCGGCCACCGGGGCTTCACCGTCACGCTCGATCCCGGCATCGCCCCGCGCGACGCCGCAGCCCGCCGGGACTTCACGATCAACACCCTGATGTACGACCCGCGCTCGGGCGAGGTGCTGGATTTTTTCGGCGGCCGGGAAGATCTGGAGCGGAGGGTGATGCGCCACACGGGGCCGGCGTTCGTCGAGGATCCGCTGCGGGTGCTGCGCGGGATGCAGTTTGCCGCGCGCTTCGGCCTGACGGCGGCGGAGGAGACCCTGGCCCTGTGCCGGACGATGCGCGGCTCGCTGGCCGAACTGGCGAAGGAGCGGGTGCGGGACGAATGGTTCAAGTGGGCCGCACGCGCTGAGCGGCCTTCGGCGGGGCTGCGCTTCCTCGTGGACGGCGGCTGGCTGGAAGACTTCCCGGAACTCGCCGCGCTGCGCGGCACGCCGCAGGACCCGGAGTGGCATCCCGAGGGCGATGTGTGGACGCATACGCTGCACAGCCTCGACGCGCTTGTGACGCTGCCGGCATGGCGCGACGCGTTGGAGACGGACCGCATCGTGCTCAGCCTCGCCGTGCTGCTGCACGACGTGGGCAAACCGGTCACGACGCAGCGCGAGGATCGCAACGGCCGTGGGCGGATCGTTTCGCCGAGGCACGAGGAACTCGGGGCGGAGATCGCGGAGCGGTTTCTGGGGCGGCTCGATGCGCCGGTGGCCGTGCGCGAGCGCGTGCTTCCGCTGGTGCGCGGGCACATGGCGAGGTTTGAGGCGCCGACGGACCGCGCAGTGCGCCGGCTCGCACGCCGCGTCGCGCCGGAGACCATCGAACGCCTGTGCGTGGTGATGACCGCCGACGCGATGGGCCGCCCGCCGCTGCCGGCCATCGAACCCGCGACCGTGCGCGCGCTGCGGGCGAAGGCCGAGGCGCTGCAACTGCGCGAGGCCGCGCCGCGTCCGGTCCTGCTGGGCCGGCACCTGCTGGGTCGCGGCCTCACGCCGGGACCGGAGCTGGGCCGGGTGCTGCACGAGGCGTTTGAGGCGCAGCTTGAGGGCGACTTTCACGACTTGGACGGGGCGCTGGCGTGGTTTGAGGCCCACCGGCGGGCACCGCCGCCACGTGTGGTGGTGGCCGTGGGCGCGAACCTCGGCGATCCCACCGCCCAGGTCCGCGCGGCGCTCGATTGGCTGCGCGGACGTGCGGGCGGAGGCTTCGCCGCCAGTTCGCTCTGGCGGAGCACGCCCGCGGGCTGTCCCCCGGGTTCACCGCCGTTCATCAATGCCGTCGCCGTCTTCGCGGCCCGCCCAGGGGAGACACCCGAGTCGCTGCTGGCCGCGATGCAGGCCCACGAGCACGGGGCGGGCCGCGGGCCGCGGCGGCTCCTGAACGCGCCGCGGCCGGTGGATCTCGACCTCATCGCGTTCGGCGGTTTGCGGCGCGACTCCGTGGAATTGACGCTGCCGCATCCGCGCGCGCACCGGAGGAGCTTCGTGCTCGCGCCGCTGGCGGAGATCGCGCCGGACCTGCTGCTGCCGGGGCAGAAGCTGACGGCCGGGGCCCTGCTTGGGGAATTGCCGGAGGCTGGGGAACTGCTTCGGCTTGCCGGATGAGGCGGGACGAGGATCCAGGCACCGGCCTTCAAGTTCCGGGGAAGCTCCCGACTCCGGATCTCAGGCCTGCCGGCCCCGTTCTTCCCGTGGTTCGGAAGCTGACCCGACCATGCCCTTCACCGAGCCGCATGAAACGCCGCATGCACCGTCCCGGCGCCATGCACCTTCTCCAGCCGTCGCAGGATGAAGTGCGCCTCGGCGAGACGCTGGAAGTGCTCCGTGAAGGCCACATTGACCGCCGCACCGGCAACCGCACCGAGCACGGGCACGGCCTTGGCGGCGGCCTGCTGGGACACCACCACGCCAAACCGCGCGGCAATGCGGGCCATCCACTGGACGACCGGCGGGGTGAGTTCCAAACTCAGGGAGCCCGCGGCAAGCGCGGCGGTGGCGTTGCGCAACGCCTGGGCGAGGCCCGCGCGCACCAGCCAGTAGCTTTGCTCGGAACGCGCCTCCGTTTCCGTAACGCCGCCCAGCGCAAAGACCTGGAGGCATTCCAACCGCGTCTCCGGGTCGCGCAGGTCGTGGCCCTCGCTGGCGGCGATGCTGGCAATCGAACGCAGCATCAGCGTCGTGGAGACGGGCAGCTCCGCCGGCAACGCTGAAAAGCCGAAGGCGCCGCCGAGCGCGCCGGAAGTTCCCGCCAGAAGCCTGTGCAGGCGGTTGGAGGGCCGCCCGCCCGCCCGCGAAGGGAGGGAGCCGACAGCGACCCGCAGGGCCGCCTTCAGCGCGGTGTCGGTGGCGTGCTGCACGGTGGCGCGCCAGTTGGCGGGCAGCAGCTGGAAGCCGCGCTCGAGCGGCGCCCCGACGAGATTGGCGAAGCGCACCGCGAGGCTCGTTCGGCCGAGAAGCTCGCGCGCACGGGCGAGGGCGGCGCGGTCCGGCGCAGGCCAGTCCCGAGGCGAGACTCCGGACACCGGCGGCAGGACGGGAGGCGCGGCGGACATCACCCGCACACTGGACCGCCGCCCGGCCGCCGCGCCAGCCGGGAACGGCCGCGGCTAATTGCGCGGCAGGCGCACGCTGATGGCCTCCTGATGCCGCGCCTCAAAAACGGCGTACACCACGCCGCCGGACACGAGCACAAGGATCAGGGAAAGGATGACGCCAAAAACCATGCGCGGCCAGCGGCCCGGCATGGTGGCGGTTTGAAACTCGAGCACGGCGGATGCTCCGATGATGATACCCACCGCCATGAGGACTCCCAGCCCGAGAAGGCTGGCAATGAAGATTCCAACGCTCATTTTGTTACGACTTGATGCCAGATAGGACAGGTGAGTGCGTGATTTCGTTCGGATTCCGATGAACTACCCCGAGCCGATCGCACGGGCCGCATCTTCTCCCACGGCGGCCAAGCTTTCGCAAGCCACTATCTTGCCTTATCCGGCGCCACGCACCCGGGGCCTTGGTGCCCCGACCAGGAATTGAACCTGGATCAACGGTTTAGGAAACCGCCGCTCTGGCCATTTGAGCTATCGGGGCGACCGCCGCGGGACTCTAGACCTGCCGGCCCCGAGGCGGCAAGCGAGCGACAGGGGCGCTTTGGCGCTTGTACCGGCATTCGCGGCTGCCAGACGCTGGCCTCCGCTTCCATGATGAGGGTGCTCCTGCTTTGCGCGTTGATGGCCGGGTCGGGAACCGCCCTGCCTGCACCGGTCCAGCACTTCACTGCCGTCATCCTACCGCCGCCGCCGATTTTGCCGAACTTCGTGCCGGTGCTGGCGGACTGGACCTTCGACGAAGGCACGCCCGGCCGGCCGTTGGCGGGGATCACGGACCAGTCGGGCAACCAGCATGACAGCGTCCAGCTCTTCGGCGCGCCGTCGTTTGGCACGAACGCGTGCGGCGGCGGCAGTTCCCTCGTGCTGCCGGAAGGCGCGCCGTTCGGCTTCGGCAGCGGCTTCCTCGTGGCGGATGCGCCGGACTTCGACCTGACGAATGCGTTCACGCTTGAGGCGGTGTTTGAGGCGGGGCGGGATGGCTTCGGCTTCTGGCGGCAGGTGGTGGGCCGCGACGGCGGCGTGGGGCGGCCGGGCTTGATCCCGTGGAACCTCGCCTTCCACGAGGGCACGCGGGAGGTGGCGTTCAGCGTGGTGGGCGCGGACCTGAGCAGCGCCGCTGCGATCGCACCATTCCCGGACGACGGCGCGCGGCATCACGTCGCCGGCGTGTACAGCAACCTGTTCCTGCGGCTGTACGTGGACGGCGTGCTGGTGGCGACGAACCAGGCCCCCGCGCCGCCTGCGACGGGGCCGATGGCGGGCGTGTCCATCGGCGCCAACAGCATCGGCGGCTTCTGGCTTGAGGGGGTGCTGGACCGGGTGCGGATCGCGTCGGCCGCACTGGGACCGGGGGAGTTTCTGGAAGCGTGCGAGCGGTTCCCTGACTTCCGGCTCGAGTCGCGCACCAGCTTCGGGCTGGGCATCCAGAACCACGGCGGCGCCTGGGGCGACTACGACGGCGACGGCGATCCGGACCTGTTCGTCGCAAATCAATCCGATGGCGGCAAATTGTACCGAAATGACGGTGGCGGAATCCTGCGGTTGGCCACCAACAACCTGGGTGGTTTGCCGTTTACGGCGAGCGTTCAGGGCGGCGCTTGGGCGGACTGGGATGGCGATGATGACCTTGATCTCGCCTTCGCGGATGCCGCCGGGCCGAACGTGCTGTTGCGCAACGTGGCGGGAAATCTGACGCCACTGCCCGGCGCGTTCGGCGACGAGAACCGCCAGTCCGTCTCCGTGAACTGGCTCGACGCCAACCGGGACGGCCGGCCGGACGCGCTCTTCAGCAACCTCGCCGCGCCGGGCAACGACCTGTGGCTGAGCCGCGGCGATGGTTCGTTCGAGCGCAGCATCGCCCCGCCCTTCGCAGCCGGCCAGCCCGCCGCGCACGCGGCGGCGACGACGGACCTCAACCTCGACGGCTTCCCCGACTTGGTGGTCGCCCGCCGGGGCGCGGCGAACGGCGTCTGGTTCAATTACGGCGGCACGAACTTCGTCGCCGCGCCGACGAATGCGCCGATCACGGAGTACATGCCGCCAGGCGCGACCGGCGTGGCCGTGGACTATTCGTTCGGCAACGCCCGGCCCAACGTGTTCCTCGCGAACGAGCGCGCCACCAACCAGCTCTGGTTCCAAAATGCCGACGGTGACTTCCACCGCGGCGGGGCCGGTGAAGAAACCGGGGACGCGCGCAGCGCCGTGTGGGCGGACCTGGACAACGACGGCCGGCTCGACCTGATCACGCTGGGACGGGACAACCGTCTGGAATTCTTCGCCGGCGGCGACGCACTGGAGCTCACGCGCCTCGGCATCACCGTCCCGCTGCCGGGATTTGCCAATGACCTGCGGAGCTGCGCCGTGGCGGACGCAGATGGGGATGGCTTCCTCGACGTGGCCAGCTTCAGCAGCGGAATTGCCGCCAGTCAGCTCCTGCTCAACACGGGCAACAGCAACGCCTGGCTGCGGGTCAGCCCGCGCGGGCCGTCCGCGCCGGATGGCCGCGGGGTGAAGGTGGCGGTCTTCCCGTACGGCGGCGGCGTGCCCTTCGGTGGGCAGTACCGGGAGATCCATTCCGGCGACAACCGCGCCAGCCTCGAGCTCGTGGCCCATTTCGGCCTCGGCGGCGTCACCAGCCTCAACCGGGTGGAAATCACCTGGCCTTCCGGCGCACGTCTCGTCCTGCGCGACGTGGCGGCCCGCCAGACGCTCACCGTCACCGAGCCCGACTTCGGCACGCCGCAACCCATCCAACTGGACCGCCAGACGGGCCTGCTCCGGCAGCAGGTCACCTTTTGGCAGTTGCGGGCGGACGCCACCCAGGCCGTCCGCCTCCGTCTCCGCGGCGTGCCGGACGACGTGCAAGTCGTGGGCGGCGAGCGCACCGGGCCGGGCGAATGGTCGTTCCTGTTCCGCGGGCCGATGCCGCGGCTGGCGAACACGGAAATGACCTTTGAGTTTTACCGCGCCAGCCGGGCCTGGTTCGATGGGGTGACTTACTCCGTGGCGGAGGTGGTGCCGCGTCCGCCGGACGACGTGCCGGCCGGGGCCGTGGGCGTGACGGTGGACCGGGTGGAACTGCTTCACGACGGGCGGCCGCTGGTAGAGTTCGCGGCGACGCCCGGCACGCGCTACCTGGTGCAGTACGCGGACGCCGTGGGCGAATGGCGAAGCGCGTCCGGCAGGGTGACCGCCGGGGCTTCGCGCGCGCAGTGGGTGGACACCGGCGCGCCGAAGACCGCGCCGCGGGATGCGGCCGGCCCGGCCCGCTTCTACCGCGTGTTCCGGTTGGACGCGGCGGCACCGTGAAGCCCAAAATTCCCCACGCATGAACGTCTCCTTTCGCACGCTGCTGGCCGTCTCCGGCGGTCTGGCCCTCGCGGCCCTGCCCGCCGCCCGTGCCGAAAAGCCCGACGGCCCGCTGAACCGCTTCCAGTTCGGCGCGGTGCTCGGCTTCAACACCGAGGTGAATTTTCGCAGCCAGGCCGCCGCGCTGCCGCCGATCCTCCGGCCCAATTCCCTTGGCGGCGCCGACCGCGAGTACGACGACGGCTTCGTGCGCCAGGACGCCTCCGGTCCCGGCAGCGCCACGACGTGGAACTGGGGCTACGACCAGGCCTCCCAGTCCGGCCCCGACGGCCTCACGATGAACGCGCTGCAGGGCAATCCCGGCGCCGACATCCAGGGCGTGTCGGACGACCCGCAGTGGGGCGCCGAACTCACCTACAGCCGCATCCTCACGGACTGGGCGGACGCCGGCGTCGGCGTGGAACTCGGCGTCTCGTGGGTGGACTTCGGTGTCGAGGATTCCAGCACCGTGGCCACCTCGCTGCAGCGCGTGGGCGACACCTTTGGACTCGGCGGTGCCTTGGCGCCCGGCGCGCCGTACTCCGGCACGTACGACGGGCCGGGACCGCTGCTGGACCGCGAGCCGTCCCGTTCCGCCACCGCCACGGGCGGCACGCTTTCGGGCACGCGCCGGCTCGAGGCGAACTGGTGGGGTGCCCGCCTCGGTCCGTTGGTGGACATCCCGCTGGGCGACATCCTCGCGCTCCAGATCAGCGGCGGGCTCGCGGTCGCCTGGTTTGACGCGGAATTCTCCTACTCGGAATCGGCGACGGTGCCGGGTGGCGCACCGCTGGCACAGTCGGCGTCCGCGTCGGACGACGAACTTCTGTGGGGCGGCTACGGGCGAGCGCAGTTCACGGCGGCCTTCAGCCGGCGCTGCGGCGTGTACGCAGGCGCGCAGTACCTGGTGATGGAAGACTTTGAGATCAGCGCCGGCTCACGCACGGCCGAGGCGGAACTGGGCGGAACCATCCAGGCGGTGGTGGGCTTCCTGTATCAGTTCTGATCCACGTCTGCTCCGGACGTCAAAAGGGTCAGCGTAAGCTTACGGACAACGACGACGTTCGCGAAGCGGGACGCTGGACGGAAAATCCCTTAAGGCGACCACATTCCAGCCTTGCAGTTGATCTAGGGCGACTGCCAACCGACACGAAGCAAAATGGCACCGGACCTTGGTCCGGTGCCATGCAAGAAATCCCGGGCTTCAGCCTGGATCAGCGGGGTGGTCGGCCAAGTCGGCGAAGCAGTTCTGCGGCCTGCTTTGCTTTAGGATCCCCGGCTGCAATAGCATCGGCGAGCTTCATCTGAAGTTCTCGCATGCGAACCATGGAGTCATCCGCCTGCCCTGGCTGACTTGAAAGGGACTGCTGGATGATCAAATCAGCTGCACGGACGTAATCCCGCTGCTCCAATGCCGTACCGAAGTCGGCAGCCTTGCCGTCGGAGGGCGGTGGCAGATCGGCCACGACAGTTTCCGCTGATTCATCGGCAGCCGGGGCCTCGGCTCCGGGGGGGGCTGCCTCCGCAGCCACCGCGTCGGCGGCATCATCCTTGCCGCCGCAGCCGACCAACGCGGCGAGCAACGCGACCGAACAAGCCATTGGAACAAGTTTCATGGCGCGCGGGACGTTCGGGTTTCAGTAGCCACCCGTCGTGCTGCCGGGCACAGCAAAGAGGTCATTGGGCAGTTCCGCAGGGCGGAAGCGGTCGCCGTTGGGCGGCCGGACGCCTGCCATGTCATAGAATTTCTTGAACTTCATCAACTGCGCGCCGCCGTCCATCAATCCCACCACTGCGCCGCCCTTCACATCGGCGTAGATGCGGCGCGGGTCGGGGTTGCCGCCGGCATGGCGCTGGGAGACGCCCTCGTGGGGCTGGTTGCCAGCATCGTTGAACCAGAATGAGTCGTACTCGTTGGCTTCCCACACGTACACCACCGACGGCCGAAACTGGTTGGCCTTGAAAGTCTTGCCGCCCGCAAGCTGGCTTCCGAGACCAGACAGCGCGCCATTCCAAGTGTAGCTGGTCAGCTTCACGGCGCGCTCACGGTAGAGGTTCTTCAGTCGTCCCATGGACTCAGCCCAGTCTTTGGGACAGATCAAGACCTGATGAGTGCTGAGGAAGGGTCCCAGCTGCCCCTCCTTGAACCACGGAAGCTGGTTCGTCAGGGCATTCTCGCCGCTCCTGCCGGCCGCGGACGGTATGGGCCTCCCGTTTTTGTCGCGCGTGGCGTAACACCAGTTGTTCGGCCCGTCAGGGATCGATCCCCAACTGGGATGCGGCAACGAATCGTCGTTGTCGTTGGTGTAGAGATGCATCGCGATCCCCATCTGCTTGATGTTGTTCAGATCCTTCGTCAGCAGGGCCCGGTCCTTCGCCTTGGCGAGGGCCGGCAGCAGCATGCTGGCGAGGATCGCGATGATGGCGATCACGACCAGGAGTTCGATGAGCGTGAAAGCGCGCTGCCGGAACCGGCGGGCGTCGCCTGCGGTGGTGGGTTGGGTCATGCCGTTCTGGGGTTGGGGGAGGATGCGTGGTCCGGGCTTCGCCCGTCAATGGGTCGCTGGCGAGGAGCGGTCGGGTGTCTTCTTGTTCTGCTAACGGAGTCCGGCCTCGTTTCCAATGTGCGTTGCGACGCACAGAGGCGGGGCGAGAACGGGACGCGGGCAGGCCCGGGATCGTCAGCCTGCCGTCCTTGAT
>JBJXFY010000341.1:0-5329 GCA_046155815.1 Limisphaerales bacterium | reverse complement strand
CCTGCAGGATCGTCATGCGGCGGTTGTAGTCCCAAGCCTGCTGGTCGGTTTGGAGGGTACCGCTTAGCTGCATCTTCAGCAGCGAGTCGGCTGCGAGCTGGTAGTTCTTCTGCTGCATCGCAGCATCCGCTTCCTCAATGGTGCCCTGGACATTGGCGGCCGGCTCAAACGCCTGCTCCGGAGCGGCCTCCGCAACTTCCTCCGCCGGGGCAGCCTCCGCAGCCGCTTCGGGTGGCGCGACCGCGGCGGCTTCTTCCGACTCGTCCTTGGAACAGGCGACCACCGCTACCGCAAGCGCGGCCAACAGAACGGCGAGGAGCCGCTGGGGGGACAGGTACATGTCTTGCGAGGGGTTATCAGGTTATTGAGCACCGCCGCGCTTGCTGTTCGGGTCGCACCACAGGTCGTTCGGCACATCGCGAAGCCCGGCTCCGCGCCCGTCCACTCGACCGGCCAATTCGTAAAAGCGCTTGTACTTCATGACGTGGACCGAGCCGGAGAAGGTACCGACGATGCCGCCGCCCTTCACGTCCACGCGCTCATTCGGGGCGAAGCCTCCGCCGTGGCGCTGCGAGATTCCCTCGTCGGGGAAACTTGAGGCGTCGTTGAAGAAAAAGGGCTTCTGCTCGTCCGCCTCGAACTGAAGGATCGCCGTAGGCTGGAACAAGGTCACCTTGTGGGTCTTGCCGCCGGTCAGATTGCCGTAGCTGATGATGGCTCCGTTCCAGACGTAGCTGGATATCTTCATGTCGCGCTGACGAAACAGTGCCTTCTTGCTGCCCGCCTGCTCGACCTTGTCCTTGGGGCAGACCAGCACCTGATGGGTCTGAATGAAGGGATAAAGCTGGCCCTCCTTCACCTTGAGGATCTGGTTGGAGTAGTTGCGCTGCGTCGGAAGCAGCTCGCCGGCGGCGGAGGGCGTGTTGGCGCCGTGAGCCCAGCTCTTGTCTGCCAAACCCCAGCCGGGCGAAGGCATCGCTTCGTCGTTGTCCGACGTGTACATGGCCATCCCGAGCATGATCTGCTTGTTGTTGTTCATGTCCACGGCGGCCTGAGCCTTGTCCTTCGCCTTGGCGAGGGCCGGCAGCAGCATGCTGGCGAGGATCGCGATGATGGCGATCACGACCAGGAGTTCGATGAGCGTGAAGGCGCGCTGCCGGAACCGGCGGGCGTCGCCTGCGGTGGTGGGTTGGGTCATGACGTTCTGGGGTTGGGGGAGGTTGCGTGGTCCGGGCTTCGCCCGTCAATGGGTCGCTGGCGAGGAGCGGTCGGGTGTCTTCCTGTTCTGCTAACGGATTCCGGCCTCGTTTCCAATGTGCGTTGCGACGCACAGAGGCGGGGCGAGAACGGGACGCGGGCAGGCCCGGGATCGTCAGCCTGCCGTCCTTGATCCCAAGGGTTCTCTTAATCCTCAGGCAGCTCAGGATTGGGTTCAAGATGACGAGCAAGTACGGGGAGGCTGCGGCCCCCTTGACCCCGCGGACGCCGGCCCGCCAGCCTCGCCGGCATGTACCCCGCCGTGACCGTCTGCCTCGTGCCGGAAGCCGGCAGCGGCCCGTTCGTGTTCCACGGGGAGCTGGACGACGGCTGCGCCCGCGCGGCGGCGGCCGGCTTTCCGGCCATTGAGCTCTATCCACCCTCCGCCGAGGCGCTGGACGCGGCGGAGGTGCGGCGGACGCTGGCACGGCACGGGCTGGGGCTGGCCGCCGTGGGCACCGGCGCAGGCTGGGTCACGCGGAAGCTTTCCCTCACGAACCCCGACGCGGTGGAGCGATCCCGCGCGCGGGCTTTCGTGGCGGCGCTGGTGGACTTCGCCGGCGCCTTTGGCGCGCCGGCCATCATCGGCTCGATGCAGGGCCGGGCGGGCGAAGGCGTGACGGTGGAGGAGGCGCGCGGCTGGCTGGGGGCCAGCCTCGACCAGCTTGGTCCGCGCGCCCATGCGCTGGGCGTGCCGCTGCTGGTGGAGCCGTTGAACCGCTACGAAGGCAACCTCTTCAACACGCTTGCCGCCGCCGCCGCCTTCCTCGCCCCGCTGCGCACCCGCAACGTGAGGCTGCTCGCGGACACCTTTCACCTGAACATCGAGGAGGTCTCAGTCCCGGACGCGCTTCGGGCTGCGGGAGCCTTGCTCGGCCACGTGCATCTGGCGGACAGCAACCGCCTCGCCGCAGGGTTCGGGCACACGGACTTCCCGCCCATCGCCGCCGCGTTGCGGGACATCGGCTACGCCGGTGCCGTGACCGCGGAAGTCTTCCCCACGCCCGACCCCGATTCCGCCGCGCGGCAGGCGCGGCAGGCCTTCCGGGAACTGTTCGGCGGGTGAGGCGGTTCCGCCGCGGGCCAGAAAGCCGGCGACCGGGGCGTGGCGAATAAATTCCCGCCGCGAAACTTTTCCGCTGCAATTCCGGCAAACCGGCGTAGACATCGCCAGCCGCCCGTGTGGGCGGCCGGGCGGGCTGCGGCCGGAAACCGTGTGTCGGTCGCAGCCCGTCCTGTTTTTTCGCGACGGCCTCACTGCCGGCCGGCCGCCCGGTACTCCTCCCGCTTCTTCAAGGTGGCCCGCACGTACTCGCGCGTTCCGGGGAAATCCATCTGGACCAGGAACGCGGCGCTGTTGGTGGCGGCAGGTCCGCGTTGCCAGCGCAGGACGTTCGCCCGGCCGGCGTTGTAGTCGGCCAGGCCGTACGCGGCGGGATCGTCCGTCACGCCGTAGCGGCGGGATACCTTCGCCAGGTACCACGCGCCGGCGAGGGTGTTCGTGGCCGGGTCCAGCAGATGCTCGTGCCGGTAGCCGGCGACGCCCTGCTCGTCGGCCCATTCCTGGCCGGCGATCTCGCCAACCTGCATCAGGCCCAGCTCCCCGGCCCCGCCGCGTGCGGACGGATCAAACCGGCTCTCACGCCAGACCACCGCCTTGACCAGCGCCGGGTCGAGGCCGTGCAGCCGGGCGGCGGCGTGGATGTAGGGCGCAGCGCGCTGCTCCTGGCGGCCGCGCCACCAGCGGCGCAGCCAGAACAGGTCCGCCACCAGCACCAGCCCGAGGAATCCGACGAGCAGCAGCCACGTGCGGCGATGACTTCGCGTTGGGCGCATGGAGGCCGGCAGGGGGCCACAGGCGGGTGCGGGGAGAAAGCTTCAAGTTCCGTCCCGCGGAGGACCGGGATCCGCGGGGTCCGCACCCTCCGTGGAATCCGTCGCTTCGCGCGGCCTACACCTCCACCTGCATGCCGAGCTCGACGACGCGGTTGGGCGGGAGCTGGAAAAAGGTGGTCGCCTGGGTGGCGTTGCGGGACATGAACGAGAAGAGGCGCTGGCGCCAGCGGGACATGCCCGGCCTGGCCGAGGGCAGGATCGTCTCCCGGCCCAGGAAGAACGTGGTCTCCATCGGCTGGAAGGTGAGCCCTTCGACCTCGCAGGCGCGGCGCACCTCGATCATGTCCGGTTGTTCCATGAAGCCGAAGAAGCCGGTCACGCGGAAAAAGCCGGCGGGGAGCTGCTCGACCTGAACGCGCTCCTCGGGGACGACGTAGGGGCTGTCTGCGGTGGCGAAGCGCAGGATGACGGTGCGTTCGTGGAGGACCTTGTTGTGTTTCAGGTTGTGCAGGAGGGAGCCGGGCGTGCCCTCGGCGTTGCCGGTCATGAAGACGGCGGTGCCGGGCACCCGGACGGGAGGCTTGCGCTGCATGCTTTCGAGGAACATGCCGAGCGGCAGAGCGCCGGCCTGCACGCGGTCACGCACCAGCCCGCGGCCGCGGTACCAGGTGGCCATGCAGACGTACAGAATGCCGCCCACCAGCAGCGGAAACCAGCCGCCGTGGGTGAACTTGAGCAGGTTCGCGCCGAAAAACGCGACCTCGATGAAGCCGAAGAAGAGCGTCACCGCCAGCGCCCGGCCGGCGGACCAGCCCCAGACCCACCGCGCCACGAAGTACAGCAGGAAGGTCGTCGCCAGCATCGTGAGCGAGACGGCGATGCCGTACGCGGCGGCGAGGCTGTTCGAGGACTTGAAGGCCACCACCAGGCCGAGGCAGGCGCACATCAGCGCCCAGTTGACCTGCGGCAGATAAATCTGGCCGCGCGCGGTGGACGACGTGTGCTCGATCTCGAGGCGCGGCGCGTAGCCGAGCTGCATGGCCTGCATCGTGAGGGAAAACACGCCGGAAATGAGGGCCTGAGACGCGATGATGGCCGCCGCCGTCGCCAGGCCCACCAGCGGCAGCCGGGCCCAGCCGGGCGCGAGCAGATAGAAGGGATTCTCGACCGCCAGCGGATCGCCCAGCACGAGCGCACCCTGGCCCAGGTAATTCAGCACCAGCGCCGGAAAAACGACGGAAAACCAGGCCACGCGGATGGGTCGCGCGCCGAAGTGCCCCATGTCCGCGTACAGCGCCTCGGCCCCCGTCAGCGCCAGGAACACCGAGCCGAGCACGGCAAAGGCCACGCCCCCGTGCTCCCACAAAAACCGGACCCCATGGACGGGATTGAACGCCGCCAGCACCGCCGGCTGCGCCAGGATGCCCCGGACGCCCAGGAACGCGAGCACCGCGAACCAGACGAACATCACCGGGCCGAAGATGCTGCCGATCCGGCCGGTGCCGAGGCGCTGCACGGAGAACAGCACGACGATGATCCCACAGCTCAGCGGCACGACCCATTCCCCAAACTTCGGCGTCACGACCTTCAGGCCCTCAATCGCGCCGAGCACGGTGATGGCCGGGGTGATCATGCCGTCGCCGTAGAGCAGCGCGGAACCGAACACGCCGACGGCGAGGAGCACGCCGTTCTTGCCGCCCGGCAGGCGGCTGACGGCGAGCGCGAGCAGCGCCATGATGCCGCCTTCACCCCGGTTGTCGGCCCGCATCACCACGCCGAGGTATTTCACGGAGACGATGAGGACCAGCGACCAGATCAGGAGCGACAGGATGCCCAGCACGTCGCGGGCGTTGGCCTCGAGCCCGTGCGCGGCATGAAAGCACTCGCGCAGCGCGTACAACGGGCTGGTGCCGATGTCGCCATACACGACGCCCAGCGCGCCCACAAGCAGCGCGGCCAGGCGTCCCGGCGACGCTTCTGGTTTGTTCATGTGCAGTTCACCGCTCCGTCCGCCACGGCGCCGTGCCACGGCACCGTCACGGACAAGGGGAAACAGGAACTGCGGCCCGAAGGAAACGCCGCGGCCTGAAACCCCTTTCCCACGCCGACGGGGTTAGCTGACGGGCTGGGCCGGGAAAGTGGCCCCGAAGAATGGAGTCTTCGTTCGCCCCGGGCCGGTCACACGACCGGCCGTTGGTTCCCCCGCTCCGATCCCCGGAGGCAGGGGCCGGATTAG
>JBJXFY010000339.1:0-12449 GCA_046155815.1 Limisphaerales bacterium | reverse complement strand
CCACGCCGCACAACCTCATGGCCCGGATGCTCCTCCCGGCCGTGAACAAGGCCGAAGCCAAGGCCGCCCGCGCCACCGTCGTGGCGCGCCTCGCCGAGACGGCCTGCGCGCTGGAGCGGCACCGCCTCCGCACCGGTGCGTATCCGGCCGCGCTCGCCGAACTCGTGCCCGCGCTGCTGCCCGACCTGCCGCGCGACCCGCTGGACGGCCAGCCGCTCCGCTACCGCCGCCGCGACGACGGCCATTTCGACCTCTGGTCCGTGGGCCTCAACGGCCGCGACGACGGCGGCGTGATGCTTGAGGACGTGGACCGCACCGGCGACTGGGTCTGGCCCCCGCCGCACCCGACGCCGGGCCTGCGGCTGTTCTGAACGCCGCCGCGTGTCTCGTGGGCGGGTGGGTCGTTGTGGGTCGCCTCCTGCTCGTCCTCGTCCTCGTCAGCTCCCCGACAGTACTGGCGAGCAGTAGCAGGAGTACGAGGACGAGGACGAGGACGAGGACGATCCCCTTTTCCCCCTGTGCCGTCCGGCCGGCCGCCGGCACACTGGCCGCGGTGGACAAGATCGCGTTTCAGTTCGGGTCGCTCACGGTCACCTGGTACGGGGTGCTGGTGGCGCTGGGCTTCTACCTCGGCGGCTGGACGGCCGCCCGCCGCGCGCCGCGGGCCGGCGTCCGCCCGGACCTGGTCTGGGAGCTGCTGCCGTGGATCATCCTCGGCGCGGTGGTCGGGGCGCGGGCGCTGTACGTCGTCTCGTACTGGCGGCGCGACTTCGCGGACCAGCCGTGGTGGGAAGTGTTCGCGGTGTGGCACGGCGGGCTGGTGTTCTACGGCGGCCTGATCGGCGCGGCGCTGGCGACCATCGTCTGGTCGCGCGTGAAGGCCGTGCCGCTCTGGGCGCTGGCCGACGTCCTCGCGCCGAGCCTCGCGCTCGGACACGCGCTCGGCCGGCTGGGCTGCCTGATGAACGGCTGCTGCTTCGGCCGCCGCTGCGACCTGCCGTGGGCGATCCGCTTCCCCAACGGCCACGAGACCTTCGGCCATCCCGTGCATCCCACCCAGCTCTACGAGACGGGGCTGAACCTCGCGCTGTTCGGCCTGCTGGCGTGGCTGTTCCCGCGGCGGCGCTTCGAGGGGCAGGTCTTCGCCGTGTACCTGCTGGCCTATGCCGTGTGCCGCGCGGCGGTGGAGTTCTTCCGCGGCGATTATCCCGCCTACGTGCTCGGCGTCATCACGCCCGCGCACCAGGCCAGCGGGCTGATCCTGCTGGCGGGCATCGTGGTGTACTGCTTCCGGCGGCGGACGCCGAGGCCGCAGCCGGCGGCGACGTGAGGACACGATTCCCCTCGCGGAAGGGAGCAATGGAAACGAAGTGAACCGGGTTGCAGGCGCACGGAGGCCGGACTGGCAGGGCGGGACTGCCGCTCCGTCCCCCAACACCCCTGCCTGGCAGGAGCCGACGTGAGGCGGCTCCGATTCCATCTGGAAGCATGGAGCCTCGTCACTTCGTCACCTCGTCTCCGACGAACGGAAGCCGGGAGGAGGTATGGGCGAACCGGCAGGCCCGCCCGATCTGGCAGCCATAGCCGGCATCCCGCGTTTCCGCGTGCCGGCCGTGGGCGTGGTGCAGGAGGCCGTGGTGCCGGCGTTGGGACGCATCACCCATGACTCCGCCCTGAACTGCGGGACACTGCAACCCGTGATCGCCACCAATGGAGAACCGGATCGGGTGGCGCTGGATCAAGGGTCCGGCGGGTTCATCTTCAGGGCCTGCGCTCCGGAAAGTCCGGCCGGAGGCGGCGGTGCGAGAGGATGACCGAGCTGCGCCTCCGCCCGCCGCGCGAAGACGAACTGGTTCGAGGTGGCGCCGCCGAGCTTCAGCCAGAGCAGGTCCAGCACGTAGAACGCGCCCACGACCGGGAGGCTCTTCAGGTTCAGGAACTCCCACAGCGACCGGCCGCGCTCGATGGAGTTCAGGCCGAGCGCGTTCCGCAGCGAGATGATCCAGAAGGCGATCGAGGGCGTGCAGCCGGCCTGCATCACCTCGTAGCCGCACTCGCGCAGCAGCCCGCCGAGCGATTCCTGCGTGAAGAGGTGAAAATGCCGCGGGATGTGGTAGCCGCCCCAGAAGCGTCGCCGGAAGAGGCGATGATCCCAGCCACCTCGGTTCGGCGTCTCGACGTAGAGCACGCCGCCGGGCGCGAGCTTGGGGAGAAGCTGCCGCAGCGCGGCACGCGGGTCGCGCAGATGCTCGATGAGCTGGCGCAGCATGATGAACTCGTGCCCGCCGTCGCGCAGCGCGCTCACGTCGGTCTCGACGTTGCCGGTGACGCAGCGCAGGCCGGCGGCCTCGGCCTGCCGGAGCACGGCGGCATCGAACTGGAGGTCGAGGCACACGGCCTCGATCTCGGAGGGGCGCATCTCGGAGGGGCGAGCCCCGTCACAGCCGCGAGCCCCCTCACCGCCCAAGGCTCGCGGAGCTCGCCCCTCCGAGGGCGGGCGGCTGAAGACTTCCTTCAGCTTGATCAGCCGCGTCAGGTTGCCGCCGCCCACGTCCACCACGGACTTCACCGCGAGGCCGCCGAGCCGGCGGCGGAAGTTCTCGGCGTCCTTCACCATCTTCGCCTCGACCACCGGCCCCTCCATGTAGATCGGCGACTTCCGGTTCACCGTGTAGTACCAGGGCGGATACAGGGCCGGCACGTCGGCGACCTCCGGCAGCGGATGCACCGAGACGTGGCCGCAGCGGGTGCATTCCGCGAGCGACCACTCGCCTGGCCGGCAGCGGTACTCGAAATCCGGCGCGCGGACCACCAGCCGCCACTCCGGATGGCTGCAGATCAGGCAATGGCTGTCGGAGCCGACGGAGGCGGTAGGCGGCGGGTCGGAAAACACGGCGCGGGAGGCTAGGGGAGGCGGCCGGGCGCGGCGAGTCCGCGGGCGATCGGCCACTTGCCGACGGTCAAACGAGGGCGAGACTGAAGCCCTCTCATGCAGATGCGTTCGTACCTGGGCCTGCTGCTGGCGTTGGCCGCCGTATCCGCCGTCGCCGCGGACAAGCCGGCCACCATCGAGTCATTCCTTCAGCGGCTCGGGTATTTTCCGATCCCCTTGTTTCACCTGGACAACCATCTCTACGTGGATGGCGAGCTGAACGGGGCCAAGGCCCGGTTCTTCGTGGACTCCGGCTGGTCGCTGTCGGCGGTGGACGAATCACGGGCGGACAAGCTGCCCCGCGTCGGCGACGGGGTGGCCGGGGTGAAGGATTCCTTTCTGGGCGAGTTGACGGGCACCAACTGGCACCTCGCCCAACGCCTGGAGATCGGAGGCGCGCAGTTCCTGAACCAGCCGGTGCGGGTGCGCCGGCTGGCCAGCCGGACCAGCAAGCTTCCGGCCTCCGCCGTGCTCGGCTGCGACTTCCTGTTCCGCAACTTCGCGCTGATTGACTTTCAGGAACGGCGGCTTTTCGTGCGCGGCTCCGAGCCGCCGGCGACGCACCGGCAGGCGTTGGAGGAAAGCCTGCGCCGGAGCGGATTCGGCCGCGCCGAACTCACGGTGTCCCCCGCGCTCGCCTTCACGGCCGCCGGCCGCATCGGCGACGAGCAGGTGCCGCTCGTCGTGGACACCGGGGGCGTGTGGAGCATCCTCGACAAGGAGGTGGCCCGGCGGCTCGGGCTCAAGCTGTATCCCTCGCGCTACAAGATCGGCGGGGTGGCTGCCCGGCGGGCGGAGTCCCTGTCCGTCGCGCGCCTCGAGACATTTGGTTTGGGCGGCACGACGCTGAAGGAGTTCGAGTTCGGCGTGGCCGACCTCGCGCAATGGCGGCTGGGCGAGGGACGGGGAGACGAGGCGGAGGTTGCCGCCGGCGTGCTCGGCGCGGACTTTCTCGCCTACCACCGCGCGCTCCTCGACTTCCACGGCAAGGCCATGTGGTTCCTGCCGGAAGCGGACGACCGCCGGCCCCGACGGTAAACCGGCCACTTCAAACCTTCGCCGCCATTTCCGGCGCGAGCGGGGCGCGGAGCATTCTCCCCAGGATCACCGGGTACGAGCCGCGGATGCGTCGGACGTAGCCGGGCTGGCCCTCGGTCAGGAGCGAGCGCAGCTCAGGGAGGTTGTAGTACGGCACGGTGAGCTGCGCGTGGTGCGCCTGGTGCTCGCTGAAGCCGAAGGGCGCGAAGAGGAACCGCCCCAGCCAGGAGGTCTCGATGTCCACCGTGCTCTGCGGCGCAATGGTCAGGTCCGGCTCCGGCGGGCCGGGGTAGAAGTAGTTGTAGCCGTGCTCGAGGAAGGTGCGCGCGCGGTCGAGCTGCAGGGCCATCGTGAAGATCGGCGCGATCCAGAAGGCGAAATAGCCCCACCACATCCCCAGCCCGAAGGTGAACAGCGCCAGCATCCCGAGCTGCACGACGGCCAGCGGGGCGATCTGCAGCAAGACCTCGCGGACAGACGGCTTCTCCTCGCCCTTGAGGGCGTGCGCGCCTTCGAGGCCGCCGTCGCCGAAAAACTTGCGCTTCAGCTTCGTCGCGATGTCGGCGTAGTTGCCGGTCACGAGCAGCCAGGCGCGCTCCCAGCCCGGCGTCGCCTTGAGCAGCGGGCGGTAGATGTAGCCGTCAATGTCCTCCTCGATGGTCTGCGGCGACTTGTGGTGCTCGAGGTGGGCGCGGCGGTAGGTGAAGAGCGAGACGCCGACCAGCGAGGCGCAGAAGACGCCCGCGGCCTCGTTGAGCCACACGGGCGTCAGCAGCGTCCGGTGCGTGGCCTCGTGCGACGCCAGCACGAGCCGGTACTGCATGAAGCCGATGACGACATAGGCGAGGACGGCCGACCACCACGCGAAGTGCGCGCCCAGCAGCCACAGCGCCCCGGCGATTAGCGCAAAGGTGACGCCCAGCTCGAACACGGTCGGCCCGTTGTGGCGGCGTTTGCGAAGCTCGGCGATGCGGTGGCGCAGCTCGGCGGTGGTCATGCGAGGACCCTCTAAGCTAGCGGGCGCGGGACGCGGTGCAACGGGAGGAGAAGCTTCAAAGAAGTCCCAAACTCCAACCACCAGGCTGGCAGCAAGCTGCCCGGCGGCGCTTGGAACTTGGAGCCCGGCTGTGGAGCTTCCTTGGAGCTTGGATCTCGACCGTTGGAGCTTTTTCGGCTTTGAGCTTCCCCCCTCCACGCCGACACTCCCCGCCTCATGTCGTCCCGCGTGCAGCGCGCCCTCATCTCCGTTTCCGACAAGGCCGGTCTGGTGGATTTCGCCCGCGCCCTCGCCGCCGCCGGCGTCGAGCTGCTCTCCACCGGCGGCACCGCGAAGGCCCTCCGCGACGCCGGCCTGCTGGTGAAGGACGTCTCCGAGCACACCGGCTTCCCCGAGATGCTCGACGGCCGCGTGAAGACGCTGCATCCGAGGGTCCACGGCGGCCTGCTCTACCTGCGCGGGAACGCCGAGCATGAGACGGCCGTGAAGCAGCACGGCATCGCGCCGATTGATCTCGTGGTGGTGAACCTCTACCCCTTCGAGGCCACGGTCGCCCGGCCCGGCGTGTCGCTGCACGACGCGATCGAGAACATTGACATCGGCGGGCCCTCGATGCTCCGCAGCGCGGCCAAGAACCACGAGTCCGTCACCGTCGTCTGCGACCCGGCCGATTACGCGGAGGTCGCCGCCGCCCTTGCCGCGGACGGGAACACGAGCCTCGCGCTGCGCCGCCGGCTGGCCGCAAAGGTGTTCGCGCGCACCGCCGCCTACGACGCCGCCATCGCGGCGCATCTCCAGCGCGAGTTCGCCGCCGCGGCGGGCGAGGCGCCGGGCCTGCCCGACAGCCTGACGCTCGGCGTCCGGAAGGCGCAGGCGCTGCGCTACGGCGAGAACCCGCACCAGCGCGCCGCGTTGTACGGCGCGTTCGGCGAGCATTTCCGCCAGCTCCACGGAAAGGAGCTTTCCTACAACAACATCCTCGACCTCACCGCGGCGGCGCAGCTCATCGGCGAGTTTGCCGGCGACGTGCCGACGCTCGCGATCCTCAAGCACACCAACCCCTGCGGCGTCGGGCAGGGTGCGGGCCTGCGCGAGGCGTGGGAGCGGGCGTTCGCCACGGACCGGCAGGCGCCCTTCGGCGGGATCATCGCCGTGAACCGGCCGCTCGACGGCCCCTGCGCCCAGGCCATCGCGGAGATCTTCAGCGAGGTGATCGTCGCGCCCGCGTTCCTGCCCGAGGCGCTGGCGGCGCTCCAGAAGAAGAAGAACCTGCGCCTCGTCGAGATGCTGGGCGGCCCGGCCGGTGCGGGCGGCTGGGATTTGCGCGGAGTGGGCTTCGACTCGTACCTGCTGCAGGAGCGCGACACGAAGTCCGTCGCCGCGGAGGAGCTGAAGGTCGTCACGAGGCGCGTGCCGACCGACGCCGAGCTGTGCGCGATGCGCTTCGGCTGGCGCGTGGTGAAGCACGTGAAGTCCAACGCCATCGTCTATGCCGGACCGGACCGCACGCTCGGCATCGGCGCGGGCCAGATGAGCCGCGTGGACTCGAGCCGCATCGCCGTTTGGAAGGCCGGCGAGGCGGGGCTGGACCTTGCCGGCAGCGTGGTGTGCAGCGACGCCTTCTTCCCGTTCGCCGACGGCCTCATCGCCGCGGGCGAGGCGGGCGCAACGGCCGCGATCCAGCCGGGCGGCTCCGTGCGCGACGCGGAGGTCATCGCCGCCGCGGACGACCGCGGGATGGCGATGGTGTTCACCGGCACGCGGCACTTCCGGCATTGAGACGATGTGGAACACCGAACAACGGACATCGAACGCCGAACGCCCAATGAGCGCGGATGCCTCCTCCATTCGGCGTTCGGTGTTCGGTGTTGGATGTTCGATGTTTTTCTGAGACCGCCTGCCGATGCCTCCGCCCGTGGTCATCGTCTCGCCGCTGTTTCCGCCGGGGCACGGCGGGCTGCCGGACCACACGGAGCGGCTGGCCTTCGAGCTGGCGAAGCACACACAGGTCACGGTGCTGACCTCGCTCGACCGCCAGCGGCGCGAGCCCTTCACCGTGCGCGACACGGTGAGCCGGTGGAATGACACTGGGTCCCTCACGGCGCAGGCGCTCGAGGCTGGCGGCGAGGGCGTCACGACGGTCTGGCAGTACGTGCCGCACATGTACGGCCGCGGCGGGGTGAACTTCGCCGTGCCGCGCGTGATGGGCGCGCTGCGGACGCGGGGCCGGCGGCAGCTCGTGATCGCGCACGAGATCGCCGCGCCGTTCGGCTGGCGGCCGCACCACGCCTGGTACGCGCTGGCGCACCGGCTGATGTGGCGCGGCGTGACGCGCCACGCGGACGCGGTCGGGATTTCCACCGAGGCCTGGCTGCCGGCGGGCGGGGACCGGCGTTTCTTCCTCGCGCCCTCGCCCTCGAACGTTCCGGTGCTGCCGCTGCCGGACGACCACCGGGTGGCGTGGCGCAAAGGCAAGCGGCTGCCCGGCGCGGGGCCGGTGTTCGCATACTTCGGCACCGTCAGTGCGGCGAAGCAGTTCGACTGGGTGCTGCGCGCCTGGCGGGCCGCGCGGCGGGCCGCGCCGGAGACTTCGCTGCTCGTGATCGGCGCCGGGCCGGAGCCGGCGATGGACGCCGCGGAACGCGCGCATTACCGCGCGCTCGGCTACTTGGCCGCCGACGAGGTGTCGCGCGCGCTGCAGGCCGTGGACGTGCTGGTGCTCCCGTTCGTGGACGGCGTGTCGGAACGCCGCGGCTCCTTCATGGCCGGGCTCGCGCACGGCTGCTGCGTGCTGTCCACCACGGGGCACAACACCGGCCCGACACTGCGGAGCGCGCGCTTCCTGCGGGCAACGCCCGCGGGCGACCCGGCGGCGTTCGAGGCCGCGGCGGCGGTGCTGGCGCGCGATCCCGCGCCGCGGCTCGAGCTCGGCGTGGCCGCCCGGGCCGCCTACGCGGAGCACTACGACTGGCCGGTGGTCGCCCGTGCCCTGCTGCAACGCGCTTGAACGCCCCGCCCGATCCCACCCCGCCTTCCGCCGACGCGCCCTTCCGCCCGCGGGTGCTGGTGCTGCCGGCGTCGTACTTCGCCAGCCGGCCCACCGTGGGTGGCGGCGAACGCTACGCGCTCGAGTACGCACGCGCCCTCGCGCGGCTCACGCCCACGACGCTGGCCTTCTTCGACCGCACGCCGACCCGCCGGCAGGACGGCGACCTCGGGGTCCGCACCTTCGGCATCCGCCACGAGCGCGAGCGGTGGCTGTTTCCCGCGACGGGGGAGACGTGGCGTGCGTGGTCGCAGTATGACGTGTTTCACCTGATGGTGTTCCCGACGCCCGCGGCGGACCTGCTGCTGCTGAAGGCGCGGCTCGCGCGGAAGACGGCCGTGCTGACGGATGTCGGCGGCGGCACGCCGTGCTGGAGCACCTACCTCGGGAAACTCCATCCGGGCCTGCCGCTCAGCAGGCGCGCGGACGGGCTGGCCTTCCTCTCGAACTACGCCGCGAAGTTCTTCGACGGCTGGCCGCAGCCGCGCACGGTGCTGCTGGGCGGCGTGAATCCGGCGCTGTTCGAGGGCGCGGCGGGCCGGCCCGAAGGCTACGCGCTCTTCGTCGGCCGGCTGCTGCCGCACAAGGGCGTGCTGCCGCTGGTCGAGGCCGTGGACGCGGACACGCCGCTGCGCGTCGTGGGACGGCCGTATGACGCGGCGTACTTTGACCAGGTGAAGGCCGCGGCGGCGGGGAAGCAGGTGACGTTCATCACCGACGCGGACGACGCGGAGCTGAAGCGCCAGTACGCCGGGGCGAACGTCGTGCTCCAGGTCTCCGTGCCCGCCGACCGGCCGGAACTCGACAAGGCGGAGCTGCTCGGCCTCGTGACGCTTGAGGGCATGGCCATGGGCAAGCCCGTCATCATCACCCGCACCGCAAGCCTGCCCGAACTCGTGGTGGACGGCGTGACCGGCCACATCGTTCCGCCGCACGACCGGCCCGCGCTGGCGGCGCGGCTGCGCGAACTGGTGAACGACCCGAAACTTTCGCTCCGGCTCGGTGCCGCCGCGCGCGACCATGTGGCGCGGCACTTCACCTGGGAGGCCACGGCGCGGCGCGGCCTCGATTTCTACCGGACGCTGGCGGCGAAACGCGGCACACTGCCGCCGGCGGTTCAACCCGGATGAAGACCAAGCTCAACCTCGGCTGCGGCGCGCGGCACTTCGACACGCACCTGAATGTGGACCTCGTGCCGGACGTGAAGCCGGACCTGGTGATGGACCTGAACCGCTTCCCGTACCCGCTGCCGGACGGCCACTTCGAGGAGACGCTGGTGTACGACGTGGTGGAGCACGTCGCCGACCTCGTGGGCTTCATGCGGGAGATCCACCGCATCAGCCGGCCGGGCGGGCGGCTGGTGGTCACCACGCCGCACTTCTCGTGCGCAAACTCGTACACCGACCCGACGCACACGCGGCACATGGGGTGGTTTTCGTTCGACTACTTCCTCGTGGACGGCACGACGCACAACTACGGCCTGCGCGGGTTCCGCATCCGGCACCGCAGCCTGGTCTTCCGGCCGACGCTGGTGAACAAGCTCGTGTGGCGGCTCGCGAACCGCCACCCGCACGCCTACGAGCAGCGCTGGGCGTGGCTCTTCCCCGC
Organism: Limisphaerales bacterium; assembly: GCA_046155815.1. Lineage (GTDB taxonomy): Bacteria > Verrucomicrobiota > Verrucomicrobiia > Limisphaerales > CAIMTB01 > JBJXFY01. Next base: position 2,828 of record JBJXFY010000339.1, on the reverse strand, counting down.
GTGGTTCCTGTCCTTCGAGCTTGAGGCGGTGAAGTGACCCGTGGCGGCGACGCCCCCGTCGCAGCAGGATGAAGGCAGCGCCCCGCCGCACCGCGTCGACAGGGAGTTCACCTGGCCGGTTCGCCGGTCTTGCGGGACGGGAGGGGCGGCGGCTTCACTACGCCATGCGCCCGACCGCCGCCTGCCTCCTCGTCCTGCTGCTCACCGGCTGCTCCTCCTTCCACGGCGCCTGGCGCCGGACCCGGCCGCCGGTGGCGTATCCGGACAGCCTGGCCGGCCACTGGGAAGGCGAATGGCGCAGCGACAAGAACGGTCACCACGGCGCGCTGCGGGCGGTGTTCGCGCAGGGCGGCACGGGCACGTATCAGGCGTCGTTCCACGGCGTGTGGTGGCGGGTCTTCGGCAGCGCGTACGACGTGGAGATCACGGTCACGCCGCAGCCCGACGGCAGCCTCGCGCTGGCGGGCGAGCGGCAGCTCTTCCCGCTGGGCGCGTACCGCATCGAGGGCTCGGCCCACGACGGCATGATCACCGCCCGTTACGCCTCGAAGCTCGACGAGGGCGTGATGGAACTGCACCGCGCACCGTAGCCGGCGCTGTGGCGAGGCAGGCAGGCGGAAAAATCCGCTGGCCGCGCCGCCCGCGCCGACTAACCTCCCCGGCTTCCGAAAGATTTCGACATGGAACCTCAAGGCGACATCGCGCTCATCGGCCTGGCCGTCATGGGCCAGAACCTCATCCTCAACATGAACGACCACGGCTTCACCGTCGTGGCCTATAACCGCACCACCGCCAAGGTGGACGAGTTCCTCGCGAACGAGGCGAAGGGCACGAAAGTCCTCGGCGCGCACTCCATCGAGGAGCTGGTCGCCCAGCTCAAGCGCCCCCGCCGCGTCATGATGCTCGTCAAGGCCGGCAAGCCGGTAGACGAGTTCATCGAGCAGCTCCTGCCCCACCTCGAGCCCGGCGACATCATCATTGACGGCGGCAACTCGCTCTTCGACGACACGAACCGCCGCGTGAAGCTCGTCGAAAGCCGGGGCCTGCTCTACGTCGGCACCGGCGTCTCCGGCGGCGAGGAGGGCGCGCGCCGCGGCCCCAGCATCATGCCCGGCGGCTCGCCCGCCGCGTGGCCCCATGTGAAGCCCATCTTCCAGGCCATCGCCGCCAAGGTGGACGACGGCACCCCCTGCTGCGACTGGGTCGGCGAGCAGGGCGCCGGCCACTACGTGAAGATGGTCCACAACGGCATCGAGTACGGCGACATGCAGCTCATCTGCGAGGCCTACAACATCATGAAGACCGGCCTCGGGATGAGCGCCGACGAGATGCACCAGGTCTTCGCCGAGTGGAACCAGGGCGACCTCGACAGCTACCTCATCGAGATCAGCCGCGACATCCTCGCCAAGAAGGACGAGGACGGCGCGCCGCTCGTGGACAGGATCCTCGACACCGCCGGCCAGAAGGGCACCGGCAAGTGGACGGTCATCAACTCGCAGGATCTCGGCATCCCGATCACGCTCATGGCCGAGGCCGTGTACGCCCGCTGCGTCTCCGCGCTGAAGGACGAGCGCGTGAAGGCGTCCCGCAAGCTCAAGGGCCCGCGCCCGGCGCTCACCGGCATCGCGGCCAGCGCGGAAAAGAAGCAGGCGTTCATCAAGGACATCCGCCTCGCGCTGTACGCCTCGAAGATCGTCAGCTACGCGCAGGGCTACATGCTCATGCGCGCGGCGGCGAAGGAGTACGGGTGGAACCTGAACTACGGCGGCATCGCCCTCATGTGGCGCGGCGGCTGCATCATCCGCTCGCGCTTCCTCGGCAAGATCAAGGAGGCCTACGACAACAACCCCAAGCTCACCAACCTCCTCCTCGACGACTTCTTCCGCGGCGAGATCAAGAAGGCGCAGAAGGGCTGGCGCAACATCGTCGCGACGGCGGCCAAGAAGGGCATTCCGGTGCCGGCGTTCAGCACCGCGCTCGCGTTCTACGACCAGTACCGTTCGGCCGTGCTGCCCGCGAACCTGCTCCAGGCCCAGCGCGACTACTTCGGCGCGCACACCTACGAGCGCGTGGACAAGCCCCGCGGCGAGTTCTTCCACACCAACTGGACCGGCACCGGCGGGCGGGTGAGCAGCTCCACCTACAACGCCTAGGCCGGCCGGACGATTCATCACCGTTTCATCAAGGCGCCGCTCAGCGGCGCCATTTTTTGTTTCGCGCCAAGGCCGCCAAGGCCGCGAAGGAAGGCTTGCCAATGAACCGTGGCGCAAACGGCGCGCCACAAGAGGCCCTTCGCGGTCAACCTTGGCGTCCTTCGCGCGACATCTACTCCGCCAGCGCCGCGATCAGGTCGCGCATCTCACGCGGAGTGATGAGTTCGCCCAGGCCCTCGACCATGGAGGACAGGCCGCGCTGGCGGTCGGCGATGTCGGCCTTGGGGATGGTCATCCGGCCGTCCTCGGGTACGTCGAGGACGAGCTCCGTGGCCGTCTCGGATTTCAGCACGCCGGCGAGCGCGCCGCCGGATTTGCGGGTGATGACGACGTTCTCGTAGCCGGGCGCGATGTCCTTGTTCGGGTGCAGGATCGCTTCGAGGACGTATTCCGCGCCGCGCGTCTTGGCGAGGCCGGTGAGGTCGGGGCCGACGTCGCCGCCTTCGCCGTGGAGCCTGTGACAACGCTGGCAGCCCCAGTCCGCGCGCTCGGCGAAGAGCTTCCGGCCGGCTGCGGGATCTCCGCCGGCGAGGCTCAGCCGCCAGAGGCCGGCGGGATCGGCGGCGAGGGAGTTGGTGAAGGCGGAGAGTGCCGCCGGCATCCTGCCGGCGGCAC
>JBJXFY010000337.1:0-29420 GCA_046155815.1 Limisphaerales bacterium | reverse complement strand
GCCGCCGTCACGCTGGCCGCGCTCGATCCCGGCCGCTGCTTCCCCGCCGTGGTCGCGGCCGGCGGCGCGGTCGCGGACGAGGCCGCGGCCCTCGAACTTTGGCGCGCCGCGCTCAGCCTGAAGGGCTCCGCCGGCCCGCTGCGGGACGCGCTGGCCGGCGCCGAGCTTCCCGAACCCACCGCCCGTGCCGGCCTGCGCGCCGCGCGCGAGGGCGGCCGCAACGACGTCGAGCTCGCCGCCGCCTTCGCGCAGGCGGGCGGCATCAGCGTGGACGCCCGGCAGCTTTCCGCCGAGATGCTGCGGGACTTCGCCGCCCGCGCGCTGGCGCAGGGCGACCCGGCGCGCGGGGAGTTCGTCTATCGCCGGCCGGAGCTGGCCTGCGTGACGTGCCACGCCATCGGCGGCGCGGGCGGGCGCGTGGGGCCGGACATGACGAGCATCGGCGCCAGCGCGCCGGCGGACTACCTCGTCGAGGCGCTGCTTCAGCCCTCGGCCAAGATCAAGGAGGGCTACCACTCGGTCGTGATCGAGACCAAGGACGGCCTCGAGTTCAGCGGCACGCCGGCGCGCGAGACGCCCGAGGAGATCGTCCTGCGCAACGCCGCCAACCAGGAGGTCGTGATCGCGAAGAACAACATCGCCCGCCGCGAGCAGGGCGCGCTCTCGCTGATGCCCGCCGGCCTGCTCGACCCGCTGCCGGAGCAGGACGCCCTCGACCTCGTGGCCTTCCTGTCCCGGCTGGGCAAGCCCGGCGACTTCGATGCCAGCCGCGGCGGCGTGGCGCGGAGCTGGCGGCTGGCCCAGACCGTCCACACCGACGCGCAGGCGGGCAACGAGCTGTGGCCGCTGACCGCGCCGTGGACGGACAGGCGCTGGACCGCCACGACCTCCCTCGTGCGCGGCACGCTGCCGCGCGCGGTGATTGCGGAGGCGACGCAGGCGCAGTTCTGGACCGGCAAGCTCGCGCTCTACGCCGCCACGGAAGTCACCGTCAGCCAGGCCGGCCCGGTGTCCTTCACGCTCACGGCCGGGCCGGGCGCGGAGCTGTGGGTGGGCGGAAAGAAGGCCGGTGGCCCGGGCACGACGACCGTGGAACTCAGCCCTGGCACCCACCGCACCCTCGTGCGCCTCGACCCGAAGCAGGTGCCCGACGTCGTGAAGCTGGAGAGCCGCGAGGCGGCGTTTGGGCTGGATTGAAGGGACGCGCACGTCCTTCACCTTTCGGCCAGCGCGTGCGCCTTCAGCTCGTCGAAGGTCACGAACTCCGTCGCCGCCGCGTGCGTGGCGGCGAGGATCACCGGCGGCGCGCAGCCGGCCCGCAGCGCCTCCTGCCAGCGCTCCACGCACAGGCACCAGCGGTCGCCGGGCTTGAGGCCGGGGAAGTCGTACTCGGGCCGCGGCGTGGTCAGGTCGTTGCCGTGGCGGCGGCTGAACTCGAGGAACTCCGCCGTCACCTGCGCGCAGACCGTGTGGACGCCGTGGTCGCCCGGCCCGGTGCGGCAGTAGCCGTCGCGGTAGAAGCCGGTGAGCGGGCGTTTGCAGCAGCACTGGAGCTCCGCGGCGAGGACGTTGGTCGGCATGGCGCAGGGAGGGTAGCCGGCCTGCCCGGCCGCGCCAATGAGCCCTTCCTCCGCGGCCCGCACCGGACTAGCCTGATCCGGTGATGCCCGAATCCGGCGACGGCAGAGCCAATTCACCGCGGCCCGCGAAGGGAACGAAGGACGGAGAATCAGGACACCCGGAGGGCGCGGCGCCCCCGACGGCTTCGTTTCCTGGGTTGCCGTCGGTGGATTCGTCCATGTCCGCCTTGAGTACGACCGCTCCTCCCGGGTTCCGCGCCGGCCTCGCCGTGCTTGTGGGCCGGACGAACGCCGGCAAGTCCACGCTCCTCAACGCGCTCGTCGGCGCGAAGGTTTCCATCGTCACGCCCAAGCCGCAGACGACGCGCCAGCCCGTCCACGGCGTCGTCCACCGGCCGGAGGGGCAGGCGGCGTTCGTGGACACGCCGGGCTTCTTCAAGACCCACGCCAGCCGCCTCGTCGAGCGCCTGCACGAACGCGCGCGGAAGGCGCTCCAGGACATTGACGTGGTGGTCCATGTGGCCGACCCGACGCGGCCGATCGGCCCCGAGGACCGGATGGTGCGCAAGGCGCTGGCCGGCGTGGTGCAGCCACGGCTGCTCTGCCTGAGCAAGGCGGACGTTCCGGAGAAGCCGGCCCGGGACCGGTGGCTCGCGCTGGCGGCGGACTATGCGGAGGTCATCGAGGTGTCCGCCCTCGCCGGCACGGGCCTGGACCGCCTGCTGGCCGCCGTGATCGCGCGCCTGCCGGAAGGCCCGCCACTGTACCCGCCGGACGAGCTGACCAACGCCCACCGCTCCTTCCAGATCGGCGAGCTGATCCGCGAGCAGGTGTACCTGCGCACGGACGACGAGGTGCCGTACCGCACGGATGTGGAGGTCGGCCTGGTGGAGGAAGTCCGCGACGCCGAGGGCCGGCCCGCGCTCCGGGTGCTCGCATCGGTGCTGGCGGCCAATGACCGCTACCAGCGGATGCTCATCGGCATCGGCGCGAAAAAGATCCGCAGCATCCGCCACGCCGCGCGCGCGGAACTGCGCCGTCGCTTCGGCTGCCCGGTGGAGCTGGAGCTGGATGTGGTGGTGGAGCCGGAGCTGGCGAGATGAAGCGCCCGGCGCGACACGAAAAAGGCCGGAACGGGTGTCTCCTTCCCGCTCCGGCCGCGCCATGAGAACGACGCCCCAAACCCAGAGCGCCGTCCACCAGACTGATCCTTCGACGCCGCGAGGGCGGTTTCGTTCAATCCATCCGTTCCCGGCCGCGATCCGCGGCCGGGGATTGAGCCGCGCCCCGCTTTCGGCTACAGCCGCCCCATGCCGAATCCCGAACCCATTTTTGTCGGTCGCGGAGAGCGCCCCGTGTACCTCCTGCCTTCCCTTGCCAACCGCCACGGCCTCGTCGCCGGAGCCACCGGCACGGGCAAGACGGTCACGCTCCAGGCTTTGGCCGAGGGCTTCAGCGCGCGCGGCGTGCCGGTGTTCGTGGCGGATGTGAAGGGCGACATCGCCGGTCTCAGCCAGCCCGGCGGGCAGAAACCGAAGATCGTCGAGCGCGCGAAGGAGCTGGGCGTCGAGGACTTCACGCCTGCGGCGTGCCCGGTGACGCTTTGGGACGTGTTCGGCCAGCAGGGCCATCCCCTGCGCGCGACAATCTCCGAGATGGGGCCGCTGCTGCTCGCCCGCCTCCTGAACCTGAACGAGACCCAGGCCGGCGTGCTGAACCTCGTCTTCCGGCTCGCGGACGAGCAGGGCCTGCTCCTGCTCGACCTCAAGGACCTCCGCGCGATGATCCAGTGGACCGGCGAGCACGCGGCGGACATCACCACCACCCACGGCAACGTCTCCGCCGCCAGCCTCGGCGCCATCCAGCGCGGCCTGCTCACCCTCGAGCAGCAGGGCGGCGACCAGTTCTTCGGCGAGCCGGCGCTGAACCTTGACGACCTGCTCCAGACCGATGCCCAAGGCCGCGGCGTGGTGAACATCCTGGCCGCGGACCGGCTCATGATGGCGCCGAAGGTCTATGCCACGATGCTGCTCTGGCTGCTCTCCGAGCTGTTCGAGAACCTGCCGGAGGTTGGCGACGTGCCGAAGCCGAAGCTCGTGTTCTTCTTTGACGAGGCGCACCTGCTCTTCACCGACGCGCCGGACGCGCTGCTCGAAAAGATCGAACTCGTCGTGCGCCTCATCCGCTCGAAGGGCGTGGGCGTGTACTTCGTGACGCAGAACCCGCAGGACGTGCCGGACAAGGTCCTGGGCCAGCTCGGCAACCGCGTGCAGCACGCCCTGCGCGCCTTCACCCCGCGCGACCAGAAGGCCGTGCGCGTCGCCGCCGAGACCTTCCGCCCGAACCCGAAGCTCAACACGGAGGAAGTCCTCACCAGCCTCGGCGTGGGCGAGGCGCTGGTGTCCTGCCTCGATGAGAAGGGCCAGCCGGAGGTCGTCGAACACGTGAAGGTCTGCCCGCCACGCAGCCAGCTTGGTCCCATCACGCCGGAGCAGCGGCGGCAGCTCCTGCAGTCGAGCGTCGTGGCCGGCGTGTACGAGAAGATGCTCGACCGCGAGTCCGCCTACGAAAAGCTCGCCGCCGCGCATGCCGCGCCGCCCGTCGTGGAAGCCTCCTCAGCCGGCGGTCCGAAGGTCGTGCCACTGGGCCGGGAGCCGAAGCCCCGGTCCCCCGGCCGACAGCCAGAGTCCATCGCGACCACGATGGCCAAGAGCGCCGCGCGGACGATGGGCAGCACCATCACGCGCGAGATCATGCGCGGGCTGCTGGGGGGGATCTTTGGCGGGAAGCGGCGGTAGCCACGGTCTTGGTCTGGGGTTCAGGGGGCGGGGTGAAGGCGGGATCCCAGAGGAGGCGATTGGCCAGTTCGGCGAGCTTCCGCATGAGGGCCACCAGGGCAACCTTGGCCGGCTTGCCGCCCGGCCGCGGCGGGTCCGCGGGCGGACGGAAAAGATGAGGCATCACCGCAGCGATGCCCCACCCGCGCGGCGGAGCGGCGTACCCGGCCGGCCCACCTTCAGCCGCCCGGCCGTTCGGACTCCGTCTGCAGCGGGGTGCCGGTGGCTGCCGCGGCCTCCTGCGGGCCGGGCTTTTCCTGCGGCTCGCCGCGCCACGTCAGCAGCAGCACCAGGCCCACGCCCACGCAGATCGCGGTGTCCGCCACGTTGAACGCGGGGAAGCCGACCTCCTCGCCGTCACGCCGGATCAGGTAGAAGCGCAGGAAGTCCACGACATGGTGGTGCACGAGGCGGTCGGTCAGGTTGCCGGCGATGCCGCCGCAGATCAGACCGATGGCGACCTGCCCGGTGCGCGTGTGGACCTCGAAGTGGTGCCGGGCCAGGTAGATCAGCACCAGCGCCACGGCCGACACGGCGGCGAGGGCGAAGTTGTTCCCGTGAAACAGGCTCCAGGCTGCGCCCGTATTGCCCCAGTGGACGAGCTTCAGGAAGCCCGGCACCACCTCGGCCTCCGCGCCGATGGGGAGGCGGCGCACCACGGCCCATTTGGTGAGCTGGTCCAGCGCGTACACGCCAAGGGCGAGCAGGATGATCCGGTTGCGGGCGCGGGAAGCCATGCGCGAGGGCGGGTGGAACGTGGGGCCGGAAGGCTGCGCGCTTCAAACGAAAACATGCCGGCGGCCCACCGAACTTCCGCGGGAAAAAGCTTTCCCCGGCCCCGGTGAGCGCCGCTTCATCCGCGCGGCTTGATCCATCCCGCGGCCATCGTTGATCCACGTGCCCAGCTGGGGCCGGACGTGCAGGTCGGACCTGGCGCGGTCATCGAGGCGGGCGTCGAGCTGGGCGCGGGCTGCCGCGTGGGGCCTGGGGCCTTCCTGCTTGGCGGGACATTGGCCGGGCCGCGCAACGAGTTCCACGCCGGCTGCGTGATCGGCGGTGCGCCGCAGGACCTGAAGCACCGCGGCGAGCCCACGCGCCTGCGGATCGGCGAGGGCAACGTCTTCCGCGAGCACGTCACGGTCCACCGCTCGAACCACCTGGAGGAGGACACGGTGATCGGAAGCTTCAACCTGCTGATGGTCCACAGCCACATCGGGCACAACTGCCGCGTGGGAGACCACAACGTCATTGCCAACGGGGCGCTGCTGTCCGGCCACGTCGAGGTGCGCAGCCGGGTGTTCATCTCGGGCAACTGCATGGTGCACCAGTTCTGCCGCGTGGGCACGCTCGCGCTGATGCAGGCCGGTTCCGCGATCTCGAAGGACTTGCCGCCGGCAACCATCGCCTGGGGCGGCAACGGCCTGTGCGGCCTCAACGTCGTGGGGCTGCGGCGCGCCGGCCTCTCCGCGGAGGAACGGCTGGCGCTGCGGCGGGTGTACACCGCGGTCTTCCGTGGAGGGAGCACCGTCCGGAAGGCGGCACAGGCGGCCTTGGACGGCGGCTGCAGCGGACTGGCGAGGGAGTTCGCAGAGTTCATCCTCGCGAGCCGCCGCGGAATCGTCACGGAACGGTCGCGGACCGCCGGGTCTCGAATGGTTGCGGGCGGTGACTGACGGCAGGACCCCGGCCAACAAAAAACCCCTCCCGCGAACGGGAGGGGTCTCGTGGCGCAGGGGCGCCTAGAACTTGTAGATGAGGTTCAGCGCGAGCTGGTAGGCGTCGTTGCTCGGATCATCCACGGAACCAAAGGAGCGGTCGTTCGACAGATCCTTGTCCCAACGGAACTCGACCCGGGAGATCACATTCGCCCAAAGCGAGTAGTCCAGCGTCGCAGTAAGGCCGAAGTACTCCTCGCCGCCTGCACCGGGAGTGTAGACGCCGGTGTAAGTGCCCGAGGTGCCGGTCGCATACTCGCCGCGGCCCGCAAGCTTGAGCTTCTCGCTGACCTGCCAGATCACGTAGCCGCCGAAGGCGTTCGCGTAGGTCTGGACGGCGCCGAGCGAGGTGTCGGTCGGATCGTTGTACAGCTCCTGAGCGCGGTAATCATACGCGACGCCCACGCTGACCCCCGTGATCGGCAGGGGAACGGTGGCGCCGGCATAGAAGTTGTACTTGTTGTCGGCGTCCGTGCCGTCGGAACCCAGTCCGCCGACGATGCCGCCATACAGCGCCATGCCCGCGAGGAAGCCGGAGTCCTCCGGCAGGGTGACGGTGGCGGAGGCCATGAACGCCTCGTTCCAGTCATCCGCCGGCACCGGATTGCCGTTGGCATCCTGGCCCTCGGCACCGCGCGCGTTGATGCGGGGGGTGTGGGTGTTGGCGACGCCGGCATTGAGCGCCAGAAAGTCGGTCAGGTTGTAGCTGGCGAGGACGCCGGTGTGCTGCGTCGGCTCGATGAAGTAGCCATAGGAGCGGCTGTAGTTCGGGTTGCCGCCCGCCTCGAACACCTCGTAGCCGATGATGGTGTCGAAAGTGCCGACCTTGAAATCGAGGCCGTTGCCGATGTCGGCGCGGAGCGCCACGTAGGCTTGGCGGATGCCCACATCCGAGGTGTTGTCCCCGAGGATGGAGCCGTTCCAGCCGACGGCGTCGGGTCCGAAGAGCAGGTCCACCTTGTAGCCGGCGGACCAGGCGGAATCGTCGAGCGGCTTCTCAAGGCCAACCTTCACCACGTTCAGGTTGAAGCCGTCCATCTTGTCGGCCTTGTCGAACGAACGGCCGGGGAGCTGGGGGGCGCCATCCTGGTCGTCCATGGACCAGATGATGGAGGTATCCACGTAGCCGCTGATGACCGTGGGGGTCAGCGCGGTGACGGCAGAGCCTTCCTCGGCCACCGTCGCGGCGCCCGCTCCGATCACGCCGGCCGCGATCAGGGCGTTCCGCAGTGCAATGTTGCTCATGTCTTGTCTCGGTTCCTCAAGCGGCGTTGGAGGTTGGTTGATGCCGCGCGGGGGCCAACGCCGCTCTGCCGCGCGCAGCGGTGCATTCGAGGGCCAAGTTAGGGAAGGCCGACCTGCTGACAAATCCTTTTTGCGGTGCGGCCGTGCCTCAGAAGACCCGCGGCACGCCCTCCTCCAACAGTGCCACCCGCTCGGTCAGGCCGTGGTGCCGCGCCAACTCCGCCAGCCAGCGGGGCGGCTCCTCGAGATCCTCGAAGGAGAGCTTGAACGCCCCGAAGTGCATCGGCACCAGCATCGCCGCCCCGAGGTCGCGGAAGGCCTGCAACGCCTCGTCCGGCCCCATGTGGACCTGCCGGAACGAGTCCGGGAAGTACGCCCCGATCGGCAGCAGCGCGATCTCCGGCGCCAGCCTTTCTCCGATCTCGCGAAATCCCTCGAAGTACGCGCTGTCCCCCGCGTGGTAGATGGTCCGCCCCTGGTGCCGCAGCACGAACCCGCCGTAGCCGCGGTGCGCGTCGTGGATGGTCCGGGCGCCCCAGTGCCGGCCGGGCGTCAACGTCACCTCCCAGCCGCCGCGCGCGAACCGCTCCCACCACTCAAGCTCGATCACACGCTCGAAGCCCAGCCCCCGCGCCAGCTCGCCGACGCCCCACGGCATCACCCCGATGCCCGGCTTGGGCAGGCGGCGCAGCGTGGGCTTGTGGAAGTGGTCGAAGTGCGCGTGCGTCAGCAGCACAAGGTCCGCGGGCGGCAGGTCGCGCAGCTTCAGGCCGGCCCGCTTCACGCGCTTCAACAGGAAGAGCCAGTTCGCGAAGTTCGGGTCAATCAGGACGTTCAGGTCCGTGAACTGGATCAGGAACGAGGCGTGGCCGATCCACGTCACCGCCACCTGCCCTTCCTTCAGCGCCGGGAACTTCGGCTCCTTCACCTGGCCCCGCCGCGGGGTGACGAGCGCCTTCCACACCATCTGGTGGAAGAACGTGCGCGGATTGAAATGGTTGCTCGGGGTCAGCTCCTTCAGCGACCGCGGCAGCCGGCGACGGGGCGCTGCGGGCTTGGGACCGGACGGGCGTGGAGTCATGCGGGACGTGAAGCGGGCCGGTCCTTACCCGTGCGCTGAAGGGCTGACAACCGCGGCGTCGGCATCGGCTCGCACGCCGCGGGGCCGGCGTGCTTGAATGGCCCGTGCATCCCGTCGCAGCGCAATTGGACCGTTTCCTCCGCCGGCCGCCCACCTTGGGCCGTGACGTGTACCTCGCGAAGACGGCCGTGGTGGTGGGCGACGTCACGCTCGGGGATCACGCCAGCGTCTGGTATGGCGCGGTCCTGCGCGGCGACATCAACCGCATCGTCGTCGGTGAGGGTTCCAACATCCAGGACAACGCCGTCGTCCACCTCGCCGACGATTTCCCGGCCCTGATCGGGAGCCACGTCACCGTCGGCCATTCGGCCATCGTCCACGCCTGCACCGTGGGCGACGAGACGCTGGTCGGCATGGGCGCGACGATCCTCGACGGCGCAGTCATTGGCCGCCAGTGCCTCATCGGCGCCCACGCGCTGGTGAAGCAGGGCACGGAGGTGCCCGACGGCTCGATGGTGCTCGGCGCGCCCGCGAGGATCGTCCGCGCGCTGTCACCCGAAGAACGCGCCGCCCTGCGCGGCTGGGCCGAAAAGTACGTGGCCAACGCCGCCTACTGCCTGCAGCACGGGATCAACGTCGGCGCGCCGATGGCGTGAAGCGCGCGGCCGGCAGCACGTTACAGTTCACCTTGCTCCAGCTTCGCCAAGACTCCGGGATCGCGCACGTCCACCCAGCGGCCCTCGATCTTGAGGCCCGCGAGCCTGCGCCCCGCCGCGATCATCGCGCTGATCGCGTCCGTCAGTTCGTACTCGCCGCGCGGCGACGGCTGGAGGCGGGCGGTGAAGTCGAACAGCTCCGCCGTGAACGCGTAGATGCCGGCATTGTAGTACGCCGGCTGTCCGGGCTTCAGCCAGCCCTCCGCCCGCAGCGCATCAAGCTGCGCGGGCGACGGCTTTTCAATGAGCCGCGACAACACAAACAGCTCGTCGAAGAAGTTCAGCCCGCCCTGCGTAACATCTTCGCCCTCGGTCACGGAGATCACGCCGTCGAAGTCGCCCCCGCGGAGCCGCGCGATCACCTGCGCATACGTCTCCGGCCGCACGAGGATGTCGCCGTAGCTGAGGATGAAGTCATCCTCGCCGACGAATCCGCGCGCCAGCGCCGCCGCGCTGCCGGTGCCGTCGGGCGTCTCCTGGCGCACGTACTCGAGCCGCATCCCCAGCGCCGCGCCATCGGCGAAGTGCGCCTTGATGGCCTCCTCCTTCCAGCCGGTGATGAGGCAGGCCTCGTGGACGCCCGCGTCGCGGAGGCCGAGCAGGATGTGTTCGAGGATGGGCCGGCCCTGCACCGGCAGCATGGGTTTGGGCAGCGCGGCGGTGAGTTCCTTCATGCGGGTGCCTTTGCCCGCGGCGAGGAGGACGGCTTTCATGGATGAATCAACGGCCAAGCCACCAAGGACGCCAAGGCCGGCCGGGACAGGATGATGCGTCGGAGGCCGGCACGGAGGACGGGGACGTTGAAGTTGATCAGCAGGCCCAGCCGCTTCCGGGTCGCCCTGAGATACGAGATGACGACGGCCTTGTTGATGGGGAGCGGGCCTGCCACGGCCTTGAGTTCCAGCACCAGCCTGCCTTCGACCAGCAGGTCAAGCCGATCACTGCCCACGGGATGCCCCTTGTCAGTCGGCGGAATCACAACCTGCCTTCGGAAGCGGATGCCACGCAGGCCAAGCTCCTGGCACCTGGCCTCCCCAAACACCGCTTCGAGGAAGCCCGGCCCCAGCGCGCGGTGAACCTCGATCGCCGCACCGATCACCCTGTGGGCAAGCCGGTCCAGTACGCTCTCCGGCTCCATCCTCATGCTGTGCCCTCGTTGTCCCCCGCGTCTTGGCGGTGATCGCTCACGCCCCGAACTTGTCAAACATCCGCGCATTCGCCTGCATGAGGCGCAGGAGGTACTTCGCCTCGAAGATGCCCAGCGAGCCGAGGTTCGCGCCGGTGTCGGTGAAGCGGTCCAGCTTGTCCCAGCCGCTCAGCGCCGAGTGCAGCAGCACCGGCTGCGGGTGCCACGAGTGCCCCTTGGCCGCGCACGGCGTCGAGTGGTCGCCGGTGACGGCGATCACATCGGGCTTGTTCGCCATCAAGATCGGCAGCGCGGCGTCGAGATCCTCGATGGCCTTCACCTTGGCGGCGAAGTCGCCGTCCTCGCCCGCCTTGTCCGTGTACTTGTGGTGGATGAAAACGAAGTCGAAGCGGTCCCACGCCGCGGCGGCCTGCTGGAACTGTTCCGCAATGTTCTTCGCGCCCTCAAGCTTCGCCATGCCGACGAGCTGCGCGAGGCCCTTGTACATCGGGTAGATCGCCAGCGCCGCCGCGCGCAGGCCATACCGCTCCTCAAAGGTCGGGATGGCCGGCTGGTGGGCGATGCCGCGCATCACGAAGCCGTTGGCGGGCTGCTTCCCCTTCAACGCCGGCAACGCCTGCTTGTAGAACTCGGCCACGAGCTGCGCGGCCTTCTGCTGCTTCGCGGAACCGGCGTCCGTCGGTGACACCTTCGCGATGGGCCGCCCCTCGCGGTTCGGGTCGGAGTCCGTCAGGGGCCCCTCGAGCCCGGGCCCGCGGAAGATCACCACGAAGCGGTGCTCCTTGCCGGCCTGGACGATGACCTGCGTGTCGCCGATGGCCCTCACCTTCGCCGCCAGCAGCGCGCACAGCTCCTCGCACTTCTCGGTCGGGATGCGGCCCGCGCGGCGGTCGGTGATGAGGCCCTTGTCATCCAGCGTGCAGAAGTTGGCGCGGGCGCAGACGTCGCCGGCCCTGAGTTCCAGCCCCAGCCCGAGCGCCTCGATCACGCCGCGGCCGACCTCGAACTCGAGCGGGTCGTACCCGAAGAGCGCAAGGTGCCCCGGCCCGCTCCCCGGCGTGATGCCCGGCGCCACCGGGATCATGCGGCCCTGCGCGGAATCCTTCGCCAGCACGTCGAGGTTCGGCGTGAAGGCCGCCTCGAGGGGGGTGAGATAATTCTGCTCGCGCGTGGCGATGTCACCAAGGCCGTCGAGCACCACGAGCGCGAGCCGGGCCTTCGTCTTGACCGTGAGCTTCGCGTACACGTCGTCCAGTTTCATGCGGCGCGGAGTGTGCGCGGGCGCGGGCGCGGTGGCAAAGGGGTTCACCGGACTTGCGTGGTCGCGCGGCGGGGCACCCCGGGAATCTCGGCGACGGGGCGCCGCCGCCACCAGCTACACCGCCGCGTCGCCCTGCTCGCCCGTCCGGATGCGGATGGCCTGCTCCAGCGGCAGCACGAAGATTTTCCCGTCGCCGATCTTGCCGGTCTTCGCCGCTTCCTCGATGGCGCGGACGGCTTTCGCGAGATCCTCGTCGGCGACCACGATCTCGAGCTTCATCTTGGGCAGGAAATCCACCGTGTATTCGCTGCCCCGGTAAATCTCCGTGTGGCCCTTCTGCCGGCCGAAGCCCTTCACCTCGGTCACGGTCAGGCCCTGCACGCCGACTTCGGCGAGGGCGTCCTTCACTTCGGCGAGCTTGAACGGCTTGATGATGGCTTCGATTTTCTTCATGGCGGGCACCGCCGGCACTCCGGGGATGGAGGGACGATGCGAGCCGCCGCGCCGCGAGACAAGGCGGGGTTGCGCCGTCGCGGAAAATTTTCCCCGCCGGCACGACTTGGCCGGAGGCGCCGCGCCGCCTACAAGCACCATGTGCAGGCGCGCTTCCTCCCCGGCCCCGCCGGCAGCGGCAAGACCTGGCGCTGCCTCGCCGAGATCCGCGCCGCCCTGGCCGCCGCGCCAGACGGCCCGCCGCTGATCCTGCTCGCGCCGAAGCAGGCCACCTTCCAGCTCGAACGGCAGCTCCTCGAGACGGGCGAGGTCCCCGGCTGGTCGCGCCTCTTCATCCTGTCCTTCGAGCGCCTCGCGAACTTCGTGCTCGAGGCCCTCGCCCGCCCGCCGGCCCGGCTGCTCCCCGCCGAGGGGCGCGTCATGGTGCTCCGTGCCCTGCTCGACCGGCTCCAGCCCGAGCTCGAGATTTTCCGCGGCTCCGCGCGGCTTGCCGGGTTCGCGCAGGAACTTGGTGACCTGGTCCGTGAATTCCGCCGCCACGGCCACAGCGCCGCACGGTTGGCCGCCGCCGCGGAACGCCTGCCGACCGGCACGCCGCTCGCCGCCAAGCTCCGCGACCTCGCGCGCCTCCTTGCAGCCTATGACGCGTGGCTCACGGGACACGCCCTCGCCGACGCCGACACGCTGCCCGACCTTGCCGCCGCCACCCTGCGTGAGGCCGCCGGCGGCCGGGCTGGGGCGGCGGCCCCGCTCGCGGCGGAACTGTGGCTCGACGGCTTCGCGGAAATGACTCCGCAGGAACTTGGCCTGCTGGCGGCGCTCGCGCCCTTCTGTATCCGGATGAACCTTTCCTTCTGTGTGGACCCGGAGGCCGCGACGGAGACCGGGTGGCTCTCGCCATGGAACGTGGTGGCCGGCACGTACCGCGCCGCACAGGCCCGGCTGGCGGCCGTCCCGGGCGTCGAGGTGCGGGTGGAGCCGCTTCCCCGGTCCGCAGGGGCGCCGCGCTTCGCCAAGTCGCCCAGCCTGGGCTGGCTGGAGGCGAACTGGTGCGCCGCCGCACCCGCGCCTTTCGCCGGGGCGGAGCCGGACGTCCGCCTGCTCGCGGCCGACGACGCCGAGGGCGAGGCCGTGGCCGCGGCGCGCGGGATCCTCGCCCACGTCCGCGCCGGCGGGCGCTTCCGCGACTGCGCGGTCCTGCTGCGTTCGCTGGACGGGCATCACGACGCCTACCGCCGCGTGTTCACGCGCTACGAGATTCCCTGCTTCCTCGACCGCCGCGAGCCGCTGGCGCACCACCCGCTGGCCGAGCTCACGCGCGGCGCGCTGCGCACGGCGGTGCTCGGCTGGCGGCACGAGGACTGGTTCGGCGCCCTGAAAAGCGGCCTCGCCGGCGCGGACGACGAGACGGTGGACGAGCTGGAGAACGAGGCGCTCGCGCGCGGGCTGGACGGCGATGACTGGCTCAGGCCGTGGCCCGGCGGAGGAGCGGCGGAGGAGCGCCGGAGCGCGCTGGTCGCGCCATTCGCCGCCTTCCACGCCGCGCTCGGTGACGCGCCGGACGGCGTCCGGCTGGCCGATGCACTGCGCGCGCTGTGGGCCGCCCTGAAGGTCGCGGAGGCGCTCCAGCGCTGGGCGGAGTTGCCGGCGGCCGGCGCGCTGCCCGAGGGCGTCCACCGCAGCGCCTGGGAGCAGCTGCAGGCCTGGGCCGACGGCGTGGCGCTCGGCTTCGGCGGGGAGCCGCGCCTTCCGGCCGCGTGGCTGCCGGTGCTCGAGGCGGGCTTGTCCGGACTGACCGCCGGCATCATTCCGCCCGCGCAGGACCAGGTGCTGGTCGGCGCCGTGGACCGTGCGCGACAGCCGGAGCTGCGCCTGGTGATCCTGGCGGGTTTCAACGACGGCCTCTTCCCGGCCGCCCCCGCTGCGCGCGGCCTGCTGACCGAGGCGGAGCGCGGGCAGCTCGCGGCGGACGGCCTGCCGCTCGGCCCGGACGCCCGCAGCCGCCTCGGCCACGAGCGCTACTACGCCTACATCGCCTTCACGCGCAGCCGTGGGCGGCTGGTCATCACCCAGGCCCGGCGCGACGCGGAGGGCCGCGCCTTGAATCCTTCGCCGTACCTCGCCGGCCTGCGGCGGATTCTCCCCGGCCTCGTCGAGGAGCATGACGCGGATACGTCCGCCGAAGCATCGCTCCATGCGTGCGAGCTCGCCCCGTGGCTCGTGCGCGAGCCCGCCCTGGCCGCGCCCGGTGGGCTGCTCCGGGCCGGGGATGTGGATGCGCGACGCTGGGTACGCCTGGCCGCCTATGGTCGTCATGACGGGCTGTCACCGTCCCTTGCGGCGCGGCTGGCGGGGCCGGTGCTGCGGACCTCGGCCACGAAGCTCGAAGCCTATGCCGCGTGCCCTTTCCGATATCTCGCGGCGCATCTGCTCGGGGCGTCGCCGCGCGAGACGCTGGAACCGGACGCGCGTCGCGAGGGCACGCTCCGCCATGAGATCCTCCGTACGTTCACGGAACGGTGGCGTGCTGGGGCGGACCCGGCGCCACCCCTGTCCGCCGACATCGCCACGGGCTGGTTGAGGGACGCGGCGGCGACGGTGCTCGGCCGGCCGCAGTTCGGGTTTTGGCGTAGGGACCCGGCCGCGGCGGCGCGCGCGGCGGCCTTGGTGGACCAGCTTGGGATGCTGGCCCGTGTCCAGGCCGACTGGACCGTGGGCAACTTCTTCCGTCCCGACGCGGCGGAGCTGCGTTTCGGCCCCGGCGGCACGCTGCCCGCGTGGCGCGCCACGGGGCCGGATGGCCGCGCGGCCGAGCTCACCGGCAGCGTGGACCGCCTGGACGTGTGGCGTGACGCGGCCGGCCGGGAGCGCCTGCTGGTGTTCGACTACAAGACCACCGCGCGCAAACCGGACGACGCGCTGGCGGACGCCGGCATCGAGCTGCAGCTGGCGCTTTACCTGGGCGTGCTGGAGGAACTGCTGCGAGCCGGGGGCCGCGACGCCTTGCCGGCCGGGGCGTTCTATGCGCCGCTGCGCCCGGACCCGTCCGGCGGCGGGGCGGACGCGGACAAGGCGTTCCGGCAGCGCTTCCGGCATGACGGCTTCGCGGCGGCGGACGTGCGTCCCGCGCTCGATGCGAGCGACGGCGACAGCGGTCAGTTTGTGTGGACAGCGGGCCGCCTGAAGCTGGCGCCCGCCGACCTCGCGGCGCGCCTGGCACACGCGCGGGATCTCGTGGTCGCATTCACCGGCCACATCTTCGCGGGGGATTTCCCGGTGGCCCCGTACCGCCACCGTGGCCGGACCGCGTGCGACCATTGCGACCTCCTGTCCGTGTGCCGGCACGATCCCGTGGCGGATGGCTTCCGCCGGCTGGCCGCGGCCCCGTCAGCCGACGGGGCGGCCGCGTAGGGCGCGCCGACGCCCAGGCAGGGAATCGCCGCGGCGATGCCCCATCGCGTACGTCCGCGCGCGGAGCGCAGCGGATGGCCGGCAAGGAAGCCACGGTCGCCCTGGTGGCGCCCATGTGGAAGGTCACCGAACTGGCCCATCGCCTCCTCCAGGATCTCGGATTAACCCCCGCCCCCTGAACCCCAGAACAGGGCCGGTGCCACGCGGACGACAACTGCCGGGACTCGCCTCAGTCCGGCGGGCGGTTGGTGCGGCCCAGAATTTCGCCGCCGGCGCCCGAACGCGGCCGCCGCATCAGGCGTTCGAACTCCTTCTCCTGTTCCGGCGTCAGCACGCCGCGGATGCCTTCGCGCAGGGTGCGAAACTCCTCCCGCAGCCGGGGCTGCATGTCCTGCCAGGCCTGCCGCGTCCGGGCCTGGGTCTCCTTGACCAGCGCCTCGATCTTCTCCCGCTGTTCCGTAGTGAGGTCGAGTTCGCGTTCCAGGCGCCGGATGGCGAACAGCCGCGCCTCCATGAGCCGGGCGAACTGCGCGTCCGGCCGGCCCCCGGCCAGGTCCGGCCGCAGCCGCGGCTGCGTGGCGCCGCGGGCAAGGAAGAGGCCCGTGCCCAGCCCGCAGGCGAAGAGCAGGACGGCGGCGGCGATGACCTGCCAGCGTTTCACAATTCTTCGGGCGTCTCAGGAAGCGCGGCGGCGATGGCGGAGTCCAGCGCGTCATCCAGGTCCGCCGCCTGCGCCGCGGGCCATGCGGCCCAGAGGCCGGAGAGCACGAGCACCGCGAAGCCGCTGGCGGCGGCGCGCCACAGGCCGTGCGCCCAGGCGGCCCAGGCATCGGGGCGCGCCGCCGCCGGCAGCCGGGCCATGATCCGCTTCTCGAATGCGTAAGGAACGCGGTCCGCCACGGCGGTACGGCGTGCGGCGGCGAGCAGCCTGTCGAGGAGGGGGTCGGGGTTCATTTCGTGCCAGCCGGCCAGACGCCGGCGGAAGGCGGCGGTTACAGGAATGTCCGGGTCTTGAGCTTTCTCAGGGCCTTGCGCATCGCGGCCCGGGCGCGGAACGCCCGCACCTTGACCAGCGGCACCGACCAGCCGGTCAGCTCGGCGATTTCCTTGACCGGACGCTCCTCGATTTCAAGCAGCGTGATGACCAGCCGGTCCTTGGGCGACAGTGCGTTGAGCAGCCGCCCCACCAGCGTCCGCGCGGCGTCGGCGTCCTCGCCGGCCGTGTCCGGGTCCGTGCGGAAGCGCTCCAGCCAGCCCCGCTCCTCGTCGCCGAGGTCCGTGAAACTGTCCTCGCGGCGGCGCTGGTGGCGGCGGAGAAAGTCGTAGCAGGTGTGCGTGGCGATGCGCATCAGCCAGTGCTCGAAGGGCGCCTCGAAGCGGAAGCCCGGCAGCCGCTCATACGCCTTCAGGAAGACCTCCTGCACGACGTCCGCCACCTCGTCCTCGCGGCGCGCGTGCCGGCGCGCCGCGGCGAACACGCGCGCCTGGTACTTCACCACCAGCGGCTCGAAGGCCTCGCGGTCGCCGGCCAGGACGCGGCGCACCAGGTCCTCGTCCGCCGGGCCGGCGGACGGGTTGGCGGGGAGTGGCTGGTCGGGCAAGGTCAATCGCCGCGCCGACAGACGCCGCGGACGGGGGCAAGGTTGCGCGCCGCGTGCTCAATTCAGGACCGTGAGCCGCACGTGGCGCAGGGCGACCTGCGCGCCGCCGCGGCCGAGTTCCTGGAAGGCGAGGCGGCCGCGGCGCGGGCGTTCGGCCAGCGGCTTTCCCTTCGGCAACGCCGCGGTCTGCGCGTCGAGGTTCACGTCCTGCACGGTCGTGCCGTTGATCACGACCTTCATCCGCGGGCCGCGGGCCTCGATGCGCACGGTGTTCCACTGCTGCGGCTTGAAGGCCTGCTCCTTCGGAGCCAGCGCGCCGTAGAGCGCGCCGGTGAGCTGGTCGGGCGCGATGGCCACTCCCTCGCCGTAGTAGCGCGGGTCCACGAGCTGCACCTCGATCGCTTCAAACGCCGGGTCGCCGGCGGCGGGCACGCGCAGGCCCACGCCGCTGTTGCCCCGCTCGCCGAGGCGGAACTCGAACTCGAGGATGAAGTCCCCCACCTCGCGCTCGCTCACGAGCCAGGTGCCGCGCGGGTCGCTGCCGATGAGGAGGCCGTTCTGCACGCGCCAGGCGGCTCGGGGCGGGGGCGGGTTGGCCACATTGTCCCAGCTCCGCACGACCCAGCCGGCGGGCGGGCCCTCCTCGGTGAAGAGCTTCTCCCCGGGCGGCTCCCCGGCGGGGGGCGGCTCCGCGGCGAGGAGGGCGGCGGCAAGGGACAGGGCACCGAGAGCGGCGGCGGACGCGCGTCTGGACATGGCGGGATGCTGGCCGGCCGGGGCGCGGCATCAAAGTTTTTCCCGTCCGGCCAGCAGGCGCTCGAAGTCGTCCGTCTTGAGCAGGTAGAGGTTCAGCGCCAGGACGCTGAGCAGCGCCACGCCCAGGCCGGCCGGCGTGAAGGCCAGCGTGTTGTACGTCCCGTGCAGCGTGGCCGGCACCAGGAGCGCCACGAGGAACAAGGCCACCCGGTGCCGCGGCGTGTGCATGGCCCAGCCGATGAAGTAGCCGGCGATGCCCGACCACATCGCATGCAGGAACGGCAGCGAGGTGAGCCGGAGGAAGTTGCTGATGTAGTACACCGAGGCGAACTCGCGCACGGCCGCCTCCTCGGAACCCGTGCTGGCGCGCACCTCCTGCGCCCGTTGCAGGGCCGTGATCAGGTTTTCCCGCCACTGGTACGAGATGGCCTCGGAAACGGCAAAGCCCAGTCCGCACAGCATCCCGTAAAAGAGCATCGCCTGCGGCCGCGTGCGCGTGGCGGTGAGGAAGTAAAGCATCGCCATCTTGCACAGCTCCTCGGGCAGGCCGACGCCGATGACATGGCCGGACCACCGCAGCAGCAGCGGCTGATCCAAGCTGGTCCAGGCCTTCACCGCGGCCTCGGGGACCAGCACGCGCAGCGGCCATTGGAGCAGGGCGACCGAAAGGATCGCGGTCCCGACGAGGCACAGCAGGCTGCGGCCGAGCGTGATCTCCGGCTGGCGGAACAGGCCGTAAAACAGGAGCGCCCACAGCGCCGAGACGTAGATCGCGAGCCCCCAGTAGACGCCCGCGATGTCCTGGTTGACGGCCAGCATCATGGCCAGCGCGAGCGGCACGAGCCCCACGACGGCGATGGCCACGATGCGCAGGTTCTCCCGCTCCGGCAGGCGCCGGATGTCCTCGATCGGCAGCATCAGGTGCGGCAGCAGCCGGCGCAGCGCCTGGGTGGTCGTACGCGGGGCCATCGCGGGGGGCGGCAGCGCGGCCACGGCGGAGGACTCGGGCGCCGGCGGCCGGCCGTTCACCTCGGCCAGGAAGTCTTCCAGGGCCACCGGCTCCAAGTCGCCCGGACGCAGCACCCTCAGGCCGGCCTCCAGCCCGCCCGCCGCGTGCAGCCGCAAAAGCTCCTCCGCCCGGTACGGACCGAGGCGCCGCTGCTCCGCATCCACGAGGAAGTAGGCCATGCGCGGCGGCTTAGCGGGCGGCAGGCTTCCGCTCCAGCGAAAAACCGGCGGCCGGCCCGCCCAGCACCAGATGACGGCCCACCCGGCGGGAGCCGGCGATGGCGGCCGTGATGTGCTCCTTGGCCGCCCGGACGGCGCGCCTCAGGGCCAGCCCGCGCGCCAGACCCGCCGCCACCGCCGCCGAATAGGTGCAGCCCGTGCCATGGGTGGACACGCCGGAAATCCGCCGCGCCCGCAGCAGCTCCTCTCGCCGACCGTCAAAGAAAACGTCCACCGCCTCGCCAGGCGTCGCGAGGTGGCCGCCCTTCGCCAGGACCGCCGCGCCAAAACGGGCGTGCAGCGCCCGCGCCGCGTCGCGCAGCTCGGCCAGCGTCCGCAGGGGCGCGCCCACGAGCAGCGCCGCCTCGTCCAGATTCGGCGTCAGGAGCGTCGCGAGCGGCAGCAGCTCCTCCGTGAGCACGCGGATGGCCGCCGGCTCCAGCAGCCGCGCGCCACTGGTGGCCACCATCACGGGATCCACCACGAGGGGGATGCCCGTGCCGGAACGCCGCCAGTGCGCCGCCACTCCCCGGATGAGCCGTGCGGAGAACAGCATCCCCGTCTTGGCCGCGTCCGGCGGCAGCTCGGCGAACAGGGCGTCAAGCTGCGCGCCCACCATCGCCGCGGACGCGGCCTCGACGGCCAGCACCGCGCGCGGGTTCTGCGCCGTGAGGCAGGTGATCGCGCTGGTGCCATGGACGCCGAGCGCGGCGAACGTCCTGAGGTCCGCCTGAACGCCCGCGCCGCCGCCGCTGTCCGAGCCGGCAATGGTGAGCGCGCATCGCAGACGGGGAAACCGGGCCACGCCCGCAGCTTGGGGGAAACCGCCCGCCGCGGCGAAAGTTCTTCGCGATGGCGTGGGTGGATTTTATCTTCGCGCCATGATTCGCCGCCTCGCCGGAACCGTGGTGCTGGCGCTGGCCGCGCCGGCCCTCGCCGCCGAATGGCCCGCGTGGCGCGGCCCCACGGGCGACGGCTGGTGCACCGAGACGAACGTGCCTGTGCGCTGGTCGCGCACGTCCAACGTCCGCTGGCGCACGCCGCTCCCGGAGCCGGGCAACTCCACGCCCGTCGTCTGGCGCGACACGGTCTTCCTCACGCAGAACATCGGCCACAAGCGCTGCCTCGTGGCGCTCTCCCGCGTGACCGGCAAGGAACGCTTCACCAAGGGCGTGGACGCCGTGGGGCGCGACCGCACCCACGCCACCAACCCGCACGCCTCCGCCTCGCCGACCACGGACGGCGAGCGCGTCGTGTGCTGGTTCGGCACCACGGGCGTCGTCGCCTTCGACCTGCAGGGAAATCTGCTTTGGCGCACCGACCTCGGCGTGCAGGACCACCAGTTCGGCTACGGCGCCTCGCCGGTGCTGCACGGCGGGCTGGTGTTCCTCAACTTCGGGCCGGGCCCGCGCGAGTTCGTCGCCGCGCTGGACGCCAAGACGGGCGCGGAGAAATGGCGCGTGGAGTCCAAGACCCCGGGCGCGGACGACATCTACGGCACCTGGAGCACGCCGTTCCTCGTGAAGCACGCAGGCCAGGAGCAGCTCCTGGTCGCGCTGCGCGACTACTTTGCCGCGCTTGAGCCGGCGACCGGGCGGGAGATCTGGCACAGCGCCGGCCTCGGCCCGCAGGCCAAGACCTCGCCCGTGGCGGGCGGCGGCATCGCGCTGATCTCCGGCGACCTCCAGAGCGCCGAGATCGCCGTGCAGCTCGGCGGCACCGGCGACGTACGGGCCAGCCACCGCCTGTGGCGCGAGACACCGCCGCGCCGGCGCGTCGCCACCGGCGTGATCGTGGACGGCCACTGCTTTGGCGCACGCGTCAACGGCATCCTCGACTGCGTGACGATGGCGGAGGGCGAGGAGGCTTGGGCCGAGCGCGCCGGCGGCGCGGCCGCGAACTCGCCGGTCTGGGCGTCCCCCGTGTACGTGCAGCCGGCCGGGCTGGTCTACTACGTGAACCAGGGCGGCGACACCGTCGTGGTGCGCGCCACGCCAAAGGCCTTCGAGCGCGTCGAGGTCAATTCCGTCGGCGAGACGTCCAACGCCTCGCTGGCCATCTCGCGCGGGCAGGTCTTCCTCCGCACCCACCAGGCGCTCTGGTGCTTCGAGCAGCCGGAACTGGCGGCGCGGTAGGGAAGGGCTCACGCTGGCACGGCCATGAAACTCCGCCGCTCCCGACATGACTGCATCCTCGCCGGCGTCTGCGGCGGCATCGCGCGCTGGCTGGGCTGGCCGTCGTTCCGAGTGCGGCTGGCGTACGTGGTCGTGAGCGTGCTGAGCGCGGCCTTCCCCGGCATCATCGCGTACCTGGTGCTGTGGTTCCTGATGCCAAAGGAAGACGCGGCGTGACGCGCCGGATTGTGCGGCGGGTCGGCCGCACATCCTCCGGCTGGATCCATGACGTGGGAGCGCCCCTGCGCCCGCGTACCCCCGGGCCCGGGGGCCGGCCGGTTCCCCCGCGGCGGGCCGCTTGCGGGCGCGCGGGACATGTGCGACCGATGCGCCGTCTCCACGGCTTCCCCTGCGGCCCGTTCGGCGCGGTCCGCCGTCCAACCATGATTCGCGCCATGAAGCTCCTGACCATCCTCGCCGGCCTGCTCGCCTTCACGGGCCAGGCCATCGCCGCCGGCCTGCCCTACGAGCTCGCCAGCCGCCGCGCGGCGGCGGCGCCCGAGACCGTCACCGGCCCCGGCGGATCGCGGACGCCGTTCTTCTCCGCCGACGGCGCGCGGCTTTACTTCACCAGCGACCTGGCCGGGCCGGGCCTCGAGGCGGCCGGGCCGGGCACGCCGGACGCCTTCCGCCGCGTGCCGGCCACGGGCGCGCTGGAGCTGCTCTCGCCGCGCCTGCCGGGCGTCGCGCTCGAACGCCTGGGAGTCGTCGTCACCGCGGCCTCGACCAATGACCAGTTCGTCCTGCTCGAAGGCGGCGGCGTGCTGACCGACGGCGACACCAACGGCACGGGCGACATCTTCGTGCGCGACACCGTGGCGGGCGTGACGCACCTGGTCAGCGTGAACGCCGCGGGCACGGGCGCGGGCAACGAGGCCTCCGGCGGCGCGGTCATGACGCCGGATGCGCGCCTTGTGCTCTTCGAGAGCCGGGCCTCGGACCTCGTCGCGGGCGACACGAACGGCGCGGCGGACGTGCTCCTCCGCGACCGCCAGACGGCGCAGACCACGCTGCTCAGCCGCGGCCCGGCGGGGCAGGCGGCGAGCCCCTCCTCCCCGGTCATGCTGGCTCCCGACGGCCTGACGGCGATCTTCACCTGCGCAGCCACCAATCTCGCCGCCGCACCGGACGATGGCGTGCCCACGGATCTCCACTTCTGGACGCCCGGCGGGCTGCGACGCCTGGGCCTGCCGCCGCCCGCGCCCGGGCGGCTCCCCAGGCCGGACGTGTTCCCCACGACCACGGGGCACGCGGTGTCCGCCGACGGGCGGATGCTCGCGTTCCGGTCTGACGGATTCAACTGGGACACCGGCGTCGGGAACCTCCGCATCCCGCCCGCCGCGTGGCGGCTGGACCTCGCCACGGGCCGGCTGACGCGGCTGGCAGAGGAGGTTCCCTCCGCTCCGACCCTGCCCCCGGCCCTGCCCGGCGACATCCGGTCCATCCTCCGGGCGGACCTTTCCGCGGACGGTTCGCGGGTGGCGCTGGAGGTTGTGGTGGTGGCGCCGGACGGCGTCGGTTCCCGTGAATCCATCCGCATCTGGGACGGCGATGCGCTGCGAACGCTCGAAGAGCTGGTGCTCACCCTGCCCCCGGTCCTGCCGGCTCCGGCCTCGCTGTCCGACGGCATGCTCAGCCCCGACGGCAGCCGGCTGGCCTTCATCAGCCACGAGCCGGACGTGGTGGCGGGCGCGCCGGGCGGGGAGTGGGAGCTGTATGTGCGCGACCTCGCCACCGGTCAGACACGGGCGCTGTCCGCGCCGGGCGGCAACTTCCGAGGCGAAGTGGACTATCCCGAGACGGCCTTCAGCCCGGCTGGCGACCAGGTGGCGTTCGTGAGCGAGGCCGACGGGCTGGCCGCCGGCGACGCCAACAGGGAAGGCGACATTTTCCTGGCGGACGTGACCGGCGGGCCGCTGCGGCTCCTGTCGGCGTGGCCCGCAGCAGCCGGCGTGCGCGCGCCGGCGGGCTGGAGTTCCTTCAGCGCCCAGGCCATCAGCGGGGACGGGCAGCAGGTGCTGTTCAGCAGCGCCTCGGATGAGATCCGAACGGGCGACACCAACGGGGCGCACGACATCTTCGCCTTTGACCGGCCCACCGGGCAGGTGCTGCTCGTCTCCGCCAACACCAACGGCGCAGCCGCCAACGCCGCATCCTCGCTCCAGCAGGTCTCGGCCGACGGAAGGCTGGTGCTGTTCTCGAGCCGCGCGTCGGACGTGGCCCCCGGCGACACCAACCGGGCGAACGACGTCTTCGTGCGCGACCTGCAGAACGGCACCTCCGAGCTGATCAGCCGCAGCCCCCGGACCGGCGGCAGCCCCGAACGAGGCGCCTATGCGCGGCTCATGAGCCGCAACGGCCGGACCGTGATCTTCAGCCCCTACGGAGGCGACTACTTCCCGGGCCCACCCGCCATTCCAGGCCGAAGCCTTGCACTGGCGGACCGCGCCACCGGCCTCCAGGTGCCGGTCGGCACGAACCGGCCGCCCGTCTACTCCGTGGCGCTCAGCCACGACGGCGAAGTCGCGGTCGCGCTTGTAGCCTCTTCGGGCCCGGGGGGGGGTGCCGGCGTCGTCCGGGCGACTGCCGGCGGCGGCTGGGCCTGGCAGCCGTTGGCGCTCCCGGCCACGCCGACGACGTGGGGTGAACTGGCCCTGAGCCACGACGGCCAGATCCTGGCTATCGTCACGGGTCAAGCCCCGCAACTGCTGATCCTGACCAACCTGGCCACGGGCGAAGCCATGAGCTTCCCGCCGACCGGCGGCGGGGCATGGAGCTTCCGCGACTTGCAGCTCACCCCGGCTGGCGGCCATCTGCTCGCCCGCGGACCGGCCGCGGAAGGTTCCGGGAACCACGCCTGGTACCGGCTTGATTTTGCGGCGCGCGAGACGCGGACCCTGAACCTCGGCCCCGACGGCCGCGTCTTCGACTTCTCCAGTCCCGTCATGGACGACAGCGGGCGGCGCATCGTCTTCCGCAGCCTCGACGACGGCCTCGTGCCGGGCGACCGCAACGGCGTGATGGACGTGTTCCTCCTCGAGCCCGCCACGGGCCTGATCGCGCTGCTGAGCCGCGGGCCGGACGGCCGCTCCGCCTACGGCCACTCCCAGACGCCCGCGATCAGCGGCGACGGGCGATGGGTGGCGTTCAGCAGCACCGCCGCGCTCGTGCCCGGCGACGCCAACGCCGGACCGGACGTGTACGTCGCGCCGCTCGACGCGCTGCTGCCCCTGCGCCTGCTGGCCGCCCGCCGCCACGCGGACGGTTCGCTGCGCCTGCCTTGGCGCGGCCCGGACGGCCCCGCCCGCCGCCTGCTCGCCGCGGACGCCGTGGGCGGCCCGTGGCTGCCCGCCGGCGGCGAATTTCCCGCCGGCGCGCAGGAGGGGGAATTCACCGTGCCCGCAGACGGCACGGCGAAACGCTTCTTCAAGGTCGAGGAACGGTAAGGATGCCCGGATGGAAGGCCGGTTGAAAACCGGTCCCACGCGGGGCGCGGGCTTTCCCGGTCGGTGGCGAGGCGCCGCCACCTGCTGCGACGAGGCGTCGCAGCCACGGGCGCACGAAAGTTCGCCGAGCGGCCTGGTCCGGTTCATCCTGTTCCCCGTGCCGAAGAAGCCATCCCTCCGCGAGACCCCGCTGCACCGGCCGCCGCTGGAGAGGATGATGCGCATCCATGACGCGCTGCGCGACGGGCGCCGGCCCACCGGCACGCAGCTCGCCCGGCAGCTCGAGGTCTGCACCAAGACGATCCAGCGGGACCTCGACTTCATGCGCGACCGGATGGGGCTGCCGGTCGAGTTCGACGCGGCGCGACAGGGCTGGGTCTACACGGAGCCGGTGGACTCCTTCCCCGCGCTGCAGATCAGCGAGGGCGAACTGTTCGCCCTGCTGGTGGCGGAGAAGGCGCTGCAGCAGTACCGCGGCACGCCCTTCGAGCCGCGGCTGGTCAGCGCGCTCCGCAAGCTCGCCCGCTCGTTGCCGGATACGGTGTCGCTGCACCTCGCGGACTGGGAGCACGCGGTGAGCTTCCGCACCACGGCCGAGCCGGTCCTCGACCTGCCGGTGATGGAGACGCTGGCGGACGCCATCCAGCACCGCCGGCAGGTACGCCTCGAGTACCGCAAGCCCGGCGCGCGCGCGGACGAGACGCGCATCGTGGACCCGGTGCATCTCGCGAACGTGAACGGCGACTGGTACCTCTTCGCCTTCGACCAGCTGCGGCAGGACATCCGCAAGTTCGTCCCGGCGCGCATCCGGGCGGTGGAGGCGACCGGGCGGAACTTTCCGCGCCGGGCGCGGTTCGTGCTGGAGAAGCAGCTTCGGGACTCCTTCGGCATCCATTCGCGCGAGGGGGATTTCAGCGTCGTCGTCCGCTTCGACGAAGGCGTGGCCGACTACATCCGCGAGAAGCGCTGGCATCCCTCGCAGCAGCTCGGGGAGCTGCCGGACGGCGGCGTGGAGCTGCGGCTGCGTCTGGGCAGCCTGGTCGAGGTGGAGCGGTGGATTCTCGGCTGGGGCGGCCGGGCGCGCGTGCTCGCGCCGGCGGAACTGGTGGCGTCCATGCGCACCGCAGCGGAACGCCTCGCGGCGGGGCATGCGGGCGCGACAACGGCGGCGGCAGGCCAGTCAGTTCAAGGAAGGACCGAGCCCCACCGCCGCGCCCGTTGACGCCTCACGCCCGGCCCGCTTCCTTCGCCGCCTCATGCCGGCCGCCATCTCGGAGATCATGGAGCGCACGGGGGTCCGTTTCGGCACCAGCGGTGCGCGCGGGCTCGCCACGCAGCTGACGGACTTCGTCGCCTACGCGTACACGCGGGGCTTCCTGCAATATCTCCGCGAGGTCGGCGAGCTGCCCGCGGGCGGCGCGCCCGTCGCGGTGGCCGGCGACTTCCGGCCCAGTACGCCGCGCATCATGGCCGCCGTCCTGCGCGCCGCCACGGACCTCGGCCACCGGCCGGTGCCCTGCGGCCGCATCCCGTCGCCGGCCGTCGCGCTGTACGGCCTCACGCGCCGCGCGCCGGCCATCATGGTCACCGGCAGCCACATCCCGGCCGACCGCAACGGCATCAAGTTCAACAAGGCCTCCGGCGAGGTGCTCAAGGATGACGAGGCCGGCATCACCCGGCAGGTCGTGGACGTTCCGGCGGAACTCTTCGATGCCGCGGGCGCGTTCTGCACGCCGTCGCCGGACTTCGGCCCGGAGGAACCGGCCGCGGTGAGGGAATACGTCGCACGCTACGTGGACTTTTTCCCCGCCGGCTGCCTGCGCGGGCTGCGGCTGGGCGTGTACCAGCATTCCGCCGTGGGCCGCGACGTGCTGGTGGAGATCTACACGGCGCTCGGCGCGGAGGTGACGCCGCTGGGGCGCGCGGACGGGTTCATCCCCGTGGACACCGAGGCCATCCGGCCGGAAGACGTCGCGCTGGCTCGGGAATGGGCGGCGGAGGGCCGCTTCGATGCGATCGTGTCCGCGGACGGCGACAGCGACCGGCCGCTGATCAGCGACGAGCACGGCCGCTGGATCCGCGGCGACGTGGCGGGCGTGCTGGCGGCGAAGTTTCTCGATGCGGACAGCGTGAGCGCGCCGGTGAGCTGCAACAGCGCGGTGGACCTATGCGGGTGGTTTCCCGAGGTGCGGCGCACGCGCATCGGGTCCCCGTTCGTCGTCGCCGCGATGCTCGCCGCCGCGGCGGCCGGGCGGCGGTGCGTGGTGGGCTACGAGGCCAACGGCGGCTTCCTGCTCGGTTCCGACGTGGCCCACGACGGCCGGACGCTGCGGGCGCTGCCGACGCGCGACGCGGTGATCGTGCATCTGGGCCTGCTCCTGCTGGCCCGGCGCGAGGGCCGCACGCTCTCGCAGCTCGTCGCCACGCTGCCGCCGCGCTTCACCGCCAGCGGGCTGCTCAAGAACTGCCCGGTGGAGAAAAGCGCCGCCATCCTCGCACGCTTCTCCGGGCCGGACGACGCCGCGAACCGCCGCGCGCTGGCCGCCGCCTTCGGCCCCGACCTCGGCGCGGTGACGGCGCTCGACCGCACGGACGGCGTGCGCGCGACCTTCGCGAACGGCGAGGTGGTCCACCTCCGCCCGTCCGGCAACGCGCCGGAGTTCCGCGGCTACACGGAGGCCGCGGACGAGGCCCGCGCCGGGGAGCTCAACGCGCGGTGCCTGGAAGTGATTGCCCGGATGGCGGCGTGAGCGGGAAGCGCTTTTCCAACCCCAGCAGCCTGTGAATCCAGTCCGTCCGGCGGTCCGCCCCGCTAACTCCGCAGCCCGACCGGCCTGGGGTGCGCCCGTTGCGCCAGTCTTCCCAAGGCCATCCCGCCGCGGAGCAGGCCGGCCGTGCCGGCGGCGAAGCCGAGGACGTAGCCCCAGACATCAAGGGCCGGCGGCAGCGCCTGCCCGTGCGCGAGCCCGTGACAGAAGGCGAAAGCGGCGGCCAGCGTGATGCCCGCCGCCACCGGCCAGCGTGCCGCCCAGATGAGGACGAGGCCGGCCAGCGTCATGGCGGCAAGCGCCAGCGACCCGGCCCCGGGCAGCCGCAAACCCAGTGCGCCAAGGGCCACGCCGGCGCAGACCAGGCCGAGAAACGCCGCCGGCAGCGCCCAGCGCGCCCGACCGCCAAGCTGCGCCGCCCACAGTCCGACGGCGATCATCGCCAGCAGATGATCCGCCCCGGTGAAGGGGTGGAGAAACCCGGCGCCGGCGGCGGGTTCGTTCGAGTGCCCGGGATGGGCCGCCGCGGCCAGGGGCAGCAGCGTCACCAACGCGGCGAGGAACGGGAGGCGGAGGGAGGGCTTCATGTTTTTCAGGGCGCGGGGCGCACGCCGGCGAAAGCATGGTGAGCCGCCGCGCCGGTTGTCCATCCCGCCGTGGCGGCGACGCCATCGTCGTCCCGCAGCCGCGGGGTGGCCGGGGGCCGGCCAGTTCCTCACCCGCCGCGCGGGCAGCGGACCTTGCCCGCGGACGGGTGCCGCCCGACCGGCACGTCAGTACGGCAGCGGGAACCGCGCTGTCAGCCCGCGCACGCGCTGGCGCACGGCGTGGGCGGTGGCCGGGTTCGCCACGTCGCGCAGCACCTCGCCGATCAGGTCGGCGATGAGCGCCATCTCCGGCTCCTTCATGCCGCGCGTGGTCACGGCGGGCGTGCCGAGGCGGATGCCGCTGGCCTCGAACGGCGAGCGCGTCTCGAAGGGAATGGTGTTCTTGTTCGTCGTGATGCCGGCCTCGTCGAGCGCGACCTGGCACTGCTTGCCCGTCAGCCCGCGCGCGCCGACGTCCACGAGCATCAGGTGGTTTTCCGTGCCGCCGGACACGAGGCGGAAGCCGTTGCGCTTCATCCCGTCGGCGAGGGCGACGGCGTTCTTCACGATCTGCCGCTGGTACTCCTGGAAACCGGGCTGCAGCGCCTCGTGGAAACAGACGGCCTTCGCGGCGATGACGTGCATGAGCGGCCCGCCCTGGATGCCGGGGAAGACCTGCGAATCAACGGCCTTGGCGTACTGCGCCTGGCAGAGGACGAGGCCGCCGCGCGGGCCGCGCAGGGTCTTGTGCGTCGTGGTGGTGACGAAGTCCGCGTGCGCCACCGGACTGGGATGCACGCCCGCGGCCACGAGGCCGGCGATGTGCGCGATGTCCGCCAGCATGAGCGCGCCGACCTCGCGGGCGATCTCCCCCATGCGCGCGAAGTCAATGACGCGCGGGTACGCGCTGGCCCCCACGGTGATCATCCTGGGCCGGTGCTCGCGGGCCATCTGGGCGAGCTGGTCGTAGTCAATGCGCTCGTCCTGGCGGCGCACGCCGTAATGGACGATCTCGAAGAACTTGCCAGAGAAGTTGGCCTTGTTGCCGTGGGTGAGGTGGCCGCCGTGGCTGAGGTCCATCGTCAGCAGCTTGTCGCCCGGCTTCAGCATGGCGAAGTACACGGCCATGTTCGCGCCGGAGCCGGAGTGGGGCTGCACGTTGGCGTGCTCGGCGCCGAAGAGCTGCTTCGCGCGGTCAATCGCGAGCTGCTCCGCCTCGTCCACAAACTCGCAGCCGCCGTACCAGCGCTTCTTCGGGTAGCCCTCGGCGTACTTGTTGGTGAGCACGCTGCCCTGGGCCGCCAGGACGGCGGGGGAGGTGTAGTTCTCGGAGGCGATCATCTCCAGGCCTGTCTGCTGGCGGACGCGCTCGGCGGCGATGGCCTGCCAGACTTCGGGATCCTGCTTCTCGATGG
>JBJXFY010000450.1:0-2764 GCA_046155815.1 Limisphaerales bacterium | reverse complement strand
CTGCGCCCAGCATTCCGGCTTCCATGATTCCGGGACCTGCACCAGTCACGACCATCCAACCGTTGTCAGCCATTTTTTTGGCAACCTGCGCCGTGAGATCGTAGAGGGGATCACTTGCCGTTGTTCGGGCTGATCCAAAGATGGTGACTTTAGGGCTATCTCGATATGGTGCAAACATTTCAAATGCTTCAGCCATTTCATCAAGAGCGGCGGACGCAATTTTAAGATCTAGCGTTGCTGTGTCGGCATCGCTGAGATGTTGCACGGTCGCTGCCAGTTTGTCAAGGAGTCTTTGATCCCGAGGCGAACGCGCTACTGGCACTTCTTTACTCGTCCTTGATTTGAGATGACTTGGTTGAAAGAGCAGCCATTAGGTCGTTAAAACTATTCTGAAATGACAAAACGCCTTCTTGCTCTAAGACATTCGCCACATCATCAACCTGAACGCCGGAGTCGCTCAGCGCGTTCCAGCGTTGTCGGGCACCATCAAGGTCAGAGGTGATCGTGCAGTCAACGGTGCCGTGATCGCCAAAGGCCGTCACCGTTGACTCAGGAAGTGTGTTGACAGTGTGTGGTCCAATCAATTGATCAACATACATGGTGTCAGGATATGCAACATTCTTTGTTGAAGTCGACGCCCAAAGTGGTCGCTGTACCTGCGCTCCGGCTTGTGCAAGCTTATTCCACCTTGGTCCACTAAAGGTCTGCTCAAAAAGTTGGTAGGCGAGTCGGGCTTGAGATATTGCAGCCGTGCCGCATAACGACAATGCATCTGCAGTGCCATGTGCTTCGAGACGACGATCGATCTCTGTGTCGACACGACTAATGAAAAAACTTGCCACGCTCGAGACAGCCGAGATCGGCAACTTCTGAGCCAGTCGCGTTTCGAGCCCCGAGATATAGGCGTTCATGACGTCCTGGTAGCGCTCCAGACTAAAGATCAGGGTGACATTTATATTGCAGCCCTGTGCGATCATCGACTCAATCGCAGGAATTCCCTCAATCGTGGCCGGTATTTTGATCATGACATTAGGCCGCGAGATACGTTCATGCAATTTTTGGGCGGCCGATAATGTAGCAACACCGTCAGTAGCCAGAGAAGGGTCAACTTCTACGCTGACAAATCCGTCGAGTCCATTGCTTGAGTCAAAGAGCGGTTTGAATGCCTCGAGCGCACCGTCAATGTCTGTTGTGACTAGATCCCAGTACGCATCTTCGACGCCAACTCCGGCCGCTGTTACTCTGGCGAACTGTTCGTCATAATCGGTCGAGCCTTGTATTGCTTTTTGAAAGATCGTCGGATTAGAAGTCAGACCACGAATACCAGAGTCAATAACTGCGCCGAGGTGTCCTGATGTGATGTAGCCCCGTTGCAAATTGTCAAGCCATGGACTCTGGCCTTGTTCGTCAAACAAACGATGCAGGTTATTGCTCATGGTCACACTGTGTCTCTATTGCGACTGCGTTCATTACTTGCCTCGAGCAAGAACGGAATTTACGGTGTTGACAAGATTCGTGACATTGATTCCCAACTTGTCGAGCGCCTCAGATCCAGGAGCGCTTGCGCCGAAACGATCGATACCAACACTCGCCGTAGCCCATCGTGACCATCCAAATGTGCTTGCCGCTTCGATGCTGACAACTGGAACACCGACTGGGAAAAGGGAGTCCTGAAAAGCCTGCGGCTGTTGTTCGAGTCGATCCCACGAAGGCAAGGACACGACCTGAGCATGAATGTTTTGTTGAGCAAGGACGCGAGACGACTCAAGCGCTACTGACACTTCGCTGCCAGTCGCGACAAGAACAACTGTGGGCGAGTCGACAGCGTGCACAATGCCTGCACCACGCATCACTGCTGAGCCATCTGTAATGGACGGCACGTTTTGTCTGCTCAAGATAATCGCAGTGGGCCCGTTGTGTTCGACCGCCGCCACCCATGCCTCGCGTGTTTCGTTCTGATCCGCCGGTCTGATTACTTGCAGTCCAGGGATAGCAC
Organism: Limisphaerales bacterium; assembly: GCA_046155815.1. Lineage (GTDB taxonomy): Bacteria > Verrucomicrobiota > Verrucomicrobiia > Limisphaerales > CAIMTB01 > JBJXFY01. The sequence continues at coordinate 768 of JBJXFY010000450.1, read as the reverse complement.
GAAGGGTCGCAAGATGTTCGATGGGTTGATGAGTTGGACCATCTTCTCCGACGCCTACTGAATCGTGACTAAAAACAAAGATGCATTTTGCTTGCGATAACGCAGCCAGTCGAATGGCAGGGCGCATGTAATCAGCAAATACAAAGAATGTCCCGGCAACCGGAAGCACTCCGCCATGCATCGCCATTCCGACAAGAGCACTTCCCATTGCATGTTCCCGGATGCCGTAATACACCTGCGTGCCTTCGGGTTGACTCGCACTAAAGGCGCTAGCCCCGCCGATTTTTGTGCCTGTGTTGCCGGTTAAGTCCGCAGCACCCGAAAGAATCGTGGGGATCGACTCAACCGCAGCCTCAAGAACTTTTTGAAATGCTTGTCGGGTCGCGAGCTTGGAATCGCTATCAAATTGAGGCAGTAATGATTTCCAGTTGTCAGCAGGCTCGAGCGAATAGGCGCGTTCAAAAACATCACGCTGTTGTTGCGTGCTGGCATGGTGCCAGTCGTTGATATGTTCTTGACCTCGTGCTGCGCAGTGCGCTCGGTACGACTCAACAAGATCAGCAGAAGCCCAGAATGGTTCGTCCGGAATACCCATCAGATTTTTTGTACTGGTCACATGGGATGCGTTAAACGGATTTCCGTGTGCCTCATGATTGTCAGTGTGATCTGGTGATGGATAGCCGATGTGGGTGCGCAACACAATCAAAGTTGGTGCTCCGCGATGATCCCTGGCGGACACAAGTACCTTCTCAAGGGCGTCAAGATCAT
>JBJXFY010000326.1:0-8387 GCA_046155815.1 Limisphaerales bacterium | reverse complement strand
CTGCGCCTGGTGCGCCAGCCCGACGGCTGGACCATCGAGGGCGTGATGGACTGATGAAGACCATTGCCGCCCCGTGCATGAACCCGCCGCGCTATGTCGAGCTCCATGCCCGCAGCGCGTTCAGCTTCCTGCGCGGCGCGAGCCTGCCGGAACACCTCGCCGCAACGGCGGCGGATCTTGGCCTGCCCGCGCTCGCGGTGTGCGACCGCATGGGCGTGTACGGCGCGCCGCGCGTCTTCGCCACGGGCCGCGAGGCCGGCCTCCGCCCGCTGCTCGGCGCGGAACTTGTGCTGGATGACGGCGCGGTGCTGCCGGTGCTCGTGGCCTCGCGCGCGGGCTATCAAAACCTCTGCCGGCTGCTCACGGGCGCGCACCTGCGCGCCACCAAGGGTGCCGGCCGCGTCCGCTGGGCGGAACTTCCGGAGTTCGCCGCCGGGCTGGTGGCGCTCACCGGTGACGGCGAGGGGCCGCTGCGCCGCGCCGTGCTCGGGCCGGACACCGGAAGCGCCGCCCCGGCCGTGCTGCGCCGGCTCACCGACGCCTTCGGCCCGGACAACGTGTTCGTCGAGCTGCAACGGCACCGCGTCCACGGCGAGGACGCGGTAAACCGCGCGCTGGCGGACCTCGCGGACGCGCACCGCCTGCCCCTGCTCGCCACCAACGGCGTGCTGTACGCGCGGCCGGAGGCGCGGCGCGTGGCGGACGTTTTTGCCTGCCTGCGCCATCACACGCACCTCGACGCGGCCGGGTCGTTGCTCGCTGTGAACGACGAGGCCCACCTGAAGCCGGCCGTGGCGATGGCCGCGCTGTTCGCCGACCGGCCCGAGGCCGTCGCCAACACGGTGCGGCTCGCGGAGCGGCTGGAGTTCACGCTCGCGGACCTCGGGTACGAGTTCCCGAAGTACCCCGTCGGCCCCGGCGAGACGATGGCCGGCGTGCTCCAGGAATGGACCTACCGCGGCGCGCACGAACGCTACGGCGCCACTCTGCCGCCGAAGGTCGCCTCGCTGCTGGGGAAGGAGCTGGCCCTGGTCGAAAGGCTCGGCTTCTGCGGCTACTTCCTGATCGTGGCGGACCTCGTGCGGTACTGCCGGGAGCAGGACATCTTCGTCCAGGGACGCGGCTCCGCGGCCAACAGCGCGGTCTGCTTCTGCCTCGGCATCACGGCCGTGGACCCGGTGAAGTTTGAGGTTCTGTTCGAGCGGTTCCTGAGCGAGTCGCGGAGAAGCTGGCCGGACATTGACCTCGACCTGCCCAGCGGCGACCGGCGCGAACGGGTGATCCAGGAGGTGTTCCGCCGCTACGGCGCGCAGGGCGCGGCCATGACGGCGACCGTCATCACGTACCGGGGCCGAAGCGCGGCCCGTGAGGTCGGCAAGGCGCTGAACCTGCCGGCCGACGTGCTGGACCGCTTCGCCAGCCTGTACGCGAACGGCGACTTCCCCCACACGCTGGAACTGGCCGCGCAGATGGAGCGTGCAGGCCTCCCGGCTTCGCACCCCCGGGCCGCCGCCTTCGCCGACCTCTGCGGCCAGATGCGGCGGCTGCCCCGCCATCTCGGGCAGCACTCCGGCGGGATGGTGATCTGCCAGCACGCGCTCAGCTCCATCGTCCCCTTGGAGCCGGCCGCCATGCCGGGCCGCACCGTGCTCCAGTGGGACAAGGATGACTGCGAAGACCTCGGCCTCATCAAGGTGGACCTGCTCGGGCTGGGCATGATGGCCGTGCTGCAGGACACGACGACGCTCTGCGCGGAGCGCGGCCGGCCGGTGGACCTCGCGCAGCTCCCGCCGGACGACCCGGCCACGTTCGCCGCGCTGCAGCGGGCCGACACCATCGGCGTCTTCCAGGTCGAGAGCCGCGCGCAGATGGCCACGCTGCCGCGGATGAAGCCGGCGAAGTTTTACGACCTGGTGATCGAGGTCGCCATCATCCGCCCCGGCCCGATCCAGGGCGACCTCGCCCACCCGTACCTGCGCCGCCGCACCGGCGAGGAGCCGGTGACCTACTACGACGAGCGGCTGGTCCCCATCCTGAAGCGCACGCTGGGCGTGCCGCTGTTTCAGGAGCAGATGCTGAAGATCGCGATGGTGATGGCGGACTTCAGCGGCGACGAGGCGGAGGAGCTGCGCAAGGCCCTGAGCTTCCACCGGAGCGAGGAGAAGATGGAGCGCGCGACGGCGAAGCTGCGCGGGGCGATGGAGCGCAGGGGCGTGGAGCCCGAAGTCGCCGGGCGCATCGTCGCGGCGGTCGGCTCGTTCGCGCTGTACGGCTTTCCCGAGTCGCACGCGATTTCGTTCGCGCACCTCGCCTACGCCAGCGCGTGGCTCAAGGTGCATCGTGCGGCGGAGTTCTTTGCCGGCCTGCTGAACAACCAGCCGATGGGGTTCTATTCCGCGGCCACGCTGGTCCGCGATGCGAAGGAGCACGGGATCCGCGTGAGGCCCGTGTGCGTTGCGCGCTCCGGCTGGGAGACGGCCGTCGAGGCCGACGACGCGCTGCGCCTCGGGCTGCGCCAGGTTTCGGGCCTGTCGCAGGGCCACGCGCTCGCGCTCGTGGCGGAGCGGGAGCGGCAGCCCTTCGCGTCGCTCGACGACCTCCAGCGCCGCGTGCCGCTGTCCGCGGACGGGCTGCGGACGCTGGCGGGGATCGGCGCGCTCAACGCCCTCGCGCCCCACCGCCGCGCCGCGCTGTGGAGCGCCGCGCGCATCCGGCGCGACGGCGACCTGTTCGGCGAACCGCCGGCCGCCGCCTCACCGCTGCGGCCGATGGACGCCGCGGAACGGACGCAGGCCGATTATGCCGGCCTCCGCCTCACCACCGGGCCGCACCCGATGACGCTGCTGCGGCCGCAGCTCGCGGACGTGTGGCGTGCGGCGGACCTCCGCGCTGCGGCCGACGGGACGCGTGTCCGCATCGCCGGACAGGTGATCTGCCGGCAGCGGCCCGGCACGGCCAAGGGCGTCTGCTTCGTGAGCCTCGAGGACGAGACGGGGATCGCCAACGCCATCGTCGCGCCGGGGCTGTTCGAGCACGCACGGCTGACGCTCGTCACCGAACCCTTCCTGCTGATGGAAGGCACGGCCCAGCACCGGCACGGGACGGTCCATGTGCGGGTGAGCCGGATTGAACGGCTGGCCGCACCGGGGCTGGAAACGGCGGCGTCACACGACTTCGGGTAGGGGGCGCTGCGGATTGCCGCCTGGGGCGGCGATGCCGGCGCGGACAGCGTGGCTCGGCAACGTGCCGCCGGGCGGGCGGCCTGCGCCGCGGTCACTTCCGTGCGCACCACGCGGCTTCCGGCACGAGCACGCGGAAGCGGCTGCCGCGGCCTACCTGCGACTCCACCTGCAGGCCGTAGCCCAGATCCTTGCAGAACTCGTGGACCATCAGCAGGCCGAGGCCGGTGCCGCGGCGGGCGCTGAAGCCCTTGGTGGTGAAGAACGGCTCGAAGATGCGGGCGAGGTGCTCCGGGCTGATGCCGGCGCCCGTGTCGGCCACGGTGATCGCGAGGCACGGCCCGCCCGAAGCGGGGAACAGCACCGGGCCGGCGGGAGGGGCGTCCAGGCGTTCGATCCGAAGGGTCACCAGGCCTTCGTGGTTCATGGCCTCGTCCGCGTTGCGCAGCAGGTTCACGAGCACCTGGCGCAGCATCTCCGCGGAACCGAGCAGCTGTGGCACGGGTTCCGCGGGCAGCACGAACTCCACCCGCCGCGCGGCCGACTCCTCGAGCAGGTTGAGCGTCTCGTGGATGACGCGGACGGGATCGAGCGCCTCGCCGGTGCGCGGGCCGGTGCGGCTGAAGCCCAGCATCGCGTGGACGAGGCCTCCGCCCTGCTCGACGGCGGCCAGGATGCGCTGGAGCCGTGCGTGGGCGCGCGGGCTTTCATTGACGTTCGGCTCAAGGAGCTGCGCGGAGCCGCGGATGACGGAGAGCAGGCCGTTGAAGTCGTGGGCCACGCCGGCGGCCAGGGTGCCCAGCGCGCGCATCTTCTGGCTGTGCAGCAGCTCGGCGTTGGCGCGTTCGAGCGCGGCAGTGCGCTCGCGCACCCTGGCCTCGACCTCCGCGTAGCTGCGGCGCAGGCGGAAGTGGCGGTTCACGGCCAGCACGGCGAAGGCCGCCGCCGCCGCCGCGCCCACGAGGGCCACGCCGAGCAGCCGCGGGTCGCGGAACCACCGCAGCGCCACGGTGAACTCGCGCACCGCGGGCGCGGACGAGACGTTGCCGGCCCGGTCCAGCGCGCGCACCGCGAAGACATGCGTGCCGGCGGCGATGTTTGTCAGCGGCACCACCGCAGTCGCGCGCCAGGGCGACCACGCCCCGTTGTCCAGCCGCCAGGAAAACTGCAGCCGGCCGGGCGGGGTGAAGTCCCAGCGGTCCGCGCCGCCCACAAGGAGCAGCGCGCGGCCGTCACCGGCCTGGGCCGGCGTGTCCGCGCCGGTGATCCCGGCGCGGGGCGGGTCGCGGTCGGCGCGACGGTTCCAGGCGGCCGCCCCGCGCGCGGTGCCGGCCCAGAGCGTGCCGTCCTGCGCCTCGAGCACGGCGTACGCGGCGGTGGCCGGCAGCCCTTCCTCAGCGGTGTGCCCGGTCCAGGCCTCGTCGCGGAAACGGTGCAGGCCCGCGGCGCCGGCCACCCAGACGCCGCCATCCCGGCCGGGGGCGAGGGCGTTCACGCGGTCCAATCCCCGGCGGACGATGCGCCAGGTCTCGCCGTCGAACTCGCGCAAGGCGTCGAGCCCGCCCACCCACAGCCGGCCGTCCGGCAGCTCGAGGGCGGTGAAGGCGCCGTCGCGCGCGCCGCTGGGAACATCCGCGAAGCGCGTCCAGTTCGTGCCACGCCGCCACAGCAGCGCGGACTCGCCGCCGATCCACAGCTCCCCGCGCCGCGTGCCCAGCGCGAAGCTCGCCCGGCCAACTGCGCCCAAGTCCTCCGGCACCACGGCCGCGCCGGAGATGTTCGCACCGTCAAATGTCACCACCCCACGGACCACCGGGCCGTCGGCGTCCAGCAGCAGCACCCGGCCTTCGGCGTCGCTGCCGGCTGGCGTCATGTTCGAGAGCGGGGCCGGCAGGGGCTCGAGCACGCCGTCGGGCAGGCGGGCCACGCGCCAGCCGCCCTCCGGCCCGGCGCCATGGAGACGCACGAGCCAGCGGTCACCGGCCAGCGGAAAAATCTTCTCCGCGGCCGGCGGGGCATCCAGCGGTTCGCCGAGCGGCAGGGCCTGCCAGCCCGCGGCGTCGCGCCACCAGAGGCGGCCGGGCGTGACCATCGCCAGTCGCCCGGCTGCGTCCACGGCGAGGGCGAGCGCCGGAGCGTCGCCCGCGGGCGGGCCAAAAGGCGCATGCGTCCAGAGCGTCGGTGCCGCGCGTACCAGTCCTTCGGTGGTGGCCAGCCAGAACGCCCCGTCGGGCTCGACCGCAAGGTCCATGATCCGGCCGGCCTCGAGCGAGAGGCCCATCCGCGCCGCCGGCCCCCCGGCCGGGTCGAAGCGGAAGACGTCGCCGCCGTCATGATACCAGATCGCGCCATCGGCGGCGGGCCAGGCCTGCCGCACCGCGTCTTCCACCGGCCACACGTCGAGCCGCTTGGCCGACCAGCGCACGATCACCCGCCGGCCACCCGTCACCGCGGAGGCCGCCGCCACCACGCTGCCATCCGCGGCGGGAAAGGGCCGCTGCAGATCCTGTGCGCCCACGGCGTCGGCGGGTGGCGAGGCCTCGACGCGCGGGGCGGCGTGGGTCGCGGCCAGGTCCGTGAGCCGGAGGAATCCGCGCTCGGCGGCGAGCACCAAGGCCCCCGGGCCGGTGGCGGACAGTTCGCTGAATCGGCCGACGCCCGCCGCCTCGGCCCGCAGCAGCACCCGCGCGGCGCGCGTGGCTGAGTCGTAGGCGAGGAGCCGGTCCGGCAGCAGGACGAGCAGGGTCTCGTCCCCAAGCGGCAGCAGGGGCGGGGGACGCAGGGCGCGCAGCGGGTTGGCGCGCATCTCGGCTGCGATCTCGGGCAGCGGATGGGACTCCTCCGATCCGCCGGCCACCCGGCGCAGGCCGTCCCGCGTGGCGCTCCAGAACACGCCGCCCGTGGTGGACTGCACGCGCCCCACGGCGTCGGCGAAGTTGGTGAGGCTGGCAACGTTGAAGCCGTCAAGCCGCGCAGCCGAGCGTCCCGGGCCGTGCGTCGTGAGCACCTCGCCGCCGGGGTTCACCGTCACCGTCAACGTGAGCGACTGCGGAAGCCCTTCCGCGGCGCGCCAGGTGACCTGCCGGAGGCCGGTCTGGGCCGCGGCGCTGGGCGTGCCCGGCAGCCCGAGCAGGAGCAGCAGGGCGGCGGCGAGGCGCACGCGGAAGGCCACGCGGTACTGTTCCGCGCCGGAAAAGGACCCGGCAAGCGGGCGCGCGACGGAGGCCGCCGTGGTTACGGCAGCTCCTTCCAGGCGGCGTGCCGGAAGCGGTCCCAGACCCAGCGGAAGTCACGGTTGCGTCCGTTGCCGCCGGCCCAGTTGAAGCTGAGGATGCCGTTGGCCGAATCGCGGGCCGCCTTGACCGTCGTGGCTTCGAGCCACTTGTGCAGCTCGGCGTGGCCGTCGGCGAAGGACAGCGTGCTCACGTCCCCGTGGAAGATGGCGAAGGGGTCCACCCAGCCGGGCGGCTGCACGTCAATGACCCAGGTGCCGAGGTTGTAGTTCCGCGGGTCGGCTTCCTCCAGGAAGACCATGCTCTGCGAGGGGAGGTCCACCTGGGTCGTCTTGGCGAAGGCCTTCACGCCCCGATCCGTCCACAGGCCGCCGTTCATGGTGTCGGACTTCGAGTAGCTGTCATAGGCCCAGCCGCGGCCCGGCTTGAGGCGCTTGGTGCGGAGGTCGCCGGGGCAATGGACCGTGTCGTAGGCCGGCACGTACTTGCCGAGCGGCGAGTTGCTCAGGCCGTTGTACACGCGCTGCCGGGCCACCTCGGTGCTGATGCCGGCGCTGATGTCCGGCCTCGGTCCGAGCCACCAGCCGCCGGCGTACAGCTCCACGCCCGGAGAGAGACGCGTGGCAAGCATGGTGTCGTTGTTGTCGTCGGCGTACATCGTCCAGCCGAGGATGAGCTGCTTCTGGTTGTTCAGGCACGCGGCGCCGGTGGCCTTCATCTTGGCCTTGGCCAGGGCGGGCAGGAGCATCGAGGCGAGGATCGCGATGATGGCGATCACCACGAGCAGCTCGATGAGGGTGAAGGCGAGGGAAGGGCGAGTGCGCCCGGAGGAAGTTTTCATGGCGTTCTGCTTCGCTACGAGTTTCTAGCAGGTCGCCGGATTGGCTGGCAAGCCGTGCAGTGCAACGCACAGGCGGTTTGCCCGGCGGGCGGCCTGCTTCTAGCCTGCCCCCGATGCTGAAGATCTCGGTCCGCTCGATAGCCTGTGCCGGGCTGTCGGCCGCGATGGCGGCATCCGCGGCTGATTGGTCCGCCGCCCTGTCCGCCATCAACACCAACGACCTCCTGCGCCACATCCAGGTGCTGGCCTCCGACGAGTTCGAGGGCCGCGCGCCGGACGGCGGCCGGGGCGAGCAGCTCACGGTGAACTACCTCGCCGACGAGTTCCGCCGCCTGGGCCTCCAGCCGGGCAACCCCGACGGCACCTTCTTCCAAAGCGTGCCGCTCGTGGGCATCCGCTCCGAGGTCGCGACCACCGTGCGCCGCGGCGACTCCGTCGAGGCGTGGCAGTTCCCGCAGGACATCGTGGCGTGGTCGCCGCGCGTCGAGCCGCGCGTCACGGTCACGGACAGCGAGCTGGTCTTCGTCGGCTACGGCGTCGTCGCGCCCGAGTACGGCTGGGACGACTTCAAGGGCATGGACGTGCGCGGCAAGACGCTTGTGATGCTCGTCGGCGACCCGCCCATCCCCGACCCGGCGGACCCGGCGAAGCTGGACGAAAAGACGTTCCGCGGCCGGTCCATGACCTACTACGGCCGGTGGACGTACAAGTACGAGATCGCCGCGCAGAAGGGCGCCGCGGCGGCGATCATCGTCCACGAGACCGGGCCGGCGGGCTACCCGTTCTTCGTGGTGATCAATTCGTGGGGCCGCGAAAACTTCGACCTGCGCACGCCGGACAAGAACGCCGGCCGGGTCGCCGTGGCCGCGTGGGCGAGCCTGGAGCGGGCGCAGCGGCTCTTCACGGACGCGGGCCTGGATTTTGCGACCCAGAAAAAGGCGGCGCTGTCGCGTGACTTCAAGCCCGTGCCGCTGGGGGCGAAGGTTTCCTTTGCCGTCACGAACACGCTGCGCGAGGTCACGTCACGGAACGTGATCGCCAAGCTCCCCGGCGCCGACCCGGCGCGGCGGGACGAGTTCGTGATCTTCACCGCGCACTGGGACCACCTGGGCCGCGACCCGAAGCTGGACGGCG
>JBJXFY010000325.1:0-4457 GCA_046155815.1 Limisphaerales bacterium | reverse complement strand
CGGGAAAGAAGGTTGCCGGCCAAAGCTGGCCGCTGCCCGGGCAGCGGCCAGCCTCACAGGAGCGGATTCCTGTCCCTCATCAGCGTTCATGGGCGTTGATCTGCGGTTGCACCCGTCGAGTTAGCCGGCCGCGACCGCCGCGGACTGAAGGGCGGCGGTGAAGTCCCGGGCCATGCCGGCGGCGTTGAATCGCGCCTCGGCCGCCGCGCGCGCGGCCCGCGCCAGCCGGGCGCGGCGCGGCTCGTCCAGCAGCAGCGACTCGATCGCGGCGGCGAGGGCGGCGGCGCTCCGCGGCTCGCACAGCTCGCCGGCGCCGGTTTCTTCCAGCAGCTCCGGAAACGCCGCCGTGCGCGGCTGCACCGAGGGCACCCCCGCGGCCATGCCCTCGATGAGGTAAAGGCCAAAGGCCTCGCCGTAATGCGCCGGGACGGACAGCACGGAGAGGCCGCGGAAGAACTCCTGTTTCTCCGTCAGCGAGAGGTTGGGCCGCCACGTCACTTCGTCCGCCAGGCCGGCGGCGGCGAGCTTGCGCCGCTGCTCCGCAACCACCGGCTCGTCGGACGGCCCCATGCCGCCGCCGACGTGGAGCTTCAAGTGCGGCAACTGGCCGCGCCGGCGGATCCCGAGGTAGGCGTCCACCAGCAGGTCGAGGCCTTTCTCGCGGCACATGCGGGCGAAGTAGCCGAGCACGGGCGGCGCGGGCGGGACGGGGGCGGGTTCCCAGCCGGCGAGATGGATGCCGTTGGCAACGATTTGGATGCGGCCCGGCTCCAGACCCAGCCGACGGGTCATCTCGCCCGCGTAGTAGCGCGACGGGGCGGTCAGTACGTCCATCTCCGCGATACGCTCGGCGAGGATCTTCCAGGCGCTGTCGCGGTGCGCGGCGGGGAGCTGGTCCAGGAAGGCATCCTCGCCCTGGAGCATCACGGCCACGGGCGCGGAAAGTTCCTGCTTCAGCGCGCGCGCCATGCCGGCGAGCATGGCGTTGGAGAGGCAGACGATGTCCGGCCGCGGCTGGGTCTTGAGCCAGGCGACCAGTTCCCCGAGCTCGCGCGTCTGGCGGCCTTCTTCGCCACGGAGCATCGAGAGGGTGAGCGCGCCGACGTCACGGGCGCGGGTCTTGGCGGCGCGGCGGCCGGCGAATCGAAGGATGGCCTCGGAGTCGAGCCAGCGATGGAGCCAGCCGGGGAGGCGGCCAAAGAGCGGCGAGAGCTGCTGCAGGTAGACGTTGATGCCGCCGTAAAAGAGCGGGGCCCCGTGCGACTCGTCCGGCTCGTCCAGCCGCATGGGCAGGTAGAGCGGCAGCATGAGCACGTCATGACCCAGGCGGCGCAGCTCGGCGACGAGCGCATTGTCGCGGAAGCAGTTTCCACAGAACATGCCGCCGGCACCGGGGGTGAGCTGGACGATGCGCATGGACCCAATTTTCGAGTTGAGGATAGTGGGAAAGAGGGCGGGCGCCAGCAAGGTGGAGAACCGGAAGTCCCAACCTCCAGACCCGCTCCCTTTTCCAAGGGCCGCAGGGCCGCCGGCCTGTCCGGGACACGGCCTGGCGCCCGACCGGTCGGGAGTCACGGCCCTGGATTCCGCCAGGCTGTCCCGCGGAGGCGTCGCGAGATTTCCCCGCGCATCACCCTGTCCTCCGGGAATTGAAGTCCGGAACCTGTTGTTTGAAGCCCGTCCCCCTTGCCCCTGTCTGCCCCGGGCCGCACTCTGCCCTCTCCCGTCGCGCGAACCGATGCACACCCAACCCCGGCACTATTGCGGCGTCTTCGGCATCTACGGCCATCCCAATGCCGCGGAGCTGACCTACTACGGCCTCTATGCCCTCCAGCACCGCGGCCAGGAGAGCGCCGGCATCGTCACCAGTGACGGCAAGCTCTTCCGGAAGCACCTCGGCATGGGCCTCGTGCCCCAGATCTTCACCGGCGAGATTCTCCACGGCCTCGTCGGTCCGATGGCCGTCGGGCACACGCGCTACTCGACCACCGGCTCGTCGAACCTCCAGAACGCCCAGCCGCTGGTGGTGAACTGCGCCCGCGGCCCCATTGCCATCGCCCACAACGGCAACCTCACCAACGCCGCCGGGCTGCGCGTCGAGCTCGAGGAGCGCGGCTCCATCTTCCAGACCACGGTGGACAGCGAGATCATCGTCCACCTCATGGCCCAGCCCACCGCGCCGGGTGAGGCCAACAGCCTCGTGCGCGCCATGCAGCGCATCCAGGGCGCGTACTCGCTCGTGATCCTGACGGCGGACGAGCTGATCGGCGTGCGCGACCCCCACGGCTTCCGGCCGCTCTCCATCGGCCGGATGAGCTGTGGCGCCTGGGTGCTCTCGAGCGAGACCTGCGCCTTCGACCTCATCGGCGCAAAGCTCGTGCGGGACGTCGAGCCGGGCGAGATCGTCATCATCAACGGGGACGGCCTGCGCAGCGAGAAGCCCTTTTCCGAACACCCCCGGCGCGCCTTCTGCATCTTCGAGTACGTCTACTTCGCCCGGCCGGACAGCACGATCGCCGGCCAGAGCGTGTACAACGCCCGCGTCCAGATGGGCCGCCAGCTCGCCCGCGAGCATCCCATCGCCGCCGACATCGTCGTGCCCGTGCCGGACAGCGGGAACTACGCCGCCCTCGGCTACTCGCTCGAGTCGGGCATCCCGTACGAGATGGCCTTCGTGCGCACCCACTACGTCGGCCGCAGCTTCCTCCAGCCTTCCCAGCTCATCCGCGACTTTCACGTCAAGGTGAAGCTCAACCTCATCGCCGATCTCGTGCGCGGCCGGCGCGTCATCATCGTGGACGACTCGATCGTGCGCGGCACCACCAGCAAGGCCCGCGTCACCAGCCTGAAGGAAGCCGGCGCGAAGGAAGTCCACGTCCTCGTAAGCTGCCCGCCGCACCTGAACCCGTGCGTGTACGGCATTGATTTTCCCGACCGCTCGAAGCTCATGGCGGCCAACTCCAGTCACGACGAGATCCGCCGCTACCTGAACGCCGACTCGCTCGGCTACCTCTCGCTCGGGGGCATGGTGCAGGCCGTGGGCCGGCCAAAGGACGCCTTCTGCCTCGCCTGCTATGACGGCGACTATCCCGTGGCCTACGACCCGGCGCTGGACAAGCACATCATCGAGCACCGCCAGTCCCGCATGGAGCGCTTCAGCGAGACCTTCGACAAGGACTCGCAGCAGGAGAAGCTCCTTTAGCCGCCACGGTGAGTGACATGAAGACCGTCGCCATCCCCGGCGCGTCGGACGACCCCGCCAAGCATGGCCACCGCGCCGTGCTGGCCTTCGCGGCCTGCGGCTGGCGCGTCTTTCCGGTGAATCCCCGCGCCCGTGGGATCGCCGGCTGGCCCGCGTTCCCCACGGTCCGCGACGTGCCGGAACGGCCGGACGTGGTCAGTGTGTACGTGCCGCCCGGCGTCGCGCTCGCGCTGCTGCCCGACATCGCCGCCCGCGGCTGCGGCGAGCTGTGGCTGAACCCCGGCGTGGACACGCCCGAAGTCATCGCCGCCGCCGAGGCCGCCGGCCTGACGGTGCGGGCCCAGTGCAGCCTGGTGGCGCTGGCGTCCGGTGGTAAGGAGCCGGTCGGCCCGCGGGACGGGAATGAAGCGGCCTTCCCGTCCGTCGCATGATGAACATGATCCTCCGCCCTCCCCTGCCCCGCGGGCCCGTCTGCTGGACGCTGGTCGCCATGCTGCTCGCCACGCTGCCCGCCAGCGCCTTCGACCAGACCCACGCCCGCTGGGGCCGGGTGCTGGACACCGTGCTCAGCAGCAACCGCGTGGACTACGCGGGGCTGAAGGCGCGCCCCGCCGAACTGGACGCCTATCTTGCCGAGGTTGCCGCCGTGCCCGCCGCGGAGTTCGCGTCGTGGCCGCGTGCCGACCGCCTCGCGCTCCTCCTCAACCTCTACAATGCCGCCACCTTCAGGCTCATCGCGGACCACTACCCGGTCGGAAGCATCCGCAGCATCGGCACGCTGCCCGGCGCGGCGTGGCGCCTGCCCGTGGTACGCCTCGGCGGCCAGCTCATGACGCTCGACCACCTCGAGCATCAGGTCATCCGCGCGGAGTACGCCGAGCCGCGCATCCACTTCGCGCTCGTGTGCGCAGCCGTGAGCTGCCCGCCGCTGCGGCCCGAGCCGTTCGCCGGCGCGCGGCTGGACGCGCAGCTCGACGACCAGACGAGGCTGTTCCTCGCGGACGCCGACAAGAACCGCCTCGACGCCGCCACCGGCACGCTGCACCTCTCGCCCATCTTCAAATGGTTCAAGGAGGACTTCACCGTCGGCGACCGGACCCTTGAGGCCTGGGTCAAGCCCTTCCTCCCTGCCGACACCGCCCGCGCGCTGGGCGCGGCCCGCCGCGTGAAGGTGAAGTTCACCGACTACGACTGGGCGCTGAACGGACGCTGAACAGCCGTCCCGGACCGGGGGCTTGCCAGCCCGCCGTCCCGT
>JBJXFY010000316.1:0-9214 GCA_046155815.1 Limisphaerales bacterium | reverse complement strand
GCGGGATCGCGCACCGCCTGAAACCACGTCGGCTGCGTCGGCGGGAACCGGGCCAGGCTCGGGCTCGGGGGCGCGGCGGGGTCGGGCATGGCTCCGTGGCTTGGCGGTATCTTGGCGGCGCCGGCCCGGAAGGCGAGCAGGGAAAGCACCGCGGCGGCTCAGACCGCCCAAGGGTCGAGGGCGGGCGGGAGGCGGATTGTCCAGAGGCGGCGGTTCGCCGCCGCCGGGGATTCCGCCATCCACCTTCCGCAATCCGCGTTCGACCTACCGCTTCTTCCCTTGGCCGGCCTTTTTCGTGGGTTTGGCCGGTTTTGCTGGCTTCTTCGGCTTCGTGGCCGGCCTGGCCTTGGGCTTGGCCGCCGCCGCGGCCGGTTTCGCCGGCCTGGCGCCGCGGCCCTTGAAGGTGAGTTCGGCGACGCCGGACTTGTCGAGTTCACCCAGCCCGGCGGCGACCATGCGCTGGAACTGGCGGTAGGTGGCGGCGGCGAGGGGCAGGTTCAGCTTCTGCGCCTGCGCCAGGCGGAGGGCGATGCCGGAGTCCTTGGCCGCGTGGGCGGCGGAGAAGAAGCACGAGTGGTCGCGGTTCTGCATGTCCTCGCCATCGGTCTGGAGGACGCGGGAGTTGGCGCCGGTCTGCGAGAACACCTCGCGCAGCGTGGCGAGGTCCAGGCCGAGGGCATGGCCCAGGCCGAGGCCCTCGGCGAGAGCGGCGGTGTTGATGTTCATCACCATGTTCACCAGCGCCTTGACCTGCGCGGCGCGGCCGGCGGCGCCGATGTAGCGCATGGTCTGTCCTTCGCTGGCCAGCTTCGTGAGGATGGGTTTCACGCGTTCGAAGACCTCGGCTTTGCCGCCGAGCATGAGGTACAGCGTGCCGGCGCGGGCCTGCGGGATGCTGGAGGCCATGCAGGCTTCAAGCGACGCGGCGCGCATCTGCCCGGCCAGTTTCTCGACCTTCACATGCGCGTCGGGCGAGAGGGTGGCGCAGTTGATGAAGACCTTGCCGCCGGCGCCCATGAGGAGGTTGTCCTTCTTCCCCTCGTAGATGGCGGACATGGCCTTGTCATCCGTGACCACGGTGAAGATCACGTCGGCCGCGGCGGTCACGTCCGCGAGGCTGGTGCAGGCGATGCTGCCGAGCTCCTTCGCGAGCGCGAGGGCGGTGGCGTTGTTCACGTCGTAGAGGGCGGTCACGAGGTAGCCGCACTCCTTGAGGCGGCGGGCCATGTTGGCGCCCATGCGGCCGGTGCCGACGAATCCGATGCGTTCGAGCATGTTGGTGGCGGTTTGGTTACGGTGGTCGGGCGGTGGAAGTAGCAGGAAGCCCGCGGGAACGGAAGCCCGGCGTGGTGCCAGGGGCCAAATTCTGGCGGAAATGTTCCCAACTCCACTCCTGCTCGTCCTTCTCCTCGTCCTCGTCCTCGCACCCCCACATCACCACCGACGCCTCATCGGCATCGTTTCCCGTTGGCTGCCAAATCATTGGAACAGTGCGGACCGGCGATGCCGCGAGGATGTGGAGGAGCACGAGCACGAGCACGACCGGCTTGGCCGGCCGCCGGAAACCCGCCTACGCTGCCGGCCATGCCGCTGCAAACGTGGTTCCCCACGTTCCTGTACACCGCCCCGCTGCGCCGCGACGGGCGGCGGCTCAACCGTGAGCTGCTCCGGGAGTGCCAACAGCTGCGCGACCACGACGAGGCCGGCCGCCGCTGGTCCGCCAAGAACTACACCGGCGGCTACACCAGCTACGGCTCGATGTGCCGCCTACAGAAGTTCTCCTCCACCTTCGCGGAGCTGGAGAAGCAGCTGGACCGGCATGTGCGGCGCTTCGCCGACGCGCTCGACCTGGACCTCACGGACCGGCCCCTGGTCATGACGGACTGCTGGGTGAACCTCATGCCGCGCCACACCGCCCACGGGTTGCACCTGCATCCGCTCTCGACGATCAGCGGCACGTACTACGTCCGCACGCCGGCGGGCTGCGCGGGGCTGAAGTTCGAGGATCCGCGGCTGCCGATGTTCATGGGCGCGCCGCCGCGGCGTCCGGATTGCCGGCCGCAGAACCGTACCTTCGTCACCGTCCCGGCCCGCGCGGGCCACGTCCTGCTCTTCGAGAGCTGGCTGAGGCACGAGGTGAAGGCCAATCCGCTCGCCGCCGAACGCGTGAGCATCAGCTTCAACTACCACTGGGCCTGAAATGCCTCCGCCCGTTGACGCCCTCGGCCTGATCGCCGGAAGCCGCGCACTGCCGCTGACGTTCGCCCGCGAGGCCCGCGCCCTCGGCGTGCGGCGCATCGTGGCCGTCGCCTTCGAGGGCGAGACGGACCCCGCGCTCGCGCCGCTCGTGGACGAGGTCGTCTGGCTGCGCGTCGGCCAGCTTGGGAAGATGATCGCCGCCTTCACTTCCCGTGGCGTCCACCAGTGCGTGATGCTCGGCCAGATCGCGCCGAAGAACCTCTTCGACCTCCGCCCCGACTTCCGGGCGATGGGCCTGCTGCTGAAGCTGCGCGAGAAGAACGCCCACACGATCTTCGGCGCCATCGCGGACGAGCTGGCCCGCGACGGCGTGGAGCTGGTGACCGCCGTGCCCTGGCTCGGCAGCCACATGCCCGGCCCCGGCTTCCGCCTCGGGCCGAAGCTCACGGCGGACGAGGAGGCGGACGTGGCGTTCGCCTTGCGCATCGCCCGCGAAGTGTCCCGGCTCGAGATCGGCCAGACGGTGGTGGTGAAGCGCGGCACGGTGCTGGCGGTCGAGGGCTTCGAGGGCACGGATCGCTGCCTCGGCCGAGGCGGCGAACTTGCGGGAAAGGATGGCGGGGCAGTGGCCGCCAAGGCTGCCCGAGCGGGTCACGACATGCGCTTCGACATCCCCACCATTGGCCCGGCGACGGTCGAGGTCTGCGGCCGGTCGGGCATCCGCGTGCTCGCGCTGGATGCTGGCCGCACGCTGCTGCTCGACCGGCTGGAAATGGAGGCGAAGGCGCAGGAGCTGGGCGTGAGCGTCGTGACGGCGGCCGGATGAAGCGCGGCCTGCCCGCAGCCGGGGAAGTGAGGCCGGGCCGTGCTCCCGTCCTTGGATTTTGCCGGCCGCACGTTAAACAATCGCGCCGACGCGTCCCATGAGCGAAGCCGCCCCGCCCGCCGATCCGCCGCCAGTTCCCCGGCGGCGGCATCCCTTCCTGTTGGGGCGCAATCCCCGCTGGACCCTCGTGCGCGCCCTCGTGCTCGTGGCCGCGGTGGTGGTGGCCTTCAAGTTCATCCTCCTACCGATCCGGGTCTCCGGAGAGAGCATGGCGCCGACCCACCGTGACGGGCAGGTCAACTTCATCCACCGCCGGGCTTACCAGGGCGGCCACACTCCGCAGCGCGGCGACGTGGTGGCCATCCGCACCAGCGGCACCCGCGTCCTGTTCCTCAAGCGCGTCATCGCCCTGCCCGGCGAGGAAACGGCCATCGTCGGGGGCCAGGTCATCATCAACAGGCGGCCGCTCTTCGAGCCGTACCTGAACCGGCCCATCGAGGCTTGGAACCTTCCGCCGCGCGAGCTCGGCCCGGACGAATACCTGGTCATCGGCGACAACCGGAGCATGCCTCAGGAGCTGCATGCGTTTGGCGTCGTGCGGCGCGAGCGCATCGTCGGAAAGGCCCTGCGGTGAGGCGACGACTCCTCCGCGCCGCCGCCGTTGTGCTGCTGGTCGCCGCCGTCTGGGGCGTGCTCCGCCTCTTTCCCGGGCCCGAGGAACGCGTGCGTCGCCGCCTGCTGGCGTTTGCCGAGGCGGTGTCCTTCGCCGGCGAGGAGTCCACCGTACGGCAGCTCGCCTATGTCGGGGGCCTCGAGGGCTTTTTCACGCCGGACGTGGAAGTCCGCGTGCAGGTCGGCCGCCGGGGCGGGGGACGCATTGCCGGCCGGGCGGAGCTGCGCGAGGCGGCCGGCGCGGCCCGCCTTCGGCTCCGTGGGCTGAAGGTTGAGTTCTTCGACATCGTCGTCAGCGCCGCCCCGGACCGCAGCACGGCGCAGGCCCACCTCACGTCCAAGATCCAGATCGCCGGCGACAACGACTACTTCGTGCAGGAGTTCAGGCTGGACCTCGTGCGCGGCGAGCAGAACTGGCAGGTCCGCCGCCTCGAGACGGTGGAGACAATGGAGCCGTGACTGGCAGGGCGCCGAGGCGAAGGCCGGGCAGGCCGTGCCTGGAATCCGCGGCTTGAGGCGAGGCATGTGGACCGTGCCTTCCCCTGTGCGTCGAAACTCACACTTGTCCGGCCCCGGGGGCTCACGTAACGATGCGGCACGACCCGATGAAACTTGCATCGCCCGACCGCATTGCCGCGTCCCGCCGCGGCTTCACCCTCATCGAGCTGCTGGTTGTGATCGCCATCATCGCGATCCTCGCCAGCATGCTCATTCCCGCCCTCGCCAAGGCCAAGGCCAAGGCGCAGGGCATCCAGTGCCTGAACAATGGCCGCCAGCTCATGCTGGGCTGGACCCTGTACGCCGGCGACAACGACGAACGGCTCGTGCGGACGGCCGGCTTGGATTCACTGGTGGCCACCCACAACGCGCAGCAGATCTATCCCTTGAACCAATGGGCCATGGGCACCATGGACTCCGGCCCGAGCTGGACCAACACAATCCTGATTCAGCATTCCCTGCTCTACAAGTACGTGAACAACCTCGCCGTTTACCGGTGCCCGGCCGACCGCAAGACCACCCGCGGGCCTTACGGCGGCGGCGGCGTGCCCACGGTCCGTTCGATGTCCATGAATTCGTGGATGAATCCGATCAATCCGTGGGCTCCGGACCGCACCACAGGCGCCAACCCGGTCCGCAATTTCCGCAAGCTGAACGACATCACCCAGTCTGCGCAGACCTGGGTCACGCAGGACGAAAACCCGACCTCCATCAACGACGGCTGGTTCGTCTGCGACCCGGCCAACGCCAGCTGGGTGGACCTCCCTGCGACCTATCACAACGGTGCGGGCGGCCTCTCCTTCGCTGACGGCCATTCCGAGATCAAGAAGTGGACAGATCCTGCCATTCGTGCCCGCAACGCAGCGATTGGCGCTGCACCAAGGGACGGCGGCAAAGATCTCCGCTGGCTCAAGGAGCGCAGTACGTACTGAACTGAGCTTCACCTTCTCCCAGGCCGGCCTTCGGGCCGGCCTTTTTGTTGTCTCACACCGCCGCGAGCGCCGCCCGCATCCCCGCCACCAGCGCCGCCACGCGCACCGCCAGGGGAAAATCCGACGGCGCCTCCAGCGTGTAGCCCAGCCGCGTCTTGCGCTGGCCGAGGTAGAACGCCTCCGGCCATTCCGGGCGCTGCGCCGGGTCGAGGTTGGGGCGGATGATCCCTCCAGCCGCCTCACGCCCGTCAATCAGCTCCGAGGGATCAATCGGACACACCTTCGCCACGGCGACCACCATGGTCTCCGCCAGGGAAGGCCGGTGGTCCGGATTCAACTCGTACACATAGAACCCCGCCGCCTCCCAGTCCTCGTGCAGGCAGAACGCGGCGTCGAACGGCGGCTGCGCTTCCAGCCAGGCGAGGTGGGCGCGCACCTCGGGCGTGGACGGGTTGCGATAGTCGCGGTTCAGGTCCACGCCGGCGGCGTTCTCACGGGTGCTGCGCGGAAATCCCGTCGGGTTGAGGCACGGGCACAGCCAGAGGCCTGCTTCGGCGGGGAAGGCGTCGTCCTCGAGGAGCTGCCGCACGGCCAGCGGCCCCGCCGGCTCGTCGCCGTGGATGCCGGTGGAGACGTAAAGCCGCCGCGCCGGGCCCGCCGGGCCGCGGGCGCCGCGGGTGAGCGCTGGCAGCGGCAAGCCGGCCGCGTCCAGCATCGTCACGGACCAGCCGTGCCGCCGCGCCGCCGCGAGCGACGCCTCCGTGACCGCGGCGATGTCAATCGTCTCGCCGTGGTACCGGCCGTGGTTGCGTCCGAGGCGCTGCACGGCGGCGAGGCTCAAAGCTCGATGCGCAAAGCTCAAGTCCGGCGACGAGCGCATCCGGGCACGGGCGTGGGTGCCGCGGCCTGGTTGGCCAAGGAGGTCCGAAGACGAAGCGCCAGGCTCCGCACCGCCGCGTCGGTTTCCGCGGCGGCGATCCGTCGGGCCGGAGGCCGGCGCTCCCTCCGCCGTTCAGGCGGTTGCCTGCTCCGCCTCCGCCTGATCCTCGAAGTCATGCTCCCAGCGCGGGTCCAGGCCGAGATCCTTCAACATCTGCAGGTCTTCCTCGACGGGGCGGTTCAGCGTGGTGAGGTAGTTGCCCACCATGAGCGCGCTGGCGCCGGCGGCGAAGATCAGGCTCTGGAGGTCGCGCAGGTTCTTGGTCCGGCCGCCGGCCACCATGATCTCCTGCCGCGGCAGGAGGAACCGGAAGCAGGCGATGGTCTTGAGGATCTCCAGCGGCTCGAGCGGCGGCTGCTTCTCGAACGGCGTGCCAGGGATGGGATTGAGGATGTTGATCGGAACGACGTGCGCGCCGATGGCCCGCAGCTCGAGCGCGAGGTCGCAGCGGTCCTCGCGCGTCTCGCCCATGCCGATGATGCCGCCGGAGCAGATCTTGATGCCGGCCGCCTTGAGGTGGCCGATGGTCGCCAGCCGATCCTCGAAGCCGTGCGTCGTGCAGTGCTCGGGGAAGAAGCGGCGCGAGCTCTCGAGGTTATGGCCGTAACATTCGAGGCCCGCCTCCTTCAGCCGCTCCGCCACGCGCGGGCTTTTGATGAGGCCCAGCGAGGCGTCGGGCCGGGCCTTGCCGGAGGCCTTGAGCTCGCGGATGCGGTCGCAGACCTCGTCGAGCATCGGCCCCTCGTTCAGCCCCTTCCACGCGGCGACGAGCCCGACGGCGGTCACGCCGTGGCGCCCGGCCTCCTCGGCGGCGGCCTGCACGGGCTCCGGGTCCACGAAACCGTAGCGCGGCGAGCCGGTGCTGTGGAAGGAGGACTGGGAGCAGAACCGGCAGTTCTCGGAGCAACCGCCGGCCTTGGCGTTCACGATGGAGCAAAGGTGGACCTGGTTGCCCTTGAAGTGCTCACGGATGCGGTTGGCCCACGCCAGCAGCTCGAAGACGTCGCCGGTGCGCTCGAGGCCGAAGAGGAACAGCGCCTCCTCGCGCCCGACGTTCCCGCCATCCAGCACGCGCTGGCCGAGCGCACGGAGGCGGTCCGAAATGCTGGCGTCAAATCCGTTGGCCGTCATGGTTGACAGCGTAGGCAGCAGAGCCGCGGCGTGGAAAGATTGAATTCTGATGGCGGCGGGAACCGTTGGGATTAGGCCGCGGGCGGCGGGAGGTCCTTCGGGTCCACGCCCATCAGGCCCACGCGGAGGCCGCGGCCGCGGAGAAACTTGGTCGCCTGCATGTTGAAGCCCACGAGTACGATCAAAGCGAGGCACGGGATGAGCATCAGGATGATGGAGAAGACGAGGATGACCGTGCTGACCTCCAGCGCCACCAGCAGTCGCACCAGGCTGAACAACGCCCAGAGCTGGGCCGCCATCAGGCAGAACAGGACGACCAGCGGCAGCACGCCTGCCGTCAGGCCGCCGAGGGCCGGCGCGGCCAAGGTCGTGACGCCGTTGGCAAAGCTGAGCAGCAGGACCGAGAAGATGGTCCAGACGAGGCTGCGCTGCCGTTCGGCCACCTGGCGGACCTGATTGGGATTCATGGGAGCGGCCTTGGCATCGCCCAAACCGGTGCCCGGGGGCAAGCCCGCATCGGGACCGCCTTTCCCATGCTTGGTGGCCGGCGGCTTCGTGGTTAAGATCGCACCATGCCGAACCCGTTGACCCGCCAGCAGGTGCTCGACCAGCACTTCATGGATGCCCGCTGCAAGCTCATCGAGATCGCCGCGTTCCTCGACCGGGTGGATCGCGGCAGCGGCGGGGCGGACTTCCGCCTCGAGGCCTACCGCGCGGCGATGGGGCACTTGGCGGACAATGAGCCCGGACGCGCCGAGGCCGTGCTGCGGGCCTTCAGCGACCCAACGGAGGAGCCGGTTGCCAAGGCCCTGGGAAAGGGTGCCGTGGGCGCCTGGACGGGGAAGCCACGCGCGGACACCCAGGCCTGAGCAGGCTGCGGACGGACCCCGCGAGGGCCGGCGGGGGCACCGGGCCGCGCCGCGGGCGGAAGTTCCAGAGGGGCTGTAAGCCGAATTTTGTCTGCCCGTCTTGCGGCGGGGAGAGGACCATTTCTCTGAGCGGCCTTACCCGGGGCCGGCCGGCTCGCGCCGGACGGAGGCGGGCCACCTCGCGGCCCCCTATTTGGCCTTGCTCCCGACGGGGTTTTCCGTGCCGTCCCGCTCACGCGGGACGCGGTGGGCTCTTACCCCACCTTTTCACCCTTGCCGCCCGGTCGCCCGGGTTGGCGGTCTGTTTTCTGTGGCACTGTCCGTCACGCCGGCCTCGCGGCCGGCGTGCCCGCGTGTATTCCGCCGCCGGAGCGGCGGGTTACGCGGCGTCGCGCCCTATGGGGTTCGGACTTTCCTCCCTCCCGCCGAAGCGGAAGAGCGGCCCTCCGCCCCTCTGGAACGCCGGCAGGGTACGCCCGCGCAACACCGCGGGCAACTCGTGCTCGTCCCCGTCGAATGGCAGCCAAAGCGAGACGCAGGAGACTCCGTCTCTCCCGGGCGCGATCCTCTGTCGCGACTTCTGACTTCTGACTTCTGACTTCTGACTTCATCGTCCCGCCATGTCGTCACCGGTCCGCGTCCGTTTCGCGCCTTCGCCCACGGGCTACCTGCATATCGGCGGGGCGCGCACGGCCCTGTTCAACTGGCTCTACGCCCGCCACCACGGCGGGACGTTTGTCCTGCGCGTCGAGGACACCGACACCGCCCGCAACTCGCAGGCCGCCGTCGAGGTCATCCTGCATGGCCTGCGCTGGCTCGGGCTGGACTGGGACGAAGGCCCCGCCACCGCCGATGCCGCCGGCCCTAGCCGCGGGGACCGCGGGCCGTACTTCCAGTCGCAGCGCGGCGAGATTTACCGCCGCCGGCTGGCTGAGCTGCGTGACCGCGGTCACGCCTACGACCGCGACGGCGCGGTGTACTTCCGCATGACGCGCGAGCCGGTGACGATCCCCGACCTGATCGTGGGCGACGTGGTCCGCCCGCTCACGGACCGCGAGCAGGAGGATCCGGACTGGGTGCTCTGGCGCAGCGATGGCCAGCCGGTGTTCCACTTCGTGAACGTGGTGGACGACCTCGAGATGGGCAT
>JBJXFY010000308.1:0-18462 GCA_046155815.1 Limisphaerales bacterium | reverse complement strand
GGGCGGTGCCGGTGGCGGCGGAGCTGTTCCCGAATCCGTGGGACATCGGCTCGATCCGCTGGGCCACGAACTCCGGCCGGTTCACCTTCGTGTACAACGAGCGCGGCCACCAGGTGCTGCGGGTCGTGGCCGTGGATGCGCCCACGGGCGCGGCGCAGGCGCTGGTGGACGAGCGCAGCGACACGGTCATCAACTACTCGGGCATGTTCGCGCTCGAATGGCTGGGCGACGACGAGCTGCTCTGGATGAGCGCGCGCGACGGCTGGAACCATCTCTGGCTGTACGACGCCGGGTCCGGCTCCGTGAAGCGGCAGGTCACCCGCGGCGACTGGAACGTGCGGCGCATCGTGCGCGTGGATGCGGAGCGCCGGGAGGTCTGGTTCGAGGCCGTCGGCATCCGGCCGGGGCAGGATCCGTATCACGTCCACCTGGCGCGGGTCGGGCTGGACGGCGGCGAAGCGCGGGTGCTCACCGAGGGCGACGGCACGCACACGGTCCAGTGGTCGCCGGACAACCGCTTCTTCGTGGACACTTGGTCACGCGTGGACCAGCCGCCGGTGCACGAGCTGCGCCGAGCGGCGGACGGCGCGCTGGTCCGCCGGCTGGAGGAGGCCGACGCCGGCGAGGTGCTGGCCGCGCGCGGGCGCTTTCCCGAGCGCTTCACGGCGAAGGGGCGCGACGGCGTGACCGACATCTGGGGCATCATCCACCGCCCGCGGGACTTCGATCCGGCGAAGAGGCACCCCGTGATCGAGAACATCTACGCCGGCCCGCACGACCAGCATGTGCCGAAGGCGTTCCGCGCCGGCTACCGGCACCAGTTCGAGCTCGCGGACCGCGGCTTCATCGTCGCGCAGGTGGACGGCATGGGCACGGCATGGCGGTCGCGGGCGTTCCACGACGTGGCGTGGCGCAACCTGCGCGACGCGGGCTTCCCGGACCGCATCGCGTGGTTGCAGGCCGCGGCGGCGAAGTTTCCCGAACTGGACCTGGCGCGCGTGGGCATCTATGGCGGCAGCGCCGGCGGGCAGAACGCCGCGGCGGCGCTGCTGTGGCACGGCGACTTCTATCAAGTCGCGGTGGCCGACTGCGGCTGCCACGACAACCGCATGGACAAGATCTGGTGGAACGAGCAGTGGCTCGGCTGGCCCGTCGGCCCGTGGTACGCGGAGAACTCCAACCCCGTGAACGCGCACCGTCTGCAGGGGAAGCTGCTGCTGGTGGTGGGTGAGCTGGACCGCAACGTGGACCCGGCCAGCACGCTGCAGCTCGCCGCGGCGCTCACGCGGGCCGGGAAGGACTACGACCTGATGGTCGTGCCGGGCGCGGGCCACGGCGCGGCCGAGACCCCGTGGGGCAGCCGGCGCCGGGCTGATTTCTTGGCGCTGCACCTTCTGGGACGGTAGCCGAGCGGGAACCCCTGGAGCGAGGCACCGCCCCCGGCCAAGCCTTGCGTGGAACCCTTCGGTCCCTAACCTCGCTGCCCGGATACGCCGGGGCCATCCGTCATGCAACTGTCGAACGACGAAATCCGCCGCTACTCCCGCCACCTCATCCTCCCCGAGGTCGGCATGGCGGGGCAGAAGAAGATCTGCTCGACGCGCGTGCTCTGCATCGGCGCAGGCGGGCTGGGCTCGCCCATTGCGATGTACCTCGCCGCCGCCGGCATCGGAACGCTCGGCCTGGTGGACTTCGACACGGTGGATTTCTCGAACCTCCAGCGGCAGCTCCTGCATGGCACCGAGGACGTCGGCCGGCCCAAGGCCGAGTCCGCCCGCGACACCATCCAGAGCCTGAACCCGAACGTCGAGGTGGTGATCCACAACACCCGCCTCACCAGCGAGAACGCGTTCGAGATCATCAACGCCTACGACATCGTCGTGGATGGCACGGACAACTTTCCGACGCGCTACCTGACGAACGACGCGTGCGTGCTGCTGAGGAAGCCGAACGTGTACGGGTCCATCTTCCGCTTCGAGGGCCAGGCCAGCGTCTTCGCCCCGCACCTCGGCGGGCCGTGCTACCGCTGCCTGTACCCGGAGCCGCCGCCCCCGGGCATGGTGCCGAGCTGCGCCGAGGGCGGCGTGCTGGGCGTGCTGCCGGGCATCATCGGCTGCATCCAGGCCACGGAGATCCTCAAGCTGGCGCTCGGCAAGGGATCGTCGCTCATCGGCCGGCTCCTGCTCTTCAACGCGCTGGACATGAAGTTCCGCGAGCTGAGGCTGCGCCGCGACCCCGCCTGCCCCGTCTGCGGCGAGAAGCCCACGATCACGGCGCTGATTGACTACGAGCAGTTCTGCGGGATTTCCCCGGAACCGGCCCATCTCACGGCCCATCCCGACGAGGTGACGGTGCAGGAGATGAAGCGCGCGCTGGACGACCCGAAGCTCGGCATCCGGGTGTTGGACGTGCGCGAGCCGGACGAGGCGCAGATCGCGAGAATCAACGGCGTGCCGCTGCTGCCGCTGAGCCAGCTCGGGCAGCGCTTCACCGAGCTGGACCCGAACGCGCAGCACTACCTCCACTGCAAGTCCGGCGTGCGCTCGCTCAAGGCCCTTGCCTTCCTGCGCGAGCAGGGCTTCAAGTACCTCAAGAGCGTGAAGGGCGGCATCCACGCCTGGAGCGACGAGATTGACCCGCATGTGCCGAAGTACTGAGCCGGACGGGCCACCGCGAATGGGCACGAGCTCACACGGATACCGGGCCAGCGCGCCGCCGACACCGGCGGCAACGTGGCGTCGCCGCCACCCGGCCGCTGCGGCGGCCAGCAGCATTCATTTGAGGCTGCCTCCTTCCGCGCCATGAAGCAGCGCCGCCTCGCCCGCGAGTGCGCGGTCCAGTTCCTTTTCCAGCATGACCTGAACCCGCCGGCCAACCTTCCCGAGGCGCTTGAGGCCTTCTGGGCCGACCGCCCCGACCTCGCGCGCGATCACGAACCGGAAGCGCCCTCGCCCATTCCGGAGGGAGCCGAGCGGCTGCCTGCCGAACCCGAGGCGGCCGAGGCGGCCACGGTCCCCGCCCCCGCCGGCGACGCACCCACGGCCGATGAGGCCGTGGTCCGCGCCTTTGCCGAGCAGCTCATCCGAGGCACGCTGGAGCACCGTGACGGGATTGATCGCGAGATCGAGCGCGTTTCGCAGAACTGGAAGCTCAGCCGCCTCGCCGCCGTGGACCGGAACGTGATTCGGCTCGCCATTTTCGAGATGAAGCACCGGGGGGACATCCCGCCGGTGGTCAGCATCAACGAGGCCGTGGACATCGCGCGGAAGTTTTCCACCGGCGAAAGCGGCCGGTTCGTGAACGGCCTCCTCGACCGCATCAAGAACGAGCTGACCCGCCCCGCCCGCACGCCGGCACCGAAGGAGGCCTGAGCGCCCGCCATGCCGGCCGACCTCCACCTCCACACGCGCCACTCCGACGGGACCTACACGCCGGCGGAGCTGGCCGGCCGCGCGCGGGACCTTGGCCTCACCGCGATCGCGCTGACGGACCACGATACCGTCGAGGGCTGCCCGGAAACCGCCACCGCCTGCGCCGCGGCCGGTGTGGAGTTCATTCCCGGCACCGAGCTGACCGCCGAGACCGGCGGCAAGGAGGTCCACATCCTCGGCTACTTTCTCGACCTCACGCACGAGGGGCTGCTCGCCGAGCTGCACGCCGCCCAGGAGTTCCGCCAGCAGCGCATCCACGAGATGGTTCGCCGTCTCAACGAGCGCGGCCTCGCCCTGACCACGCAGGCGGTGTTTGACCTGGCGAACTGCCGCTCTCCCGGCCGGCCGCATGTGGCGCGCGCACTCGTCGAGGGCGGCTTCGTGCGCGACCTGGATCAGGCTTTCGACAAGTACCTGAAGAAGGACCGGCCCGCCTGGGTGCCCAAGAAAAAGCTCTCCGTCGCCCGCGCCATCGCGCTGATCCACGCGGCCGGCGGCGTTGCGGTCATGGCCCATCCGGCGCTCAACCACGACGACAGCCTGGTCGCCCGCGTGGCTGCGCTCGGCCTGGACGGCCTGGAGTGCCAGCACCCAAAGCACAACGCCGAGGCGGTGGAGAAGTACCGCCGCCTGGCTGACGGGATGGGCCTCGTGGCGACCGGCGGCTCCGACTGCCATGGCCGCAGCAAGAACCGGCCCACCATGGGCACCGTGCTGCTGGACGACGCGCAGGTCACCGCCCTCCGCGCCGCACGTGAACGCAGGCATGGCGGAGCAGCCACCGCAGGTGGACGCGGATGAACGCAGATAGGATGCCGCCCCAGCAGCGAGCCCCCGGCAACCACTGCTGGCCGGGGACCGCGCCCGCCCCGGGCGCCCTTTTCCCCGCCCCCGCGGAGGACCCCGGACGCACAGAGAGTTCCCGCAGGACCGAACGCCCGTGCGCTTCGGGGAGCGGGCCGCGCGGCGCGTCCCGCCACGCCCGGGGAGGGCGTGCTCCCCAGCCGCGCCTTCACGCCCTTCATCTGCGTTCATCCGCGTCCATCTGCGATTTCACCTTTCCCGCCTAGCATGGGTTTCTTTGCCAAGCTCAAAGCCGGCCTGCAGAAGACGCAGGAGAAGCTCGTCCAGGAGCTGAAGCGCATCGTCACGCTTTCGCCGAAGCTCTCGAACGCCTCGCTCCAGGACATCGAGGCCGCTCTGCTCGCCGCCGATTTCGGGATGGCCATGACCCAGCAGATCGTCGGTGCCGTGAAGGCGGGCTACGAATCGCAGGGCCGAGGCGGCGCGGACGTGCTGACCATCGCGCGCCGTGAGGTGGAGAAGGTCTTCGAAGGCAACGAACCCGCGCTACGGCCCGCGGCGGAGGGTGTGACCATCGTCTCCGTCGTCGGCGTGAACGGCACCGGCAAGACCACCACGACCGCCAAGCTGGCGAACCTCGTCCAACAGCGCGGTGAGCCGGCCGTGGCCGCCGCGTGCGACACCTTCCGCGCCGCCGCCATCGAGCAGCTCAAGCTCTGGGGGCAGCGCCTCGACTTCCCCGTCATCGCCGCCGCGTACGGCGCGGACGCGGCGTCCGTGGGCCACGACGCCGTGACCGCCGCCCGGGCGCGGCACGCGCGGTGGCTCTTCGTGGACACCGCCGGCCGGCTGCACACGAAGCACAACCTGATGCAGGAGCTGCAGAAGCTGCACCGCGTGATCGCCAAGCAGACCCCCGGCGCGCCGCACGAGGTGCTGCTCGTGCTGGACGCCACCACCGGCGGCAACGCGCTCGTACAGGCGCGCGAGTTCCACAAGGCCGTGCCCCTCACCGGCCTCGTCATCACCAAGCTCGACGGCACCAGCAAGGGCGGGATGGTCGTGGCCATCCGCAAGGAGCTGGGCCTGCCCGTGAAGTTCATCGGCGTCGGCGAGCAGCCCGAGGACCTGCAGCCCTTCGACGCGAAGGACTTTGCCGAGGCGCTGTTTGCGGAATGAGCCCCGCGACGGCCGACGAAGCCTTCTTGCGCCAAGCCCTCGCGCTGGCGCGGAAGGGCGTTGGCCGCACGGCGCCGAACCCGGCCGTCGGCGCGGTGATCGTGCGCGGCGGCCAAATCCTCGGCGAGGGCTGGCACCGGCAGGCGGGCCGGCCGCACGCGGAGATTGAGGCGCTGCGCGACGCCGCCAGTCGCGGACACGACGTCCGCGGCACGACAATGTACGTCACGCTCGAACCCTGCTGCACACACGGCCGCACGCCGCCCTGCACCGATGCCCTCATCGCCGCCGGCCTGCGACGCGTCGTCGTCGCGGCCGCGGACCCGAACCCCGCGCATGCCGGCCACGGCTTTGAAGTCCTGCGTGCCGCGGGAGTCGAGGTGACCACGGGCGTGCTCGCCGGCGAGGCGGCGCGGCTGAACGAGGCCTTCAACCACTGGATCGTCGCGCGCACGCCGTTCGTCGTGCTCAAGGCCGCAATGACGCTCGACGGGCGCATCGCGACGGCGGACGGCGAGTCGAAATGGATCACCGGCCCCGCCGCCCGTGCGCTGGCGCTGCGTCTGCGCGCCGCCTGCGACGCCGTGCTCGTCGGGATCAACACCGTGCTGGCGGACGATCCCTCGCTCACCGTGCGCACGCGCGCCGGCCGGCCGGCCAGCCGCCAGCCGCGCCGGCTCGTGCTCGACACGCAGGCCCGCACGCCGCTGACGGCGAAGCTCCTCACGGACGACTTCGCCGCGCAAACCATCGTCATCGTGGGCAAGTCAGCCCCCGCCCGCCGCGTCGCTGCGCTGCGGCAGCGGGCCGGCGTGCTCGTCGCGCCGGAGCGCGGCGGGCGCGTGGACCTGCGCTGGTTGATGCGCGAGCTGGGGCGGCAGCAGGTCACGCGGCTGCTCGTCGAAGGTGGCGGCGAGGTCCACGGCGCGCTGGTGGACGCCCGGCTGGTCCATCGAGTGGCCTTCTTCTACGCGCCGAAAGTCCTCGGGGACCGCGCGGCGCGGAAGGCGGTGGCCGGCGCCGGGGCGAAGTCATGGGCCGGCGTGCTGCGTCTGGCGGAAGTCGCGACGCGGCGGGTGGGGCCGGACCTGTTTCTGACCGGGCTTGTCCTGCCGCGGCAGCTGACGCCTTCCTGACGGGAGGGGACCGCGCCCGCCCCGGCGCCAAACTTCGGAGCTTCCAAGGGCACCGGACTGTCCCACCAACCGGTCGGCCCGGATCCTCAAAACGAAAGGCGGGGCCTCCAGCGGAGGCCCCGCCTGACTCAGGGTGTCAGTCCCGGCCTACTGGCCGGCCACGCGATAGAAGGTTGGCACGGCCGGGGCCGGGACAAGGAACGGCCCGGGGCCCGCGGCGCCGACATTGTTCCACGCGCCCGCACCGACTTCCGGCCGGCTCTGGAGCTGGAACGGTCCCGTGCCACCGGTCGCGGTGAAGACGAGGCTGGTGCCGCTCTTCGTGACCGCGAGGGTGGACGGGTTGGAGGCGACCGGCTCGCCGAGCGTCGCCGAGAAGCGCGAGGTGCGGACGATGGGTGGCAGGCCCCACGGCGTCGGCACGTAGTAGGCGGCCACCACGGTCAGGCCGTCGAGGTCGGCCTGGGTGAGGTTCAACGCCGTCACGTCGAAGGTGAACTTGAGCGGATCGGCATTGGAGTCGTCGCCGCCGTCCACGAAGTAGTAGGCGAGGAATTCCTTCCCCTGGAGCCAGCCGTCGGGGTAGTCGCCGCCGGCCATGGAGCGGCCCAGCGGGTCGGCGCGGTATACCTCGAGGCGCTTCTCGGTCACGCCGGCCGTGTCGAGGAACGCGGGGATCGCGCCCTCGAGGGTGGTGACCGTGGAGTTGGTGGAGAGCACCGGCTGGTTGTCGGTGTCGGCGTCGGTGAGCAGCGGGGCGAAGAAGGTCGTGAACTCGACGTTCTGCCCGACGCTGATCGGGAAGGATCCGAAGTTGTTGACCATGTGGTTGCCGCGGACGGCGACGCGGGCGGCGCGGGTCTTGTTGCCCTCGGTGTCGGGGTCGTTGTTGCTGCCGTGGAGGTTGATGAGCGGGACGGACAGGTTGTGGATCCGGTTGGCCTCGAGCATGTCGGCGGCCACGACGGCGGCGTCGGCAGCGACGGTCGGATCGCCGTTGAAGTCCGACCCGATGCGAATCCAGGAGTCGCGGCGGACCTGCACCAGCGCGGCCGAGTTGGTGTACGTGGTGCCGGAGGGGCCGATGCCCACGGAATTGCCGGCGTAGATGATGTTCGTGGCCGGGCGCCAGAACTCGGTGAACGTGGGGTAGCGCACCGGGCCGAGGAAGTTGCCCTCGAGCGTGTCGGACACGCGGTCGCCATCGGTGCCGATGAGCATGTTGTCGCCCTTGCCGTTCTCGATGGCCTCGATGTCGCCCTTGTCGTCATAGAAGGGGACGGTGGCGGCGTCGAAGAACGAGCGGTCGGGGAAGACGTTAAGGTAGTTGCCGGACACGCGCGCGTCGGGCGTTTCCAGATGCACGGCCAGGCCCATGCCCACGGACACGTTGGCCTCGCCGGCGTCCCCGTACCCGTCGCCGTCCACGCCGAAAGTGAGGCCGGAGGAGTAGATGTCGCCGTCGCGGAAGGAGGCCACGGCGCTGCGGCCACCGGCCACGAGGTAGCCGTTCACGACCGGGAAGACGGGGTCGGTGATGACGATGTCGGTCGCGTCCACAAACCCGAAATGGTTGCCCCAGAAGTGGGCGCCGGGCGAGTCGCTGACGAGGGCGAAGCCGTAGATCACGGCGTCGTCGTCGTTGCCGGCGGTGAAGCGGGAGAGGAAGCCGAGGCCCGAGGCCTCGAAGTTGCGGCCGTTGCGCACGCCCAGGATCGCGCTCTCCGACTTACCAAAGCCCGGGAAGTCGAGGACGGTGCGCTGGCCGGGGCCGCTGCGGGAGTCGAGGTACACCTTGATCACGGCGTTGTTGCCGGCCGACGGGGCGTTGGTGTTCGGGCTGGCGCCGGGCTGGGTGTAGCCGGCGAGGGTGACGTTGTGCTTCCCGATGAGCGGATAGCCGTCCTGCGGGGTCCGGATCACCACCGGCAGCGCGTTGGCCGAGGGGATGTTGAAGGTGATGCGGTCGTTGTCCTGCAGGTCCGTCAGCGCCTCGAGCAGCGAGGTGAGGCCGTCGCCCGGCGTGCTGGCATTGTTGGCCGTGGTGACGGTGACGGTGCGGATGGGCTCGACGGAGAGGTTGTCGAAGAGCGCCCATTGCTGGTCCTTTTCCTCCTGCCCCGGGCCGGTGATGGAGGAGAAGATGTCCATGTAGCCGATCATCACCGTGCCGGCGGTGTGGGGCGTGCTGTTGGCAAAGCGGGCCACGGTCAGGCCGTCCATCTTCCAGGTGATCACGCCGTCGAGCTGGATCAGTTCGACCTCGATCCAGCGTTTGCCGGCGATGCCCCGGAACTCGGAGCGCGGGGTGGCGAAGAGGCGCTGCTTGAAGGGCGAGTAGTCGCTGAACTGAAGCAGGTTGTCAGCCACGCCGCCGCCGTCGCGGTCGGGGAAGACCCCGGCGAGGGCCTGGATCTCCGGAACGGTGGTGGTCTGCGGGTCGGCGGCGGCGGCGCCGCTGCGGCCCACGGCCAGGCGTTGGTTGCGCCCCGCGCCGCCGTCGCCCGTGGTCATGAAGTAGAAGCCGTCGCTGTGCTGCCCGGCGGGCGAGGCGAGGAAGCCCGGCGCGGTGCCGAACGTGGTCCAGTTGACGTTCGTGCCCGTGAAGTTCAGCCCCATGAGGGCATACTCGGTCGTGCCCGAGCCGGAGTCCGCAAAGCTGGGATGGTTCAGGAACAGGTCGAACTTCAGGACGAAGTTGCCGGTGGCGTTGAGTCCCTTTGCGTAGAGGTTCACCGCGTCGAAGCTCGGCTGGTCGTTGAACTTGTTCACCTGGATGCGCACGCCCTTCTTCGTGCCGTCGCGGGTCTTCGGCGCGGGCGGCACGGGCTGCGGACCGTCGGTGTCCGTCGTGTTCCCGCGGAAGAAGGTGTACGTCAGCGCGGCGTAGTCGTAGGCCCACTCGACCCGGTAGTCGTTCGTGGCCCAGGGCACGCCGGTGTCATCGTCGCCGGCGTAGTGGCCGTTGAACACGGTCCACTTGCCGGCTGAGACGGCGGCGTCATTGAAGTCATCGCTGAAGAGCGGCGCCGCCAGGGCGGACAGCGCCAGCGCCGAGGCGGCCAGCGAGGCCGCCACGGGGAGGATAATGGATTTCATGGGGAGCGGGTTCGTCTGTCGGGATTTTGCGGGAAACAGGGAAAACAAGGTGGCGAGCCACCTGCTGTCGGGGCTGATAGCAGAGGCCCGCCCGGTCCACAAGCTCCGTGGCCCGGCCTGTTTGGTGCGGCTCATTGACGGGCGGGGGGCCGCACTGGGTACGCTGGGCCCCTGTGCCCAACGGGCCCGCCCGCCTGCCGGGCGAACTCCTCCCCGGCCTGCTCGCCAGCTTGGGGCTTCACCCGCCGGGTGCAGCCGCCGGGGGCGAGGCCCTGTCGCTGGAGGGCATCCCCGCCGGCGCCCAGCCCGCCCTCGCCGCCGCAATCGTCCGGGCGCGGCCGGAGCGAACGCTCGTCATGGTCACCGCCGGCCTGAAGGCGCAGGAGACCGCGCTGCAGGACCTCACCACCTGGCTCGGGCGCGAGCCACGGTTCCACCCGGACTGGGAGGTGCTGCCGCACGAAACCCGGCTCCCGCACGCCGACGTCATCGCCGAGCGGCTCGACACCCTCGTGGCCCTCGCCGCCGGGCCGCAGGTGGTGGTGACGAGTGTGGGGGCGCTGCTCCAGCGCAGTTTCACGCCGGACGGCCTGCGCGCCCGCGTGCGTCGCCTCGCCCGCGGCCACCGCGCCGAACCGCTGGACCTCGTCGAATGGCTCGAGGACCAGGGCTATGAGCCGGAGGCCCAGGTCACACAGAAGGGCGCGCTTGCCCTGCGCGGCGGCATCCTGGACCTCTGGCCTCCCACCGCGCCGTGGCCCGTCCGGCTGGAGTTCTTCGGGGATGAACTGGACTCACTCCGGGAGTTCGATCCGCATACCCAGGTATCCCGTGAGGTCCTGGCGGAAGTCACGCTTCCGCCCGCCGGAGAACTGGGACTGCTGAAGCGCGCCCTGGCCGACGCGGCTCCGGAAGCGGCCGCCGCCCCGGTGCTGGCCACGTTCCTGGAACATCTCCCGGGAGACGCCCTGTTCATTCTTGTGGAGCCGGCCGAACTCCGCGCCCACGCCGCCGCGTACGCGGAGCAGGTGCCCGTCGGCGATCCGTTTTACATCCCCTGGGAGGACTTCCTCTCGGCTGCGCGCGCCCGCGGCCTGGGCTTGCTCGAGGTCAGTGAACTGGCCGGGGAACTCGCCCGCGAGCCTGGGCCGGCACTGCCCGGTTCCGACGCCGAACCGCCCCCTGCCTCCGCCCCCAGCCTTGATCGCGGCAAGATGCCGGCGGCACCGCTTCAAAGCCTCGATCCTTACCGGCCGATGGGTGCGCGGGCGCCCGATCCGGCGGTCGCCGAGGCGCAACGGCGCGAGTTCTTCGGCCAGCTCCATCGCTGGCTCAGGCAGGGGCTTGCGCTGCACGTCTTCTGCAACAACGAGGGCGAGCGCGACCGTTTCCTGGAGGTCTGGCGCGAGCTGGGCTTCGCCCAAGCAACGAGTGGTGAATCGAAGATGCTGGGTGTTGGCGACTCAGGAACCATTCGCCATTCGCCATTCACCATTCACTTGGGAACGCTGAGCCGCGGCTTCCTCTGCAAGTCCGCCGGCCTCGTCGTCGTCACCGACGCCGAGATCTTCGGCCGTTACAAGGTCCAGCGCCCGCGCCGGCTCAAGTCGCCCCACGCGCAAGCCACGCGCTCGCTGCTGGACATTGACTTCACGGAACTCGAGGAGGGCGATCTGGTGGTCCATGTCACCCACGGGATCGCGCGCTTCCGCGGACTGCAGACCCTCGCCTCGACCGTGCTCCGCCCGGGCGACGTCGCGCAGCGCGTGGCTTCCGGCCAGGAATGCCTGGTGCTCGAGTACGCGGCCGCGCGTGAGGACGCCCCGGCGCCGCGGCTCTACGTGCCCGTCACGGAGGCGCACCTGGTCAGCAAGTATGTCGGCGCGGGAAAAATACGCCCGCCGCTCAACACCCTCGGCGGCGCGCGCTGGGCGAAGGCGAAGAAGGACGCCGAGCACGCCGTGCGCGACCTCGCCGCCGAGCTGCTCGAAATTCAGGCCGCGCGCGAGACGGAATCCGGCCACGCCTTCGGGGCCGACACGAACTGGCAGCGTGAGTTCGAGGCCTCCTTCCTCCATGAGGAGACCCCGGACCAGTTCCGCGCCATCGAGGCGGCCAAGCGCGATCTCGAGGCGGCCCGGCCGATGGACCGCCTCGTCTGTGGCGACGTCGGCTTCGGCAAGACGGAGGTCGCCATCCGCGCCGCCTTCAAGGCCGTGATGGGCGGCAAGCAGGTCGCCATCCTCGTGCCCACGACGGTGTTGGCGCAGCAGCACTACAACACCTTCCGGGAGCGGATGAGCGACTACCCGGTGCGGGTCGAGCTGCTGTCGCGCTTCCGCACACGCCGCGAGCAGCAGCAGACGCTGGAGAAGCTCGCGGCCGGCGAGGCGGACATCGTCATCGGGACGCACCGCCTCGTGCAGGCCGACGTGCAGTTCAAGGATCTCGGCCTCGTCGTCATCGACGAGGAGCAGCGCTTCGGAGTCCAGCACAAGGAGCGCTTCAAGCTGCTCCGCCGCACCGTGGACGTGCTCACCCTGAGCGCCACGCCCATCCCGCGCACGCTCTACCTGGCGCTCAGTGGCGCGCGCGACCTGAGCACCATCGAAACGCCGCCGCAGGACCGACTGCCCATCGAGACCGTCGTCTCGCCCTACGACGAGCGGCTCATCCGCGACGCCGTCCAGCGCGAGATGAACCGGCAGGGGCAGGTCTTCTTCCTGCACAACCGGGTGGAGACGATTGATGTCGTGGCGGCGAAGCTGAAGGCGCTGCTCCCGCACGCGCGCATCGTCGTCGGTCACGGCCAGATGGACGCGGACGAGCTCGAGGAGGTGATGACGCGTTTCGTGAATGGCGAGGCGGACGTGCTGCTCAGCACCACCATCATTGAAAGCGGCCTCGATATCCCGAACGCCAACACGATCATCATCGACCGGGCCGACCGCTTCGGACTCAGCGAGCTTTACCAGCTCCGCGGCCGGGTGGGACGCTACAAGCATCAGGCCTACGCCTACCTGCTCATCCCGCGGCATGCCCAGCTGCTGACGGACGCACGCAGGCGCATCGCCGCCCTCAAGCAGCACTCGTCACTTGGCAGCGGCTTCAAGATCGCCATGCGCGACCTCGAGCTGCGCGGCGCCGGCAACCTCCTCGGCGCGCAGCAGAGCGGGCACATCACGGCCGTCGGCTTCGACCTCTACTGCCAGCTGCTCAAGCAGAGCATCGGCGCGCTCAAGGGCGAGAAGGTCGCGCCGCGGATCGAAGTCACTCTCCGCCTCGACTTCCTCGCGCTGAACCCGGCTGAGGAAGGCGAGAGAAAGCCGCAGGCCGCAGGCCACAAGCCACAAGGACGTGATTCCGCCGCTCCCTCCTCCATCCTTCATCCTCCCCCCTCTCCCGCAACAGCCCGCGCCCCCGCGTTCCTGCCCTTTGACTATGTGAACGATGCCCGGCAGCGGGTTGAACTTTACCGACGGCTGGCGTCCGTCACGGACCTCGGCGGAGTGAAGGCGGTGAAGGCCGAGCTGCGCGACCGCTTCGGGCCGTTGCCGCCCGCCGCGGAGCTGCTGCTGCACACGGCGGAGCTGAAGGTCGTTGCCGCGGCGGCCGGCGTCACCGCCGTGGAGACGCGTGAGGACCGGCTCATGCTGACACGAAACGGGGACTTCGTGCAGTTCGGCGGCAAGTTCCCGCGCCTCACGAAGAGATCCGTCCGGGACCGGCTGGGCGAGATCCGCCGCGTGCTCCAGGCCATCACGGCCGGCTGAGGCTCACGCCTTTGATTCGAGGTACGTCTGCCACCCGGCCTCGCTGGGCACGACGGGGAAGAGATCGAAGGTGATCTCGGGCCAGTCCGAGGTGTAGCGGAGGATGGCCGCGGCGTCCTCGGTCTCGAAGTACACGATGGCCCGGCCACCCTGCACGTCCAGGAAGCTGCGCACGTTCTGGAAGGTGGGTGGATACCGGTAGCTCCGCCGGCGCGAGGCCAGCTCGGACAAGGTGCGGGAGTCCTTGGGAAACATGGCGAGTGCGATGTAGTGCATGGGGGTGGCCGGACGCTAGGAACCGCCGGCCCGGGTTACAAGCCCGCCCCGGATGAATGGGTTCGCCGGCGGGCCTTGCGCGACGTGGCCGCATGGCCCGGAGGCGGCAGCCGGCCTTGCGCGGCAGGGACCCGGGGGTTGACGGCCGTTCGGCTGCGAAGGTCGCGCCGCCAGCCCCACCACCGCCCGGGTCAGCGCGCTCTTTTCAGCCGGCCCGTTCGCCGCAACTTTCCCGCCCCATGCTGTCCGCCCGGATCCAGTCCCGCCTCGCCACCGCCGTGGCCGCCGTTCTCCCGGACGTGCCCAGCCACGAGG
Source organism: Limisphaerales bacterium (assembly GCA_046155815.1). GTDB lineage: Bacteria > Verrucomicrobiota > Verrucomicrobiia > Limisphaerales > CAIMTB01 > JBJXFY01. The sequence goes on along the minus strand of JBJXFY010000308.1, from coordinate 4,449 downwards.
TGCAGCTCCGCCCGAGCGAGCCGCGCTTCGGCGACTTCCAATGCACCTCCCTCGTCGCGCTGGCGAGGCGCCGCGGGCTGAACCCGCGCGAGCTCGCGGCGGACGTGACCGCCCGGCTCGACGTGGCGGACCTCTGCGCGGGCGTCGATGTCTCCGGCCCGGGCTTCCTGAACTTCCGCCTTCGCGACGGCGCCCTCGCCGCCGCGGTGGATGGGGCGGTGCGCTGTGAGCACCGTTTCTTCGAGCCCGCCGCCGCGCCGCGGACCTACGTGGTGGACTTCAGCGCGCCGAACGTCGCCAAGCCCATGCACGTCGGCCATATCCGCTCGACGGGCATCGGCGACGCGCTTGTGCGGCTGCTGCGGCTGCTCGGCCACCGCGTCGTCACGGACAACCATATCGGTGACTGGGGCACGCAGTTCGGCATCCTGCTGCTCGGCTGGAAGACGCGCCTCGACCGCGCCGCGCTCGCGGCCGACCCGCTGGCCGAGCTCGAACGCCTGTACAAGGAGCTGAACGAGGTGTGCGACCCGGACAAGCCCGGCTTTGACCCCGCCCAGCGCGAGGCGGCGAAGGCCGAGCTGGTGAGGCTCCAGGCGGGCGACGCGGAGAACCTCGCCATCTGGGGCGAGATGCAGCGGCTCTCGCAGGCGCAGTTCGACGCGATCTACGCGCGGCTGGGCGTGCGCTTCGACCACGCGCTGGGCGAGAGCTTCTACAACCGGTGGCTGCCGGAGATCGTCGCGGAGCTGCTGGCCGCCGGCATCGCGCGGCGCAGCGAGGACGCGGTGGCGGTGTTCTCGGAGGCAGTCTTCCCCGACCCCGCCGCGCGGCCCGAGGCGAAGCAGGATCCCTTCCTGGTGAAGAACAGGGACGGCGCGTGGGTGGACTACCCGGCGCTGATCCAGAAGTCCGATGGCGGCTTCAACTACATGACGACCGACCTGGCCACGATCCGCCACCGGCTGCGCGAGTGGCAGCCGGACGAGGTTGTGTACGTGGTGGACGACCGGCAGGCGTCACACTTCCGGCAGCTCTTCGCCATCGCGGCGCGCTGGCTGCCCGAGGTGGCGGCCGGCGGCGCCCGCCTCACCCACGTGGGCTTCGGGAAAATCTGCGGGCCGGACGGGAAGCCGCTCAGGACCCGCGCCGGCGGAACCGTGAAGCTGGCCGACCTGCTGGATGAGGCGGAGGAGCGCGCTCTGGCCATCGTCACCGCGAAGAACCCCGACCTGCCCGAGGCCGAGCGCCGCGCCATCGCCCGCGTGGTCGGCCTGGGCGCAGTGAAGTACGCGGACCTGCTGCCAAACCGGACGAGCGACTACGTGTTCGACTGGGACAAGATGCTGGCCCTGCAGGGCAACACAGCGCCCTACCTCCAGTATGCCTACGCCCGCGCCCGCAGCGTGCTGCGAAAGGGCGGCGAGGGTGCCGTCGCCGGCCCGGTGTCGCTGGTGGAGCCGGTCGAGCGGGCGCTGGCGCGGCACCTGCTGAACTTTGGCTTCGCGCTGGAGGCCGCGGCGGCGGAGTTCCGGCCGAACCTGCTGGGCAACTACCTCTACGAGCTGGCCGGCCTGCTCGCTCAGTTCTGGGAGCAGTGCCCCGTGCTCAAGGCCGAAGCGCCCCTGCGCGCCTCGCGCCTTGCGCTCTGCGATGTGACGGGCCGCGTGCTGAAGGAGGGCCTGAACACGCTGGGCATCGAGGTGCTGGAGCGGATGTAGGCCGGGGACGACGAGCGGGGCCGGCCCGCCTCCGCTTTGCCCCGCGCCCGGGCCGGCCTGCCCATTGCCGCGTTGCGGGATTCCCGGCGGCGAACGATAAGTCTGCCCGAGGCTCCCATGGATCATCATCGCCCGGTACTCATCGCCTTCCTGCTCTGCCTGGCCGCCGCGGGGCCGCGGGGCCGAGCCGACGCCGTGCTCGAATGGAACGACCTGATGCTGGACGGCATCCGCGTGGACACCACGGGGCCGACCCTCGCCACGCGGAACCTCGCCATCCTCGCGGTGGCCATGCATGACGCAGTGAACTCCATCGTCCGCACGCACCAGCCGTACCAGTTCCTCCCCGAGCCGCCGGCGGAGGCCGGCCCGGAGGCCGCCGCCATTGGGGCCGCGGAGGAGATCATGAAGGCGCTGTATCCCGGCCTCGCCGCCCGCGCGGATGAATTGTACGCCGTCGGCGTGGCCTCCCTGCCGGCCACTGCCGCGACGACCAACGGCCTCGCCTTCGGTGCGGACATCGGCCGGCGGACGCTGGCCTCGCGGGAGGCCGACGGCGCGAACACGGACGTGCCCTACATCCCATCCAACGCTCCGGGCCAGTGGCGGCGCACGCCTCCCTTCTTCCGGCCGCCGCTCACGCCGCAGTGGCGCTACGTGAAGCCCTTCGCCATCCCGGACAAGGAGCCTTTCCTGCCGCCGCCGCCGCCCGCGCTGGACTCGCCGGAGTACGCCGCCGACCTCAACGAGGTGAAGGCCATCGGCGGCAAGGGCAGCTCCGTCCGCACCGCGTACCAGGGCGAGACCGCCGTGTTCTGGTCGGACTTCAGCTACACCGCCATGCCCCCCGGGCACTGGAACGAGATCGCGGCCACCATCGCCCGCACGCGCACGAACACCCTCGCCGAGAACGCGCGGTTGTTCGCGCTCCTGGGCCTGGCCCAGGGGGACGCAGCCATCGTCTGCTGGGAGGCGAAGTTCCGGTACAACTTCTGGCGGCCGGTGACGGCCATCCAGCGCGCCGCCGAGGACGGCAATCCGGGCACGGAGCCGGACGCCAGCTGGGATCACTTCCTCGTGTCGCCGCCGTTCCCGGACCACACCAGCGGGCACAGCACCTTCAGCGCGGCCAGCGCGGAGGTGCTCCGGCAGTTCTACGGCGCGGACGAAATCACGTTCACCGTTGCTTCGGATTCGCTCCCCGGGGTCTTCCGCACCTACACGAACCTCGCCGCCTGCGCCGAGGAGGTCGGCATGAGCCGCATCTACGGCGGCATCCATTTCCAGTCGGCGAACCGCGAGGGCAAGACCAGCGGCCGAAAGATCGCGCAGTACGTCCTGGCGAATCATCTGCTGCCGAACGACGCCCTGCCGCGGCTCGCGTGCGAGGGGGCCACGCCCGCCGGCCTCCGCCTCCGCCTGCACGGCCACGCCGGCCGCGGGCTGGTGCTGGAGACCACGGGTGACTTCGCGGGCTGGACGCCGCTGGCCACCAACGCCGTGGCGCCCGGCGGCGTGGCGCTCACCGTGCCGGCCGGCAACGCGGGCGGCTTCTTCCGCGTGCGCGAGATCGCGCCGTAGCCGGCGGGCGGGCCGGCCGGTTGCGCCTCCGCCCGCGCAGCGAAATGCTCCCGGCATGGGCGACGACTTCGAGCAGCGCGTGCGGGACGCCATCGCGAACCCGCGGAACCTCGGCGAGCTGAAGGACGCGGACGCGGTCGGCAGCGCCGGCAGCGCGGGCTGCGGCGACCTGATGCGGCTGTGGCTGAAGTTCAAGGAGGAGCGGGGCCGGCGGGTGATTGACCAGGCAAGCTTCCAGTCCTTCGGCTGCGAGACGGCCATCGCGGTCGCCTCGCTCGCCACGGAGCTGCTCCGGGGCAAGACCGCCGACGAGGCGCGCGCGCTGAAGGGGCGGGACCTGGCGGCGGACCTCGGCCCGCTTCCACCGATGAAGATCCACTGCGGCGAACTGGTGGAGGCCGCCCTGCGGGACGCGCTGGAGGCCGGGGACAATCCGCAGCCGCCCGCGAAGGCAGACGCGGTGCCGGCGGCTCCCACGCTGAGCGACAGCCTGAACCAGGCAGGCCGCGCCACGAGCGGACGGAAGATCGTGCTGCTGTCGTGAGCGGAGCGCCGGGAGCGGTCCGGGTTCGGCTACGTGGAGCCGCCGAGCTTCTCCGCCGCCGCCGCGTCGAAGGCCCGGTAGTCGCACGTGAGTTCCTCGCCCGCGGCGATGTCCCGGAGGGCCAAGGTGGTTTCGGGGTCAACCGCGCCCGGGGGCAACCCGGTGTTCGGCAGGTCGGCGTGGTTCATGAAGCAGGCGTGGTCTCCGCTCAGGATCGCATGGCCGTCATCGCGGCGGAACCAGGCGAAGCGGGCCAGATGCTCGCGCGCGGGCGGCGGCAAGGCGGCCACGGCCGCGGGAACGAAGGCTCGGTCGAAGTCGGGCTGAAAGCGCCAGACGGGCGTGCCGGCAGGAATCGGGACGACGGCAAACAGGCCGTTGCCCTCGATGGCGCTGGGACCGACGCGGGCGGGGATCAGCAGCATGGCCTGTGGGGCGGCGGTCAACGGTCCGCACCGGCGCGGCGCACAAGTTCCTCCAGCGTGACCTCGCGCCCGGCTACGGACTCGGCGGCGGCCACGGCTTCCAGCGCGGCTAGCACGGCCTCGCGGTCCGGGCCGTCCCCGCCGGTGACGGCCTCGCCCAGCCCAACGCGCAGCGCAT
>JBJXFY010000282.1:0-13431 GCA_046155815.1 Limisphaerales bacterium | reverse complement strand
ATCAACGCCCTGCCGACGCAGCACGGCCTCGGTGGAGGCGTCGCCGATCGGCGCGTCGTGCTGGTGCAGCGCGTGGACGGCGACGCGGTCACGGCGCGTGCCGGCGGCGGCGGCCAGCGTGTCGCGGAAGGCGTCATGGCTGGCGTTGGCGACGCCGATCCAGTCCACGGCGCACAGCACGATGGGTTCGCCGGCGCCCAGGAGCACCACGCCGCGGCAGCGCAGCGTGAGTTCGCCCTGCGCCTTCAGCGGGTCGTACATCAGCCAGGTGCCGGGCGGCGGCGTCGCGTCGGCATCGAACACGGCGAGGCGCAGGGCGGCCTGCAGTGGCGCAGCCGCGAACAGCAGGGCCGGCAGGAGGAGGCGCTTCATGGGCGAAGGATTTCACCGGCCGGGGCGCGGGCCAAGCCTGCGGCCGGGCGGCGTGCCGGGGCACCGGCCGCGACGAGGCGTCGCGGATACCTTCGGCGACGAAGGCATCGCCGCCACGGGAGGCCGCCGGTGCGGCTTGCTCTTGGCCCTCCGGCTTCCATCTTCCCGGGACTCATGACGACCGTGATAATCCTGCTCCTCGCGGGATTCATCCTCATCGGGCTGGAAACCGTGCTTCCCGGACTGATCGCGGGGATGCTGGGTTTCGTCCTGCTCGTGATCGGCGTGGCGGTGAGCTACCGCGAGCTGGGCGTGGCGGGCGGCAACGTCACCCTGCTCGTCACCGGCCTGCTCCTCATCGCGGGCGGCTTGGTCTGGATGACGTACTTCCCCCGCAGCCGGATGGCGCGGCGGTTCATCTCCGCTGGCCGGGTCGGCGAGCTGGGCACCACGCGGCGCGAGCTGCTGGCCCGCGATGGCGTGGCCTTCACGGTGCTGCGGCCTTCGGGCACCGCGCTGATTGACGGCCAGCGGGTGGACGTGGTGACCGAGGGCGGGCTGGTGGACAAGGGCACGCCGGTGCGCGTCATCGCCGTCGAGGGCCTGCGCGTCGTGGTCCGGCCCGTGCCCGCCTGACCTGCCGGTTCATTCCCCACAATTTGGCAAACTCACCCCCACTCACTCAACCCACTCACTCATGAGCGACATCCTCACCATCGTCGGGCTGGTCTTCGCGGGCCTCATCGGCCTCGTCCTGCTGATCCTCCTGCTCAATTTCGGCGCCATCTGGGTCCGCGCCTGGTCGTCCGGCGCCCCGGTCGGCTTCATGGAAATGATCTCGCTGCGCCTGCGCAGCCTGCCTGTCGGCCAGGTCGTGGACACCCGCATCACCGCCGTGAAGTCCGGCCTCAACATCTCCATTGACGACCTTTCCACGCACCATCTCGCCGGCGGCAACATTGTCATGGTCGCACAGGCCCTCATCGCCGCGCGCAAGGCCGCCATCCACCTCGAGTTCGACCGCGCCTGCGCCATTGACCTCGCCACCAAGGGAACCGGCCGCACCGTGCTCGAGGCCGTGAAGACCTCGGTCAACCCCAAGGTCATTGACTGCCCCAACCCCGCCTCCGGCCGCACCACCATCGATGGCGTCGCCCGCGACGGCATCGTGGTCAAGGCCAAGGCCCGTGTCACCGTCCGCACTGCGCTCGACCGCTTCGTCGGCGGCGCGATGGAGGAGACCATCATCGCCCGTGTCGGCGAGGGCATCGTCACCACCATCGGCTCGTCGGACAGCTACAAGACCGTGCTGGAGAACCCCGACCGCATCTCGAAGACCGTCCTCGACAAGGCGCTCGACGCGAACACCGCCTTCGAAATCCTCTCGATTGACATCGCGGACGTGGACGTGGGCGAGAACGTGGGCGCGAAGCTCCAGGCCGAGCAGGCCGAGGCCAACAAGCTCATCGCCCAGGCCCAGGCCGAAGTCCGCCGCGCCGCCGCCGTCGCCACCGAGCAGGAGATGGTCGCCCGTGTCGCCGAGATGCGGGCCCGCGTCGTCGAGGCCGAGGCGCAGGTGCCGCTTGCCATGGCCGAGGCCTTCCGCTCCGGCAACCTCGGCGTCATGGACTATTACAAGATGAAGAACGTGCAGTCCGACACCGGCATGCGGGACGCCATCGCCGGCAAGGATGCCGGCGTCGCCGGGGCGCGGACTTCCTAACCCGCTCGCGCCCCGTCATGGATGACATCTGGCAGGTAGTGGCCGCGTTGGTGATCTTCGTGATCACCGCGATCGTGCAGGGCATCCAGAAGGCGCGGAAGTCGAAGCACGAGGCCGAGGCACCGCCGGAAGCCGGCCCGTGGCGGGAAGCGTGGGATGGCGGCGAGTTGCCCGGTGGATCACCGCAGCGCCAGCCCCAGCCTCCCCCCGCCGAAACCCGCCGCCTGCCCGCGGAAGGCGACTGGGAGGCCGAGCTTCGCCGGATGCTCGGCGGGGAGCCGCCCGCACCTTCCGAACCGCCGCCGCTTCCGCCCGTCGTGACCCGGCGGGCCGCCGAGCCGGTCCCGGAAGCCTGGGGTGAGACCTCGCCCGGCCACGAAATCGAACCCGGCTATGAGGCACTGCCCGCCCCCGAAACGGTGCTGGCACGGATGGACGAATCGCGCGCCGCCGGGCAGCGAGCCGCGGCCAGCGAGGCGCAGGCCCAGCAGCGGGTCGGGACCGCCGGGAACTTCTCCGCCGCCGACGCGGCCTTTGCGCGGGCCGCCGGGATCCATGACCGGGTGTCCCGACAGATGAGCGCCGCTGCCAGCCTCCAGGCGCAGCCGGTCGCTGGAGCGGGCGCGAGCCCGCTGGCCGCGCCGGGGTCGGCGGCGCGGTGGCGCGACCTCCGGACGGCGCGGGACGCGGTGATTGCGAGCATCGTCATCGGCCCGCCCAAGGCGCTCGAGCCTTGATCCCGCAGCGGCTGGAGATGACGCCGCTGTCATGTCTTTTACGTTTGCGGAGGGTCGTGCTAGCCTCCCGCAGACGCCGTCCTGACGCCTCATCCCATGCGTTACGCCCCCCTGTTCCTCGCTGCGCTTTCCCTCCTCGCCGTCGGGCCCCGGGGCGTCCGGGCCGCCGAAGCGGCGCCGTCGGCCAACATCGCGCTCACCAACGGCCAGCTGCGCCTCTACGGCACGCCGTACCCCTCGGCGGATGCCTACAAGCTGCTCGGTGCCGGCGCTGTGCCAGGACCGTACTCGGTGCTGGCGACCAACGTGGACGGAACCCAGTTCGACCTCGGCTCGCCGGCCGCGGGAGGCGACGCGGGCTTCCTTCGGCTCGAGGCCGTGCCGATGGATGCCAACCGGTTCCTCGCCGGCCACCTGCTTAACCGCCTCGCCTACGGCCCGACGCCCGATGAACTGGAACGCGTGGCCGCCATCGGGGCCGACGCCTACATCGCCGAGCAGCTCGCTCCGGAAGGCATCGCCGAAGACCTGCCGCACAACCGCACCACGGCGACGAACGGCTGGCAGTTCGTGACCGCCACCGGCACTGGCTCCAGCTCGAGCCTGTACGTCTACCTCACGTCCCGTGGGGAAGGATACTTGGACGACCTCCGCCTCGTGACGGGCACCGTGCCCGCGCAGGGAGCGAACCTGCTGCGCAACGGCGACTTCGAACTTCCGCTGACCCCGGCCGACTGGCAGGTGGCCTCGAATCATCTCGGCTCGACCGTCACCACGGCGGAGAGGAAGAGCGGAAATTCCTCCCTGCGCCTCGTCGCGTCGGAGGCGGGGGAGAGCCGCTCCTCGGCCATCGTGCAGGAGATCACCCCGGCGCTGTCCGCCTCCCGGACCTATGCGCTCAGCTTCTGGTGGAAGCCCGCCCCCGGCGGCGGGGCCGCGCCGACCGCACGGCTGTCCGGCAGCGGCATCGCGGCCACGGTGGGCACGCTGCGGGACGGCCTGGAGGAACGCCGCGGCCTGCTGCGCGACCTGCGGGCGTGGCACTCGCTCAACGCCGTGTATTCGAAGCGCCAGCTGCTCGAGGTGCTCCTTCAGTTCTTCGACAATCACTTCGTCACCCAGCATTCCAAGTCCGTGGATTATTTCGACGGCTTCTATGACGGGGGCGACGAAGAGCAGCGGCAGGCCACCCACTGGGAGTACCATGAACTGCAGCGGTGGCGGCAGGCGCTGCTCAACCCGCAGGTCACCTTCCACGACCTTCTCCGGATCAGTGCGGAAAGCCCCGCGATGATCCTCTACCTCGACACCGTCGGCAGCCGCGGCGATGGCGGCAACATCGCCAACGAGAACTACGCCCGCGAACTGTTCGAGCTCTTTACCTTCGGCGTGGACAACGGCTACGACCAGCATGACATCGAGGAACTGTCCCGCATCTGGACCGGCTGGACCGTGCGCTACGTTGCCCCGAACGACGTCAACAACGTCTTCGCCAGCAGCAGCACGGTCCTCCGGCCCGGCGTGACCAACAATCCGCCGGAGTTTGTGGACGACTACCTCGGCCAATGGCGCTGGACCTTCCGTTCCAGCCGTCACAACACCGCCGCCAAGTACCTGTTCTTCACCCACAATGACGCCGGGCAGCGCACCGGTTCCAAGGTCTATCCCGCGCGCCTTGGACCGAAGTACGCCGGCAAGCCGTACAGCCTGGTCTTGGCCGGCCGCACCGGCACCAACGGCATCGTCGAGGGCTACCAGATGCTCGAGAACCTGGCGAACCAGCCCTTCACCCAGGAGTTCATCAGCGTGAAGCTTTGCCGACTGCTGGTGCATGACGAGTTCCGTCATGGTGTCTATGACTATGCGGCGGCCGAACTCACTCCCGAAGCCGCGCTGGTGAAGTCCTGCATGGACGCCTGGGACTCGGCTGCACCCAAGGGCCAGCTCCGCCCGGTGCTGCGCACCATCCTCGACTCGGAGCTGTTCCGCAGCCGCGCCGCCGCCCAGCACAAGGTCAAGACGCCCTTCGAGTTTGGGGCGAGCGCCGTCCGCGCCTTCCTCAGCCAGGCCACCAACAGCCTGCCCACCGCCGCCACGGACGGCTACTCGCTCCGCCCGCTCACGCGTCGGGCCGGCAACATGGACCTCTTCAACCGCGCCGAGCCGGACGGTTTCCCCGAGACCGGCCCCGCGTGGATCAGCGCCGGCACGCTGGCCGAGCGTCTCCGCTTCGTGCAGGCGCTTGCCATGCCCGACAGCTACACGCAGCCGGAGGCCGAGGAGCTGGGCGGGAACCGCATTGATCCCGTGGCCCTGATCCGCGCCAAGCTGCCTGCGGCGGACCGGAAAAACTCCGCCGCGGTGGCCGCTTACCTGGTCAACCTGCTCTTCCCGACCGAAGGCCGGGCGAACCTCGCAGCGTACCGCGAGATCACGCGGAGCTTCCTCGACACCGCCGACAACGGCACGACGGCGTCGCCGTTCGCCAACCTGCCGGAAACCGGCAGCCCGTCCGCCTACGAGGTCCGCCTGCGCGGCGCGGTGGCGATGCTGCTCACGCTTCCGCGCTTCCACGAACAGTAGGCCGCCGCTCACTCCCTCCCGCCATGCCGTCACTCCTTTCCCGCCGCGCGTTCCTCGACCGCTCCGTGAAGCTTGGCGCGCTCACGGCGCTGGCCACGCTCACCGACGTGCCGTTCGTCATGCGACGCGCCCTGGCCGACGGCCAGATCGGCCGCAACGGCAACAAGCTGCTCTTCATCTTCCTGCGCGGCGCCAACGATGCGCTGAACTCCGTGATCCCGATGGGCGACGACGCCTACGGCCCCGGCATCCGCCCGGACATCGCCATCGGCAGGCAGCCCGGCCTGGATTACACCGCGACGGGTCCGGCCGATTTTCCCGAGAGCGGCCCCGCGGGGGCGACATTCGACTACCCCTTCGGCATCCGGCTGGGAAACGGCTTCAGCGCGCTGCATCCCTCCCTGAAGTTCCTCGCGCCCGTGTACAATGCCGGCGAGCTCGCGATGATCCACCGCGTGGCCTATCCCGGCCAGTCGCGCTCCCACTTCGACTCACAGAACTACTGGGAGAACGGCGACCCCAACAACGACCTGTCCCGCGACGGCATCTTCTACCGGGCCATCATCGAGTCGGGCCTGGCCAACACGTCCCCGCTGACCGGCGTGTCCTTCCAGTCCTCGCTGCCGCTGATCCTGCGCGGTTCACAGGCGGCGATGACCAACCTGAGCGATCCCACGCGCTACAACCTCTTCGGCATCCCGAACACGGCTGCGGGCAACGCCAAGGCGGACGCCGCCCTACGCGCCGCGATGGGCGCGGAGTTTGCCGGCAAGCAGAACCGCGACCTGCTTCGGCTCCAGTACGACAACCTCTCCGGCACGCTCGACATCTTCGCGCAGCTCAACTTCTCGGAGGCCGGCAACACCTACACGGACGCCGGCAACACCGACGGGCACCGTCCCTACCATCTCTTCCCGACCAGCAACGCGAAGAACGGCGGCGGCACGGCGGCGAGGTATGTCGTGTCACCGCAGAACTACGAGTTCTTCGAACGGCTCAAGGCGGCGGCCATCGTGCTGAACAAGACGGACGCCATGATCGCCGGCACGCAGCTCGACGGCTTCGACACGCACAGCAACCAGGGCGGCGCGACCGGCTCGCACGCCAACCTCCAACGGGCCATCGCGTGGGCCATCTACGGCCTGCGCCAGTACTTCTCGAAGCATCCCGACCGCTGCAACTGGAACTCACTCACGGTCGTGACCCTGAGCGAGTTCGGCCGCACCACGGTTCAGAATTCCGACGTCGGTACGGATCACGCCGAGGCGGGCGTGATGTTCGTGGCCGGCGGCGCGGTCAAGGGCCACGGCCGCCACGCGACCGGCTCCGGCGTCATCGCCGCGACGCCTTCCGGCGCGCTGAACGGGCAGAACGTCCCGTGGGTCACCGGCATGGGCGGCTCGATGTTCGGCGCGAAAGGCCGCTACCTGAAGCGCGCCGTGGACTTCCGTTCCGTGCTCGGCGAGCTCATCCGCAACCACCTCGGCGCGACCCCGGAGCAGCTCGGCCGCATCATCCCCGGCTACCGCGACGCCGCGGAAGCCCTGGAGCGCGGCGGTGTGTCCGGCGTGGACGGCGTCCGCATCTTCGGCGAGGTCGGCGTCGTCTGAGCCGCGGCGGCGAGGGCCGCTTGGCACCGATTCGGAGCCGCCCGGGCAGCCTTGGAATCGTCGCGTCGGGGGTGAAGGTGGCGGCCGCAAGCTCAAGATTTGCGCAGCGGCTGCGCCAAACTCTGCGTTGCGGCCCGCCCGCTCCCCGTTACCGGCCGCCGGAGTTACCCGAGGATGCGCCGACCCTCGTCGAGGAAGATTCCCTTGAAGTTCATCTCGAGCGCCTGCGCATTGGTGGCCTTCGAGAGCGCGTCCTTCTCGGTGATCTTGCGGGCCTTCACCAGGTTGAAGAGCGCCTGGTTGAAGCTCTGCATCCCGTCCTCCGTGCCCATCTCGATGGCGGCGGAGAGCTTGTCGAGCTTGTTGTCCTCGATGAGCTTCCGGACAGTGGAGGTGCTGACAAGGATCTCCAGCGCCGGGGTCATGGAGCCCTCGATGGTGGGCACCATGCGCTGGCAGATGACGGATTGCAGCGTGCCCACGAGCTGGCGGCGGACCTGCTCGCGGTCCTCGGCCTTGAAGAAGTCCAGGATGCGGCTGACGGACTGGGAGGCGTTCGTGGTGTGCAGCGTGGACAGGACAAGGTGGCCGGTGTCCGCGGCACTGATGGCGGCCTGGAAGCTGATCGAGTCCCGCATCTCACCGATCATGATGATGTCCGGGTCCTGACGTAGGACGTTCTTCAGGCCCGCGGCGAAGGAGGGGGTGTCGAGGCCGATCTCACGCTGCTCGATCACGGACTGGTCGTCCTCAAAGACGTATTCGATCGGATCCTCAAGGGTGACGATGTGCTTTTTCGAGCTCTGGTTGATGTGGCGGATCATGGCCGCCAGCGTGGTGGACTTGCCGGAGCCGGTCGCGCCGGCCACGAGCACGATGCCGCGCGGGGACTCGGCGATCTTTTTGACGATGGGCAGCAGGCCCAGTTCCTCGAAGCCTGGGATGTCCGTCTTCACGTAGCGCATCGCGAGGCAGAACGAGCCGCGCTGCTGGAAGAGGTTGGTGCGGAAGCGGCCGACGCCCGGCGCGTAGTAGGAGAAGTCCACCTCGCGGTTCTGCTCGAGCAGGGCGCGGGCGTGCTTGGGCACCATGTTCGCCATCAGGCCGTCCATCCATTCGTCCGTCGGCAGCGGCGCCTCGATGGGCACGAGCTGGCGGTGGATGCGGAAGACGACGGGCGTACCGACCTTGATGTGGATATCCGAAGCGTGGCCCTGCACGGCCGTCTTGAGGATCTTGTGGAAAAGTTCCATGGGAAAAGAGGACGCCCCGACTGTGAACCACAGCCGGGGCGCGGGAAAGGGGCGAAAACGCGCGCTTGCTCAGCCCACGTACGCGAGGGCGAGGGAATCAAGCCGCTGCTGGGCCTGCGGCGTCAGCCCGAGGAACATCAGCGAAACCCGGTAGCCCGCGTGGCGCGAGCCGCGGCAGTCCACCACGACGCCCTTGCAGGTCACGCGGGTCTGCTCGACGGGACACTCGATGCCAACCGCAATCTCGGACCAGGGATTCACCGGGCGGGCCGAGGTGAACTCGATCCCGTTCTTGCGAAAGGTGATTGCGTTCGCAGCGAGGTTGAAGGTGTTGGTGGGATTGCGAAATGCGGCCGTATCCGGGGCGGACCGCTCGATGTTGCCTGCGCTCATAGCTGCGGGGACGAGGCTATCACACGCGACTTGGTCGTCAACGGATGGGCTGGGCAAAATTACAAAAAAGTCATGCCAGCCAGCTCCACGGCCGGACCAACGTGCCCGGCCTGAAGCAATCGCACCTCCGTCCGGGCGCGGGAAGCTCAGTACAGGCCGGGAACGAAGCGTCTCACCCTCGCGGCGTAGCCTTCGTAAGCGGCGAAACGAATTCTCAGCCGGTGCTCCTCGGCCCTGGCCTTGGCGTTGAAGAACGGCACCTGAACCACGGCCAGCACCAGGGCCGGCCAGCTGCGCCAAAGCAGCGCCCACGCAAAACCCAGCACGATCACCGCGGCGTACAGGGGATGCCTCAGGTGGCCATAAAGGCCGGTCGTCACCAGCTCGCCGTCCTCCCTCGGCTGCGGAAAGGGCGTGCGGTGAGGGCCCAGGTCGCGCACGCCGCGCACGCCCAGCCATGCGCCCAGGGCCAGCAGCGCCGCACCGGCGACCGCGGCGGGCCAGCCCGCCCACTGGTCCCGCCACCACGGCCCCGCGGCCAGCAGCGCGGCCATCAGAACGAATTGCGCCACAACCCAGCCCGTGCCGCGGGCGGCCGGGATGGACGGATCACCATTCATCGCGGCGAGGATGCCGCCGGGGGCGCCGGAAAATCCACCCGCCACATCCCGCGCAGGTCGCCGAGGGCGAAGCCGGTCGCGCGGTCGTCCGGATAGAACCGCCGGATCAGCGCGGCGTCGGCCTCTGCGAGCTCCTTGCCCGGCGTGCCGTGGCAGCGCAGGCAGAGCGGGTTGTTCAGCACGATCGGCGCGAAGTACGTCGCCGTGCCGTCCGCTCGCGCCGCGACCCGGGGCACCGGTGACGTCCCGACGGTGACCGTTGCGACGAATGCCTCCAGCACGGCGCGTTCCTCGGGATCGGGCGAATTCGCCGGGTTGCGGTTCCGCAGCGCCACGCGCCGCAGCCGCACGTCGTTCGTCGCGCCGACTTCGGCGGTGAGCAGCGGCGCCTTTTCCGAGCAGACGGCGAGCGCGTTCGAGACGCCGCCGGCGGCCATCGCCCGCATCAGTTCACCGCTGAGCCGATTGAAGGCGGCGGACACGATCCGCCCGCCCTCCTCCCGGACGGCGGACTCGTCCCACGCGGGCGGGGCCGGAATCCGGCCGCCGCCGGACGAGGAGAGGCTCTTCGCCAGCATCAGCGCCGCCACGATCCACATCGCCACGGCAAAGACCCGCCGCAGCGACGGCCCGCTGAGTCGCGCCCGCCAGTGCTGCCCCAGCAGCATTCCGCCCACGCCGCCGGCCACGAAGAGCAGCGTCAGCACTGGCGGCAGCGTCAGCCCGTGCGCCAGGTGCGACGCCACGCCGGAGAGCGAGATCAGGAAGATCACCAGCAGCGAAGTCGCCACCGCCCGGTGCAGCGGCATGCCGGTCACGTACAGCAGCCCCTGGACGATGATGAAGCCGCCACCCACGCCGAACAGGCCCGAGAGCACGCCCGCCGCCCCGCCGGCGGCGGACAACCGGGAATAGCAGCCCGGGCCCAGCCGGCCGTCCGGCCGCGCCACGCACGGGCCGGGCTCGGCTTCGTCCTCCGCCCGGCCCCGCCACATCCGCCAGGCGAGGTACGCCATGAGCGCGGCGAAGCCCGCGAGCAGCAGCGCCGGCGGCAGCCTCCTGCCCAGCCACGCCCCGAGCGGCGCGAGCGCCATCCCGCCCGCGGCGAAGACCAGGCCGGAACGCAGCTCAAGCTCGCCGTCCCGCCAGTGCCGCGCCGCGCCAAAGCCGGCCGTCGCCCCGACCGCGGCCAGGCTGATGCCCACGGCCGACGGCAGCGGGAGGCCCAGGCCGAAGGCCAGCAGCGGCACCGCGAAGATCGAGCCGCCGCCGCCGGTCAGCCCCAGCGCGACGCCGACGATCAGGCCAAAGGCGAGGCCGAGGAAATCCTGCAGCGCGGGCATCGCGGCTCCCTTTCGCTCACGCCAGCAGGCCGCGCGGCGCGTTCTCGAACTTGTCCGCCACGCAGATCACCCGCCGGCCGGCCCGCGCGAGGAACGCGCACGCCCCCGCGGCCCGCATCCCGCTGGCGCACGACACGACGAGCGGCCGGTCCGCCGGGACTTCCTTCAGCCGCGGCCGCAGCCGCGTGTGCGCGAGGTTCCGCGCGCCGCGCAGGTGGCCGGCGGCGAACTCCGTGGCCTTGCGCACGTCCAGCAGCGCGGCCGACGGTTCGCGGGCCAGCACCGCCGGCAGGTCGGCCAACGTCACGGCCGGGATCGCCGCCACCAGTTCCGGCGCCGCCGCGGCGAGCGCCGCCGCCGGCAAGACACCGACGACGCGGTCGAAACCCATCCGCACGAGCTGCCGCGTGAAGTCCTCCGTCCGTGCCGGGTCGGCCAGCACGAGCACGACCTCGTCCTCCGGCCGCAGGTAGCTGCCGGCGAAGTCCGAGAACTTCTCCGGCGGCGTGAAGAGGCTGCCGCGCAGGTGGCCGGCCAGGAAGGCCGCCCGGTCCCGCGTGTCGAGCACCACGAAGCCCGGCTGGCCGAGGCGTGCCGCCACCTCGGCGAGGCTCATCGCGGCCGGCTGCGGCAGGCGGCCGAGCACCGCCGGGCCGACCTTGTTCACATGCTTCATGTTCGCGAAGTACGGCGGCGGCTCCGGCTGGCCGCTGAGGATGAACTTCACGAACTCCTCCTCGCCCGCGTTGAGGGCGAGCTTGAGCGCCGGGTTGAACTTCTCCTCGTAGCCGAAGGTCGAGTTCGGCACCGAGCCCAGCGCCTTGCCACACGCGCTGCCCGCCCCGTGCGCCGGCAGCACCTGCACGTGGCAGGGCAGCTCCGCGACCTTCCGCAGGCTGCGGTAAAGCGCCCGCGCGCCCGGCTCCTGCGTGCCCTCCTGTCCCGCCGCCTGCTCCAGCAGGTCCGGCCGGCCGGCGTCGCCCACGAACAGGAAGTCACCGCTCAGCAACGCCACCGGCTCGTCCGCGCCGCCACCGCGGTCCGTGACCAGAAATGCCATGTGCTCCGGCGTGTGGCCTGGCGTGTGGATGGCCTTGAACTCGATGTTGCCCACGCGGAACACGTCGCCGTCCCGCAGCCGCGTCACGTTCGGCCGGCCGTCGGCCCAGGCGCTCTGCCAGTCCGGGCCGCCCTCGGCGGAGACGTACACCTTCACGGCGGGGTCGGCGGCGGCCAGTTCGCACGCGCCGCTCACGAAGTCCGCGTGGATGTGCGTCTCGGCCACGGCGGTGAGCCGCAGCCCGGCCTCGGCGGCGGCGACCCGGTAGCGGTCCACGTCGCGCTCGGGGTCAATGACGACGGCCTCGCCCGTGCGCTGGCAGCCGATGAGGTAGGCGTACTGCGCGAGGTGCGGGTCGGCGATCTGGCGGAGGAACATGGCAGGTAGGTGGATGAAGGGAGGACGGCGGTTCAGCGCGCGCAGCACGCCTCTTCACGGCGGCGGTTCCACGGGGCCTTCGCCATCAGCAGGCCCATGCCGCACCAGTCGGTCAGGCCCGCAAAGACCAGCCCCGCGCCGACAAACGCGCTGATCCCGAAGAACCCGGGATGCACGAGGAAACCGAGCCCCACGCCCAGGAGCACCAGCACGCCGGCCGCGATGCGGACCTGGCGCTCGATTGCCCACGGCGCATGCGTGTCCCGCTCCACCGGCAGCCCGGCCGCGTCCCACGCCATCAGCCCGCCGTCGAGGCAGGCGATCTGCGGGAAGCCGAGGGCGGCGAGGCTTTCCCGGGCCTGCTCGCTGCGACGGCCGGAGCGGCACACGAGCACGACGGGGCGGGCGCGGTCGAGTTCCGCAGCCCGGCGCCCGAGCTGGGCCAGCGGCAGGAGGCGGGCTTCGGCAAGGCGGCCGCCGGCGAACTCGGCCTCCTCACGCACGTCCACGAGCTGGAGGGGCTCGCCGGCCTCCAGCCGGCGGCGGAGGTCGGCGGGGGCGAGGCGGGGCGGGAGTTCGGTGGCGGCGGCAACGGGGGCGGAGGCCATTGTCATGACTTGACGATATAACCATATGGCTATATGTCAAGGCGCATGAAGTTCGTACCGACCCACCGCCTGCCGCCGGAGGCGCTCGAGCTGGTCGCCGCCCGCTTCCGCGCGCTGGGCGAGCCGCTCCGCCTGCGCCTGCTCAACCGGCTGATGGAGGGCGAGTGCAGCGTCTCCGCGCTGGTCGAGGCCACCGGCGCCGGCCAGGCCAACGTCTCCAAGCACCTCGGCATCCTGCGCGACGCCGGCCTCGTCGCCTTCCGCAAGGACGGCGCCGCCAGCGTGTACCGCATCACCGACCCGATGCTGCGCGCGCTCTGCGACCTCGTATGCCGCCAATTGGCGGACGAGCTGGCGGCCAAGGCGGCCCATTTCCGGCGCTGAACGGCGCGCAGCTCCCCGCAAGACCTCAGTCCGAACCGACCATGAAACCGAACCCCTACCCTCCCCGCCGCATCCTCATCGTCGGCGGCGTGGCCGGCGGCGCCTCCGCCGCCGCCCGCGCCAGCCGCGTGGACGAAACCGCCGCCATCCAGGTCTTCGAGCGCGGCGATCACATTTCTTTCGCGGCCTGCGGGCTGCCGTACCTGCTCTCCGGCGAGGTCGGCACAACGGAGGAGCTGGTCGCGCGCACGCCCGAGGACTTCTGGACCCGCGCCCGCGTGCGCGTCCACACGCGGACCGAGGCCGTGGCCATTGACCGCGCCCGCCGCGTGCTGCGCGTGAAGGGGCCGGACGGCGTGGAACGTGA
>JBJXFY010000280.1:0-4422 GCA_046155815.1 Limisphaerales bacterium | reverse complement strand
GCACCAGCCGGCCGCGAGGGCAGGGGAGGGCACGCTCGCCGTCCCGCGCCAATAGGCCGCGAGCGCCAGTAGCGCCACGCTGTGCACCAGATGATAGAGCACCGCTGTCTGCCACGTTGCTATGCTTCCACGCGTGGCCAACGCGTCCTTGAGCGCGTGCGCTCCGAATGCTCCCAGCGCCACGCCGGTAAAACCCAGCCCGCCCGCCATAATCGTCAGCAACTTGATGGATGGATGCATGGACGCCAGTGTGCGCACCGCCTGTCAGTTGCAAAGCTTGTGTTAAGGATTGCCGTCGGCAGCTGGCTTAAACCGCTTCACGCCAGCGGGTAAAGTCCGCGGGCGATCAGTTTTTCATCGTGAAAGCTTCATGGTTGACAGGCTAAACCCGAGTCCTTCCCTTTGGCCCCTTTCCGCAAATGAAAACGTATCTGGCCAAGAAAGAAACAGTGCAGCCGAAATGGTATCTGATTGATGCCGACGGCAAGGTCCTGGGCCGTCTCGCCGTCAAGATCGCCAACCTCCTCCGCGGCCGCAACAAGGCCACTTACACCCCTCACGTCGATACGGGCGACTTCGTCATCGTCACGAATGCCCGCAAGGTCGTCCTCACCGGCAAGAAGGAGGTGGCGACCAGCTACATGAGCTTCTCCGGCTACGTCGGCGGCGAAAAATACCGCAAGCTCACCGAGGTGCGCGCCAAGAAGCCCGAGTTCATCATCATGCAGGCCGTCAAGGGCATGCTCCCCAAGAATTATCTCGCCCGCAAGATGCTCACCAAGCTCCGAGTGTTTCCCGGCGCCGAGCATCCCCACGCCGCGCAGAACCCCGAAGTCCTTAAGTAATCCATGAGCGCTGACACCACCGTATTCCTCGGCACCGGCCGCCGCAAGACCTCCACCGCCCGCATCCGTCTCGTTGCCGGCTCGGGCAAGCTGACCGCCAACCGCCTCGATTTCGACGCCTACTTCAAGCACGAGAATTTCGCCCGCCGCGCCGCCGCCCCCCTCGGCACCGTGGACGCCAAGGACAAGTTCGATGTCATCGCCAACATCGCCGGCGGCGGCACCAGCGCCCAGGCCGGCGCCGTGGCCCACGGCATCGCCCGCGCCCTCCTCAAGTTCAATCCCGAGCTGCGCGTCTCGCTCAAGAAGGCCGGCCCCCTTACCCGCGACCCCCGCGAGAAAGAGCGCAAGAAGGCCGGCCAGCCCGGCGCCCGCAAGCGCTTCCAGTTCTCCAAGCGCTGAGCGCCCGCCGCCCAGTCCGATCTTCCCGAAGCGGAGCGCCCATACGGCCTCCGCTTCCTTTCTTTGGGCGCAACGAAACTTCTCGATTCCCCGCCCCCAATCCACAAGCCTTCCCCACCCAGAAAAGATGAATGTCGGCGTCGTTGGCGCGTCCGGTTACTCCGGCGAAGTTCTTGTCAAACTCCTCCTCGGCCATCCGCGCGTGAAGTTGGCGGCGGTCACGTCGCGCCAGCATGCCGGCAAGCCCCTCGCCGCCGTCATCCCCGCCCTCCGCGGCACCGCGGCCGACACGCTGAAGTTCACCGACTCCGACCCAGCCGAGCTAGCCGCCCGCGCCGAAATCGGCCTCTGGTTCCTCGCTCTGCCGCACGGCGCCGCCGCCGATTTCGCCAAGGTCCTCTTGCCCGCCGGCCGCCGTGTCATCGACCTCAGCGCCGACTTTCGCGTGGCCGACCTCGCCACATACGAAAAATACTACGGCGCGCATCACGCCCCGGCGCTGCTGCCCAAGGCCCGGTTTGTTCTGCCCGAGCTGACCGATCCGAAATGGCGCGACGAAGTTGCCCTCGCCGCCGCGCCCGGTTGCTACCCGACCGGCGCGCTTGTGCCCCTCGTGCCCCTCGTCCGCGCCGGCCTCGTCTCGCGCCAGCATATCGTCATCAACTCCTTCTCGGGCGTCAGCGGTGCCGGCAAAAAGGCGGAGGAGCAGTATCTCTTTGTCGAGCGCGCCGAAAGTGCCCGGGCCTACGGCCTCACCAAGCACCGCCACCTCGCCGAAATCGAGGAGCAGCTCGCCCTCGCCGCCGGCGCGCCCGTGATCGTGCAGTTCAATCCCCACCTCGCACCCATGCGCCGCGGCATCGCCACCACCATCACCGTGCCCGCCGCCTCCGGCGCCACGCTCGACGCCGTGCTCTCCTGCTGGCGTGCCGCTTATGCCGGTCGGCCCTTTGTTTCCATCCTCGCTCCGGGCGAGACACCCGATACCGCCCACGTCTCCGGCACCAACCGCATCGACCTTGCCGCCGCCCACGACCCCCGCACCGGCAATTTCGTGCTCACCTCGGCCGAGGACAACCTCGTCAAGGGCGCCAGCGGCCAGGCCATCCAGATCATGAACCTCTGGTGCGGCTTCGCCGAAGCCGACGGTCTCAACTGATTTCGCTCCGCACACATGACACAACTCACCCTTCACCCCGAGTCAGCCGGCTTAACCGACGTGCCCGGTTTTGAGGCGGCCGGCGTCGCCTGCGACATCCGCCAGAAAAACGATCTCAAGCGCCTCGACCTCGCCTTGCTTTTCTCGCTCCGGCCCTGCACGGCTGCCGGCACGTTCACAAAAAACGCCGTTAAGGCCGCGCCCATCATTCTTTCGCAGAAACATCTCGCCGAGGGCGGCCCCTTCCACGGCATTGTCGCCAACAGCGGTAATGCCAACGCCTGCACCGGCGCCAACGGTCTCCGCGACGCCGCCGCCATGGCCCAACGCGCCGCCGCCTCGCTTAATCTCAAGCCCACCTCGTTCTTCGTCGCCTCCACCGGCCGCATCGGCCAGCCGCTCCCTAGGGACCGCGTGCTCAAGGGCTTGGAGCGCGCCGTCACGGAAAAGGGCCGCACTCCGGTCCACGGCAAGAAGGCCGCCGACGCCGTCCTCACCTCCGACACGAAGGCCAAGACCGTCACCGTCAGCTTCGTCTACGACGGCAAGAAGCACGTGGTCGCCGGTTTCGCCAAGGGCGCCGGCATGATCCAGCCCGATATGGCCACCATGCTCGCATTTCTCGCCACCGACTTCTCGGTGCCCAAGAGTTTCCTCCAGAAGACGCTCTCCGAGGCCGTCGCCGGCACTTTCAACTGCATCACGGTCGACGGCGACATGAGCACCAACGACGCCGTCTTCATCCTCGCCAACGGCCACTCCGGCGTGAGCGTCGGCGACAAGAGCCCCCGCGCCCTGCGCGAACTCTTCGCCGAGGCCGTCTGGAAAGTTTGCGAGCAACTCGCCGAGAAGATCGTCTCCGACGGGGAGAAGATCACCAAGGTCGTCGAGGTTAAGGTTGACGGCGCCGTCTCCGACGACGAGGCGCAGAAAGTGGCGCGCGCCATCGGCAATTCCCTGCTCGTGAAATCCTCCTGGTATGGGGGCGACCCGAACTGGGGCCGCCTCGCCGACGCCGCCGGTTACGCCGGAGCCAAGCTCAACGAGGCCAAGCTCGACATCTATTACAACGACACGCCCGCGATGACCGCCGGCACGCCGCACCCCGAGAACAAGGCCAAGTGGAAGGAAATCGTCGCCGCCCGCCGGTTCACCGTCCGCCTCGATCTCCATCTCGGCAAGGGTGCCTTCCGCCTGCTCGCCACCGACCTCACCGAGGGCTACGTCAATTACAACAAGAGCGAGTGAGCACGCCGCACGTGCCGCATTTTTTTCGTGTAATCCCCGCGCGCCGGCTTAACAACTTGCTCCTCGCTTCCCTGACTTGATGCGCTCGCTCCCGCAGAATCATTTCTCCGCCTGACCTCGATGGACGTTCCAGAGGTCATCGCCAAGTCGCGCGTGCTGCTCGAGGCCCTGCCTTACATCCAGGACTTCCGCGGCTCCACTTTTGTTGTCAAATACGGCGGCAGCTTCATGGACGACCCCGACCCGGCCGTCCGCAACCGTGTTGCCACCGATATCGCATTCCTCGCCGCCGTCGGCATTCATGTCGTGGTCGTCCACGGCGGCGGCAAGGCCATCACCAAGGCCATGGACAGTGCCGGCCTGAAACCGGATTTCATCAACGGACTCCGCGTCACCGACGAGGCCACCATCGCCATCGTCAAGAAAACCCTCGACGAGGTCGTGAACAAAGAGGTGTGCGACACTCTCGCGGCCGTGAACGCCAAGCCCAAGGGCCTGCCCGGCGATACGGTCCTCGTCTGCCAGAAGCTCACTACGGACGACGATGGCAACCCCTGCGACCTCGGCTTCGTCGGCGATGTCACTGAGGTGAAGGTGAAACTTATCAAAAAAGAGATGGGCGACGGCTTCATGCCGGTCATCTCGCCCGTGGCCGAGGGCTATGACGGCAAGCCCTACAATGTGAACGCCGACACCGTGGCCGGCCGGGTGGCCAGCGCGCTTCGGGCCCGCCGCCTCATCTACATGAGCGACGTGCCCGGCCTGCTT
>JBJXFY010000275.1:0-5871 GCA_046155815.1 Limisphaerales bacterium | reverse complement strand
GGGGCTGGACTGCACCCTGCCCGCCATTCACCGCGTGCTGGTTCGGCTGGGGCTGACAGGTGGGAAAGGACACCCCGCGCCTGCGAGCAGGACCGTCCCGACCTCCGGCGCGCGCGGCGGGCCTGGCGGCGGCGGCACCGGTGCTCCTCACCGGGAGTCGAACGGCCACGGCCGCGACCAGATGAACGGCTGGCTGGGAAAGCGCCGCGCCGCCGTTCCCGGAGGACTGCCGCGCAACAGCGCCTGCGATGATCGGGACAAGCGCGAGCCTGCCCGCCAGTTGCCGCCTTACGCCGGCACCAGCACCTCGTCCTCCCGCTCCCTTGTCACGCCGGCCGATTCGTCGGCCGACTCGTCTTCCGTGTCGTGGTGCAGCGGGGCGAAGCGCTCGGAGTTGAAGCCTAGCTCGCCGTTGAGGCCCTGCTTCAGGGCCGGGTCGCGGGGGTTCACGATCTCCTCGAGCAGCACGCCGATCTCGCCGTCGTGCTTGCCGCTGGCGGCCCGGGTGTAGTTGCCGCGGCCCACGTACACGGCGCGCACGGTGTACACCTTGTCCTTCACCGGCAGGAGCTTGAACAACTCGTGCGCCACCGGCGGGAAGTCGTCGTTGATGCAGACGACCTTCTGGCCCTTGGAGAACATGCGGCTTTAGGATGCCGGCCGAAGGGCACGCCGCAAGCTGGTGAAATTCCCCGCAACCCACCCCCGCCGCAGGGTGTTCTCCCCCCGATCGCCCACATGAAAACCGCCTTCCGCATCGCCGCGGCCCTGCTCGCCGCCGGCCTCCTGCCCGCCTCCGCCGCCAGGGATCTCCAACTCGACGAAACCGTCCGCAAGGAGTTCCCCGCCGCAGCTGGCGGCCGGCTGGAACTGGACACGGACACCGGCCCGATCCGCGTCCTGGGCACCAACGGCTCACAGGTCGTGGTCGAGGTGACACGGCGCCTGCGCGTGTCGGGGGCCAGGGCGGAGCAGGCGCTGCGCGACCACGAGGTCGCCTTCACCGAGTCCGGCGGGACCATCTCGATGCGGGCCCGCCGCGGTGGCGCGGCGCGGCGCTGGGGCCGCTCCGAACTGAAGGTCGAGGTCCGCGCCTGGGTGCCGGCGCAGTTCAACGTGAACGCCCACACCTCCGGCGGCGAGGTGGTCGTCGAGAATGTTGCAGGTGAGATCACCGCCAGCACCTCGGGCGGCCCGGTCGCCCTTGCGGACGTGTCCGGCAAGGTCGTCGGCAGAACCTCCGGCGGCAGCATCCGCGGGCGCAAACTGGCCGGCGAAGTCATGCTCGACACCTCGGGCGGCGGCATCTCCGTGCAGCAGTTTTCCGGCGCGAAGCTCGACGTCCGCACGTCCGGCGGCTCGATCTCGCTGAAGGACGTGACGGGGGCCGTCAGCGCGCGCACCTCCGGCGGGGGCATCGAGATCGAGGCCGCCGCCGGCCCGGTGGAGGCACGATCGAGCGGCGGTTCCGTGCGCGTCACGTTGAACTCTGCGCCGACCGGGCCGCTGACCCTCGGGACTTCGGGCGGCAGCGTGACGGTCGAGTTGCCCGCCGATGCCGCGTTCAGTCTCGCTGCCGGCACTTCTGCGGGCGGGGTGAACTCCGATTTTCCGGTCAAGCTTTCCGGTTCCGCCGGCAGCCGCTCCGCGTCGGGCGAGATCAATGGCGGCGGCCCGCTCGTCGCGCTCAAGTCCAGCGGTGGCACCATCCACATCCGCAAGCGCTGAGCCGGAAAGAAGGCCGCTTGCGCACGGCCTGGCGCAGGCGGCCCAGGGAGCCGTCGCCTTGCGTTCGCCGCGTCCTGGGAACTGCCAGCCCCCGTTGGGCAGGGGTCAGATGTTCGCCGCGTAGGGATCGGGCCCGGGCTGGGCGGCGGTGAGTTCCGGCGCGAGCGGGGCGTCGTCGCGGGCGAGCACGCGGTAGTTGCGGATGTGCAGCGACACCTGGCAGTCGTCGGCGAGGCCGGTCTGGGCGTATTCCTCCTTGGTCATGCGGCCGCGCACGATGAGTCCGGCGTCGGTCTCGAACTCAAGGCGCAGCAGGATGCCGAGGAAGTAGGTGTGACGCAGGGTGGCGCGCACGGGATGCTGCGCCAGATCGGTGGAGACGCTGAGGGCGTAGGGCCGGAAGCCGATGCGGGCCTTGCTGCCGTCCGCGGCGCCGGGCAGGGGGAACTCGAATTCACCCGCGCGCGCCACGCCGCCGCGGACCTCGGCGTCGAGGATGTTCATCACGCCGATGAAGCGGGCGACGAACTCGTTGGCCGGCTGCTCGTACACCTCGCGCGGCGTGCCGATCTGTTCGAGGCGGCCGCGGGAAAAGATCACGATGCGGTTGCTGACCTCCATCGCCTCCTCCTGGTCGTGCGTGACGAAGACGGTGGTGACATTGAGGTCGTGGTGCAGGGTGACGAGCCATTCGCGCAGTTCCTGGCGGATCTTCGCGTCCACGGCGCCGAAGGGCTCGTCGAGGAGCAGCACGCTGGGCTTGGGCGCGAGGGCGCGGGCGATGGCCACGCGCTGGCGCTGGCCGCCGGAAAGCTGGTGCGGGTAGCGGCGTTCGAGGCCCTCGAGGCCGAAGAGCCGGAGCAACTCCGCGACGCGCGTCTTCCGTTCGGCGGCGGGCCATTTCTTGATCTTCAGGCCGAAGGCGATGTTGTCCGCGACGCTCATGGTCTTGAAGAGCGCGTAGCCCTGGAAGACGAAGCCGATGTTGCGGCGCTGCACGGGCTGGTCGTTCACGCGTCGGCCACGGATGAGGATGTCGCCGGTGCTGGGAAGCTCGAGGCCGGCGATCATGCGGAGGACGGTGGTCTTGCCGCCGCCGCTGGGGCCGAGGAGGGCGACGAGCTCGCCCTCCTGGACCTCGAAGGAGACGTCGTTCACGGCGGCGACCTCGCCGAAGGATTTGCTGACGTGGCGCAGCTGAATGCTCATTCGATTGTTTCCTGCGTTTTGACGCACGTCTCAGTCACGGCCTGGGCCCGGGCCAGTTCGCCCTCCTCCCGCTGTTCGAGCCACGTCTTGATCACCAGCGTCACGAGCGCCAGCAGCGCGAGCAGGCTCGCGACGGCGAAGGCCCCGGCGTTGTTCGCACCTTCATAGAGCTTTTCCACCCGCAGCGGCATCGTCTCCGTCCGGCCGGCGATGTTGCCGGACACGACGGACACGGCGCCGAATTCACCCATCGCGCGGGCGTTGCAGAGGATCACGCCGTAGAGCAGGCCCCATTTCACGGACGGCAGCGTGACGTGCCAGAAGGTCTGCCAGCCATTGGCGCCCAGGGTGAGCGCGGCCTGCTCCGGCTCGCTGCCGGCGGCCTGCATCACGGGAATGAGCTCCCGCGCCACAAAGGGGAAGGTGATGAAGGTCGTGGCCAGCACGATGCCCGGCACGTCGAAGATGATCCGGATGTCGCGCTCGTCGAGCCACGGGCCGAAGTAGCCCTGCATCCCGAACAGCACGACGAACACGAGTCCCGCCACCACCGGTGAGACGGAGAACGGCAGGTCAATGAGCGTGATGAGCAGCGCCTTGCCGCGGAACTCGAACTTCGCCACGGCCCACGCCGCGGCCAGGCCGAACAACACGTTCAACGGCACGCAGATCGCCGCCACAAGCAGCGTGAGCCGCACCGAGGCGAGCGTGTCGGCGTGGGTCAGGGCCTGCCAGGCCACGCCCCAGCCGCGTTCGAGGGCCTGGTAAAACACGTTCGCCAGCGGCAGCAGGAGGAAGACGAGCACAAAGGCCAGCGCCACGGTGATGAGCAGCGCGCGCACCCACGGCGGCTCCTCGGTGCCGCGGCGGGATTTCGCGGTGGCGGCGGCGCGGCGGCGGATGGTGGCGGCCATGCGTCAGCGGGTGAAGCGGCTGGCCCAGCGCTCGAGGCCGTTGATGACGATCAGCAGCGCAAAGGAAACCAGCAGCATGACCACGGCAATCGCCATGGCCCCGACGTAGTCGAATTCCTCGAGCTTGATCACGATCAGCAGCGGGGTGATCTCCGAGACGTAAGCCTTGTTGCCGGCGATGAAGATGACCGAACCGTACTCCCCCACCGCGCGCGCGAAGGACAGCGCGAAGCCGGTCAGGATCGCCGGGAAAAGCCCCGGCAGCACAACCTGCAGCACCGTGCGCAACCGGCCGGCGCCGAGCGTGGCGGCCGCCTCCTCCAGCTCGGTTTCCACATCACCCAGCACCGGCTGCACCGTCCGCACCATGAAGGGCAGGCCGACGAAAGTAAGTGCGATGACCACGCCCAGCGGCGTGAACGCGCCGTGAATCCCCAGCGGCACGAGGAACCGCCCCAGCCAGCCGGATTCGCTGAACAGGCTCGCCAACGTCAGGCCCGCCACCGCCGTCGGCAGGGCGAAGGGCAGGTCCACGAAGGCGTCAATCAAGCGCCGGCCGGGGAATTCGTAGCGCACCAGCACCCAGGCGAGCAGCGTGCCCAGCGCGGCGTTGACCAGGGCGGCGAGCGCGGAAGCGCCGAACGTCAGCCGGTAGGCGGCGAGCGCGCGATCCGTGGTGGCGAGCTGCCAGAATTCCGCCGCCGTCATCCCCGTGACCACGCGCAAAAAGAGCGCGCCGAGCGGGATCAGCACGATGAACGTCAGATACAGCAGCGTGTAGCCCAGCGTCAGGGAAAAGCCGGGCAGCGGGCTGTAGCGGCGGTTCAGCATGGTTCAGGGACTGGCTGGGCACGGAACGCCGTCAGGCTACGGGGCGGAGCCGGACCAAGGCATCATGAATTTTTGCCGATGCCGTCGGCTGGCGCAGGCTGGCATCCGCCGGAAGCGGCAGCCCTTCAGCTTCGCTGAGCGGAGTGACAGCTTCCCTGGTGCATGCCGGGGCGCGGCGCTTACGCCGCTCCCGGGCAAGAAGCGCGGGCGTGGTGGGGATTCTACGTGCCCCGCCACAACGGACTGAAGCCGGCGCACATCCTTGGCGCGACCTCAACGGGCGTTCGATCACCGGTGTTCCTGGCAACGTGCGATCCGTGTGCTGGAGGTGGGCCCGTGACCGGACGGAGAAGTCTCGTGTCATGGCGGCGCCTGCGTGGCCAGGCCGACCTTGGTGATCGCGAGCTGCTGCAGGACGTCGAGGACGTGGATCATGTTTTGGTAATCCACCTCGTCGGCACCCTTGACCACGACGGCCAGCTCCGGGTCGGCGGCCTGGAGCTGCTGCAGGCGCTCCTTCAAGGCGGGCACCGTCACGGGCGCGTCGTTGAGGTAGGTCTGGCCGTCGGCGGCCACGGCGATCTGCTGGACGGGCGGCGGGGGCCGGTCCGGCGCGGGCGGGGGCGGCTGTCCGGAGGGCAGCGCCATCTCGAGGTTGTTCACGAGCTGGGGCGTCGTGATGATGAAGATCACGAGCAGCACGAACACGAGGTCCAGCAGCGGCGTGATGTTCAGCTCGTTCAGCGTGCCGTGCTGCGACTGCGAGGTCTTCTTGAGCCGGGAGCGGCTCATTCGGCCACCTCCTGCACGTCGAAGCGGACGAGCACGCGCGGCGGGAAGTTCGTGGGCGGCGGCCGGCTGACCGCCGGCGTGGCGGCGATGGCCGCGCGCACCGAGGCGTCCCAGGCCGCATGTCCGGAGGACTTCTTCCACGCCGGATCGGACAGCCGCCCCGCGCGGTCCACGGACAGCTCGATCTCCACGACGAACAAGTTGTCGGACACGTCGGCCGGACGGTTCCAGCGGGAGCGCAGCGCGTACTCGACCAGCCCCTTGTACACCTGTGCGGGATCGGCGGAGCTCTGCACGGCCCGGCCGCCCTCGAAGACGAACGAGGGGAGCTGCGCGGCCGGCGGCGCGACCGCGGGCGGGGCCGTGGCGAGCGCGGCCGGGGGCGGGTTGTCCCCGG
>JBJXFY010000259.1:0-7523 GCA_046155815.1 Limisphaerales bacterium | reverse complement strand
CAGCCAGTCATGGTGACGTTGGCGGCCTTGAGCGCGGCGTCTGCGGCCTCGAAGAGGGAGCAGAGGCCCTTGGTTTCAATCATGCCGATGGCTTGAGACATTTAAGTAGGGGTTGGGAATGGCGTCTGGGGAGTTACTTCGCGGGCTTGGGTGCTTCGCCGAGGAAGGCTTTCAGGAGGTCGTCGTGCGGGCGCGCGATGACGTGGGAGGCGACGAGTTCGCCGCCCTTGGCGGCGGCCTTGGAGCCGGCATCCACGGCGGCCTTCACGCTGGCCACGTCGCCACGGGCGATGACGGTGATCAGCCCGCCGCCGATGGGGATGGTCCTGCCGACCGTGACGTTGGCGGCCTTCACCATCGCGTCGGTGGCCTCGACGCTGCCGGTGAAGCCCTTGGTTTCAATCATGCCGATGGCTTCGCTCATAGGGAATTGGTGGTTGAAAGTTGAGGTTTGGGAGTTGAGAGGAATCAGCAGGCATTCACTTCACCAGCTCGATCGGGGTGTCGGGCTGGAGGTTGCAGGCGTTGCCTTCGTCCGTGTCCATATGAACCTCAAGCTTGAAGCTGGGATCCACGCGGACGAGGAGCCTGTCGAGAGTGAGGGCGCACGGACCGCCGATGGCGAGCTTCATGTCACTGCCGGCCTTTACGCCGTAGTACTCGGCGTCCGTCGGATGCATGTGGACGTGGCGCAGGGCGCGGATCACGCCGTCGGGCATCTCGAAGAAACCGGCCGGGCCCATGAGCATCGCGCCCGGCGTGCCCTGGATGCTGCCGGAGGGGCGCAGCGGCAGGTCGAAGCCGAGCGCGATGCCGTCGGTGTACGCCAGCTCGACCTGGTTCAGCGTCCGGCAGGGACCGAGGATGCGAAGGTTTGAGATCACCCGGCTGCGGGGCCCGATGAGCGTGACCGTCTCCTTTGCGGCGAACTGCCCTTCTTGGTACAGCCACTTGTGGACGGTGAGCTGATGGCCCTTGCCGAAAAGTGCCTCCACGGCCGCCTGCGTCAGGTGGCCGTGTCGGGCGGAAACATTGGCCACCAGCGGGTTGGGCGCGGCTGCTGGGCGCGGGAGCGACCTGCCCAGCCGGCGATAAACCTCCTGCCGCACCAAGTGCTCGACGACGGCACGGTGAACGGTTGGGGAAGCGGTGACCATTTCGGGTGGCGTAGAAAAGCCAGAACCCACCCTAACGGCAAGCACTTTCTTGCAAAATCTTTCACAATCTACCATAGATCCGCCATGCAGCCCGAGGAACGCCAGCAGCGCATCGAGGAACACCTGAACCGCGTGGAGTTTGCCTCGCTGGACGAACTCGCCGAACTGGCGGATGCCTCGCCCTCCACGGTCCGGCGTGACCTGGGCGTGCTCGAGGCGCGCGGCGCGGTGCGGCGCACGCACGGCGGGGCGCGGCTGGTGAACCCGCGCTCGGACGAATTCGCGTTCGCCACGCGAGACACCCATGAACTGGCCGAGAAGGAGGCCATCGGCCGCGCGTGCGCGGAACTCATCCGCCCGAACCAGAGCCTCATCCTGGACGCCGGCACGACGGTCTTCCACGTCGCCCGGCATCTGGAGGCGAAGTCACCCCAGGTCATCACCAACTCACTCCCGGTGGCCAACCTGCTGGCCTCGAACCCGCGGGTGGAGGTGCTGGTCTCCGGCGGGGTGATCTATCCGCGGCTTGGGGTGCTGGTCGGTCCGCTGGCGGTGGAGGCCTTCTCGAAGATGCATGCGGACGTGGCGATCATGAGCAGCGGCGGCATCACGGCGGAGGGTGTCACCAACTCACACGGGCTGCTGATCGACATCCAGCGCGCGATGATGCGGGCGGCGCAGCGGGTGATCTTCTGCCTGGATGGGAGCAAGTTTGGCCGGCGCTCGGTGTCGTTTCTCTGCGAGCTGGGAGAAGTGGACGCCATCGTCACGGACGCCGGTGCGCCGGCGGACCAGGTGGAGGCCATCCGGGCGCGGGGGGTGGAGGTGATCGTCGCGCCGGGCAACGGAGCGGGGATGCGGGCGGGCGGATCGCTGGCTGGTTCACCTTGATTCCCGCCCGCGGCGGGGTGAGTCAGTCCGAGACCTCCTCATTGAGGGCGGCGCCGGCCTTGGCACGGCGGGCGGCGCGGACTTCCGGCAGCAGAAAGAGCGAGGCGGCCACGATCATTGCGGCGCAGATGCCTCCCATGACGCCGAGCGACAGGTATTGCACGGCGTAGAACGCCAGGAACGGCGCCGCCACGCCGCGCAGGCCCGTGAAGAACGTGTGGACGCTCATGTAGTCCGCCACGCGGCCGGGCGGGGCGAACTTGGTGACCCAGAGCGACCACGCCACGTCGCCGCCGGCGTTGGAGATGCCGTAGATCACCGCGCCGACGAGCAGGCCGGGCAGCGAGTTGCTGGTGAAGAAGGCGAGGATGCCGAGGGCGAAGCCGAGGTTCAGGGTCACCCGCAGGGTGAAGAAGTTGATGTGGTCGAAGAGCCAGCCCCACACCGGGCTCATGACGAGCCGCGCGAGATTGGGCACGACGCCCGTGACCAGCGCGATGGTCGCGGCGGACATCAGCAGCCCGTACTTCTCGCCGGCGAGATACTCGATGCGCAGCGGCAGCATCACGAGGTTGGCCACGCCCATGAGCATCCACGCGATGAGCGTGCGCCGGAAGACGTCATCCTCGCGCACGTAGCGGAGCGCGCGCAGCGGATGCGAGCCGCCGTCCGGGGCGAGGGGCTGCGTGGGGCAGCCGCGGAGGCACCACGCCGACCAGGCCGCCGCCGCCGCGAAGCCCAGCAGCAGCCAACGAAACCGCTCGAAGTGATCCGTGAGGAAGACTCCCGCCAGGTGGCTGAACGCCGCCGCGGCAGCGATGCGGATCATGACCGTGCGGGAGAAGAGCCGGCCGCGCTCGTGGGCCGGGTAGTTCTGCTGGAACATCTCCGTGAGCAGCGGGATCACCGCGCCGGTGGCGGCCATGCCGAGCATTGTTCCGGCGACGTACACCGGCAACCAGGGCACGAGCGCGGTGACGAAGAAGGCCGCGGCCCCGGCCGCCAGCACCCCTGAGGCCGCGCGCGCGACGGGCCAGCCGCGCGCGGTCACCCAGGACACCAGCAGGGGCGAGGCGATCAACCCCACGCTCATCGAGCTGGCGACGAGGGCCTTGGCCGTGGCGCCGGCGCCGAACCACCGGAGGGCGATCAGGAGGAGGAACGTGTTGCCGGCCGTCTCCAGGACGCCCGCCGCTCCGGCGCGCGCGAGCTCGCGGCGCCAGGTGGATTGCCGGCGAGATTCGACGGACACGCAGCGCGATCGTGGGCCAGGCCCGGCGTTGCGGCCAGTGGAACCGCGCTTCTTGCTGCGCCTCCGGGCGGCCACTAGCTTGCGCGCCGGACTCATGAGCGAGGTGCTTGTCATCGGTCACCGCAATCCCGACCCGGACGCCATCTGCTCCGCGATTGGGTACGCCGAGTTCAAGCGCCGCATCGGCATGCGCGACGTGGTGGCCGCCCGATGCGGCGACACCAACGAGCGGATCGACTTCATCCTCCAAACCTTCTGCACGCCGCCGCCCCGCTTCGTGGCGGACGTCGCGCCCCGCGTGCGGGACGTGATGCAGACCAATGTCGTCACCGTCGGCCCGGACTCGACGTTGGTGGAGGCGCTCACGCTCATGGACAGCGCCAACATCCGCGTGCTGCCCGTGGCCGGCGCGGATCGCCGCGTGCAGGGGCTCGTGTCCGTGTTCAAGGCCAGCAAGTTCTTCTTTCCCTCGGCCACGCGCGCCTTCGACTCGCGCCGCGTGGTGAGCTCGCCGCGCGGGCTGGCCCGCACCCTGCGCGGCAAGCTGGCCTGCGGCTTCGAGCCGGACCGGGAGGAGGACCTCATCCTCATGGTGGCGGCCATGAGTGTGGACTCGCTGGCCAAGCGGATGGCGAGCTACCCGCGCGAAAAGCTGGTCGTGGTGGTGGGTGACCGTTTGGAGGCACAGCGCTTGGCCGTCCGGGAACGTGTGCGCGCCCTGATTGTCACCGGCGGCCTGCCCGTGACGCCCGCAGTGGCCGCCGAGGCGCAGGCCAACGAGGTCTCCCTCATCCTCTCGCCGCACGACTCCGCCACCACGGCCATGCTCTGCCGCGCCGCCATCCCGGTGCACCACGTGCTGGACGAGCATTTCCTCTCCTTCCGCGACGACGAGCTGCTGACGCGCGTCCGCGACGTGGCGGCCAGCTCGGGTTTTCAGGCGTTCCCCGTGCTCGACGACGGCGGAAAGCTGGTCGGGGTGCTTTCCAAGTCCGACCTGCTGCGCAAGGTGGACCGCAAGCTGATCCTGGTGGATCACAATGAACTCTCGCAGGCCGTTCAGGGCGCGGACCAGGTGGACATCCTCGAGATCATTGACCACCACCGGCTTGGGAGCCTGGCCACCAGGGAGCCGATCCTGGTCCGCAACGAACCGGTGGGCTCCACCTCGACGATCGTGGCCGACTTCTACTTCCGCCACGGCGTGGAAATGCCCGCCTCGATCGCCGGCCTGCTGCTGGCCGGCCTGGTCACCGACACCCTCAACCTCACCTCCCCGACCAGCACCGCCCGCGACGCGGAGGTCCTCGCCAAGCTCGAGTACATCTCCGGCGTGAAAGCCGACGCATTGAAGGAAAAGATCTTCGCCTCCGGCTCCGTCCTGGTTTCGCGTCCGCCCGCCGAGGCCATCGCCACGGACTGCAAGGAGTACGAGGAGGCGGGGCGCAAGATCAGCGTGGCGCAGATCGAGGAACTGGGTTTCAGCAACTTCTGGGAGCGCAAGGAGGCCGTGCTCCACGCCCTTCGAAACTATCGCGCCACGCGGGGCTACTTCCTGTCGTGCCTGCTGGTCAGCGACGTGGTCAAGCAGACCTCCCTGCTGCTGGTGGCGGCGGACGAGCCGGTGCTCAAGGCCGTGGACTACCCCGAGGTCGAGGACGGCATCTACGAGCTGCGGGGCTTCGTGTCCCGCAAGAAGCAGCTCATGCCCTACCTCGCGCACCTGCTCTCTGGGCTGCGCTGACGAGGCGGGAAGCACCCCCGCTCCGCGCGCCGCCGCCGTGACCGTGCCCGTCCTGACGCCGCCTGGTCCGGCGCGGCTCCACCGCGACAGAACGGTGCGTCCGTAGGTCCGCGGCGGGCAAGGACGCCCCGTCCCTCCGCTGGCGAGTCCTTCCGGCAACCGCCGCGTTCGCCACGCCCAGATCGCGGCCGGCCACGTCCCGGCGAAATCCACTTGGCCGCAACGCCCGGCGATGCGAGGGATTGGGCGTCACCCATGCAACATCCCACCGCGCCCTCCCGGTCCCTCCTCGCCGCCACCCTGTTGGCCGCCGCCCTCGCCCCCGCGGCGCTCGCCGAGAGCGATGACTTCAACGACGGCAACGACGCCGGGTGGACGCGCTTCGACCTGAACGGCGTGGTGGCCCCGGGGCTTTCCACCTACACCTTTCCGGATGACGGCCACGGCGGGAAGGCCTACCGGCTCCAGTCCAAGGCCCCGCCCGTCAACGCCGCCGGCCCCGCCCGGGCCTTCAGCCACCGCCCCACCGTGTACACGCGAATGGTCGCCACCGTGGACGTGCTCGACTGGCTGACCGGCTCGGACCAGGCGTGGGGAATCCTCTTCCGAGCCAACACCATCGGCCTCGGGCAGACCGAGGGCTATGTCTTCAACTACAACTCCTCCGACGGCGACCTGCAGCTCAACCGCGTCGCTGGCGAGGCCGAGGCCGGCACCATCGCCGAGACCCCGGTGCCCATGGACCCCGCCGCGCACGACTACCGCTGGGTGCTGAGCATCTACGACGATCTCCTGGTCGGCCAAGTGTACCAGTTGCCGGACACGAACAACGTCCTCGCCTCCGTCGTCGCCCGCGACGCCACCACGGCCTCCGGCCAGGCCGGCCTCTTCAACTTCGACCGTGACGGCCGCACCGGCGGCGCGGTGGTGTGCGACACCACCTTCGACAACTTCACCGCGGTGGCCCCGCCGCCCGGCTCGCTCACCGCGACCGTCGTCAAGCTGTCGCCGCCGCCCGCGGGCGCCACCAAGCTGGCGCGCCCCGAGATTCGCGCCGCGATCCTCAACCGGGAAACCGCCGCCGTCAGCGAGTACACGCAGCTCTTCCTCGACGGCCGGGAAATCCCCTTCACGCAGCTCGGCATCACCGATGGCGTCGTGATGCCCAACGTCGCGGAACCCTTCCCCGGCCTCACGGTCACCCACACGCCGGCGCAACCCCTGGCAGCCGGCAACCACACGGCCCGCCTGATTTACGGCTCCAGCGCCTTCGACCTGCACACCAACACCTGGAACTTCCAGGCCGTCTTCCTTGACGGCCCCGGCACCGGCTCCACCGAGCGGGGCTTCGCCGTGCGCCTCGTGCAGGCGGAGCAGCAGGGCTCCGGCCTGGGCAACAGCCTCGCCCGCGCGGAGGCCCAGCTTGGGCCCAACTCACCCTACCCGGCGAGGTATGACACCAACGTCGTCGCCCCGGTAATCAACTATTCCCAGAACGCCATCACCGGCGGCACGGATGGGACCTTCCCGGATGACCTTCCCTTCCCCGGCCAGGAGCAGGGCGGCCCGACCGACAACTGGGCCATGGAAGTCCTCTGCTGGCTCGACCTGCCGGCTGGAGACATCACCTTCGGCGTGCAGTCCGATGATGGCTACTCCCTGAGTTCCCCGTCCTTCCCGGCCGATGGCGGAGTCATTTCCCAGCGTGACGGCGGAACGGCCAACGAAACCTTCTCCTTTCATGTCGCCACGGCGGGCAAGTACCCCTTCCGGCTGGCGTGGTACGAGAACACCGGCGGAGCGCATGTGGAGTGGTTCCATGTCAATTCCAGCAGTGAGCGGGTGCTGCTGAACACGCCCGGCGCCCCGGCGGCCTTCGTGCGCACCGCGTCCTCCGTCGCCGTCTCCGCCGAGGCATCGGCCACAGTGAACGACGGCTACGCCCCCGACGCCGGTGCCGTGGTGGATGCGGGAGCCAGGACCGTCACCCTGCCCCTGCCCGCCGCCAACCGCTTCTACCGCCTCACCGGCGCCGCCGTGACCATCAAGACCGTCCGCGCGCAGACGAACCAGCTCGTGCTGACTTACGAGTGACCCGGGGCTTCCGCCGCCGGCATCGCTCGGGGGATGCCGGCGGCGTGACATGTCCTGGAGTCAGCCCGCCTCAGCCGCGCTTCTTCGCCAGCGCCTTCTTCAATGCGGGCAGGGGCAGCGTGTTCACCACGTCGGCCGGGGTGAGCCAGCCCTTGCGGGCGAGGTGCGCGCCGAGGCGCAGCCACGCGAAATGTTCGAGACGGTGGGCGTCGCAGTTGATGACGCATTTCACGCCCTTCGCCCGGGCCGCGCGCCACAGCCGCCAGTCGAGGTCGAGCCGGTAAGGCGAGGCGTTCAGCTCGATCCAGGTGCCGGTGGCGGCGCACGCCTCGATCACGGCCGGCAAATCCACCGGGTACGCCTCGCGCTCAAGCAGCAGCCGGCC
>JBJXFY010000258.1:0-17844 GCA_046155815.1 Limisphaerales bacterium | reverse complement strand
ACCTTCTGCTGCTGCACGTCCAGCACCTGCTGCGGCATCTCCTCCCACATGAACCGCAGGTCGCGCACGGTGGGGATGAGCCGCAGGCCGACGCTGCGGCCGGGCGAGAGGTGCAGCGGTCCCTCGTAGCCGTAGTTCTTCAGCCGGGCGAGGAACCCGGTGATCGGTGTGTGCGTCGCGTAGCCGGTGGTGAAGACATGCGGGACGGGCGTGCCGAAGGCGCGGCCGGTCTTTCGTGACTTCGCGAGGTGGGTCTCGAGGAAGGTCCGGTGCCGGCCGGCGAGCTTGGCGTAGGGATGCAGCGCCTTGCAGGTGCCTGCCCCACCGGTCCAGCGCGAGCCGGCACCCGCGGCGAGCGTGATGATGGCGAGCTCGCCGTGGCGAAGCGCCGCCTCACCGAGAGCGCGCGCCGAACGTAGTGGGACAGGCGCCCCCGCCTGTCGTTGTCCCGCGGGCGCCCCGCCCGCAGTGGGTTCGGTCGGCGGCATCCACGCGGCTGTCCCATGCCCCGGCCGATATTCCCGCGCCTTCAGCCCGGCCCGCGAAGGATTCTCCTCAATGTACCGCTTGAACCTTTCCAGCTGCGTCTCGTCACGCACCAAGTGATCGAACGACTCGTCCTGCCAGACCGAATCCGGAAGCTGCAACCACTGTTTCAACCGGTGCCCACTCACTGACTTCCAGCCCTGCAGCGTATCCGACAGGGAATGGCCGGCCAGTGGACGCAGCAGGGCGTGGACATGGTTCGGCATGATCACGAAGCTGCCGAGCTGGTAGCGCTCGCCGTCAAAATGACGTAGGCAGCGTTCCACCTCGTCGGCGGCGCTGGTCTCGCGCAGCAGGCAGCGGCCGTGGCCTGCGTCGAGGCGTTCCTCCAACCTGGCGGTGAACAGGGCGGCGGCCTCTTCGAGAGCTTCCCGGTCCGCGGGCTGAGGAAGCCTGCCCAGAAACTCCTCCTTCTCGCGGCGCCAGGCATCAAGCTCGGACACAGGCAGCGAGTCCGCGAGCCGGAAGGTCACGAAATATGTGGCGCCTTCCTGGGTCCAGTGCGGCAACTGGCGACGGGTGATGGCGACGGGGCGCGTCCGGTCAAAGGGGGTGAAGGGGGAATCGGCGGCGTGAACCGCACCGGGCGGGGCGCCCGGTGGACGCAGACAGGCGGGGTCGCCTGTCCCACAACGAGGGGCGTCGCCGGCCGCGCGCCCGCCGTCGTCAGCGGTCGAGGCGGCTTCTTCAGTCCCACCGCCATCCAGCCGCGCCACGTCCCCCCCCTGCACGTCCTCGATCCGCGTGTCTGCCCGGAGCCGGTTCTGGGCAAGGCCGATGCGGCCTTCGCGGAGGTCGGCACGAACCTGCTCGTGCTGGGCGCGGTCGAAGCCGTTTTCCTCGAGCTGCTGCCGGAGCGTCGCGCCGCCGGCCTGGCCGGCGCGGCCCCGCGGGAGCAGCACGTCGAACAGCGTCTGCACGAGGCCGCGCAGCTCGGGCTTCGTGCGCGCGGCGGCGGCGAGCTTGTCCAGTTCCGCGTGGCGGCTCGCCGCGAGCTCCGAGCGCGCGGTGCGCAGCAGGCCGGGCACGGTCAGCGCGTAGTAGCCCGGCGGCATCAGCGCGTCGTCGCCGGAAAGCAGGTCGGCCACGGTCCCATGCTCATTGATGGCGTAGTCGAAGACCACCGGTTCCATGGCGAAAGGCAGCGCCGAACCCAGTTCGCGCTTGGTTTCAAGCATGATCGCCGCCAGCCGCGCCTGCGCCTCGGCCTTGCGGTGCGGCGCGAAGATGAAGCCCATGCCGCCGCCCGACATGCCGCCGAGCATCCAGAAGCCCCAGAAGTCATCGCCGAATTCTCGCCGGCATTTCTCGATGAGCTGCTCGGTAAAG
The DNA here is from genome assembly GCA_046155815.1 of Limisphaerales bacterium. Classification (GTDB taxonomy): domain Bacteria; phylum Verrucomicrobiota; class Verrucomicrobiia; order Limisphaerales; family CAIMTB01; genus JBJXFY01. The sequence goes on along the minus strand of JBJXFY010000258.1, from coordinate 15,969 downwards.
TACGTCGAGGCCCACGGGATGATTGTCTGGATCGGCCCGGTGAAGTTGCGAGTGGTGGCGGCCCCGAGCGCGCGGATGTCGCCGCGCTTCAGCGCCGCGATGACCTCGTCCAGCACGCCCAGCGCCTCCTGCCGGCCGCGCCATTCCGCCGCGGACCGGAGCAGGTACTTCTCGGTCACCATCTCGAGGATGGGACCGACGTTCTGCGCCATGCCGCCGTGGACGACGACGAGCGAATCCATCAGCGCCTGCCGGGCGGACTCGGGGATCTCTTCGCGACTGAAGACGTGGTGCCGCGGCATGAGCCGGCCCCGCGAGATGCCGGACTCCGGATCGTCCGCCGTGGCGGGCGCGCCGGTGATGAGCTTGATGCCCGGCCAGACACCGCCGGAATCCTGCCAGCCGCCACCCGAACCGCCGAGCCATTCGCCGAGCAGCGCCCGGGCGAGGACGAGCCGGCGTTCCGCTTCCTCCAGTGGGCCGGTGAGCGACGCGGCCTGCCCCGTGGCGCGCATGCACACGCCGATCAGCGAGCCCAGCAGGTTCGTGCTCACCGCGAGGCGCGAGCCCTTGGGGATGTCGTTCACGCACGACACGATCTCCAACCCGCGCCCCGGCCCGACGATCCGCGCGAGCAGTTCCGCGAGCGACTGCCCGGAGCCCTCGATGCCTGGCGGCACGAGGCCCGACGCGATCACCGCCGCCTTGAGCAGGCCGAGGTAATCCCTGGCGAAATCAAACACGTCGCCGAGCGACGTGAGGTCCGCGGTCGCCCCGAGGTCCACGGACGTGAGCCGAAGGACGGGTTCGTCCAGAACGCGGAGCCACGCGCTCACCGGCGGACGAGGCGCGGCGTCGCGGCCATGAACGCCAAGATCCACGGAGATGTTCAGCACCTTCGCGCCCTCGGGATAATCCATCCCGAGGAAGAAGATGTCCGACCAGGCCGAATGCGTGAGGTCCATGCGCACGGGCGTCTGCTCGCGCAGGATCGGGTACGTCCCGTCAACGGCGCGCTGGAGCAGCTCGGGCCGGAGCCGCAGCGGCTGGTCCGCCGGGTGGCCCATGCGGAACATCCACTGGTTGCCGCGCACGGTGCGGACGCTCCGCCGGACCTGGTCGGCCAGCGTCTGGAAACCAAGCCGGTGATACGCGGCGGCCAGGGCGGAGCTGAGGCCGTCGCTCGCGCCGTGTTCCCGCTGCGCGGCGAGGAAGGTGTCAATCGCCTCCTCGAAGCGGCGGTGCAGGAGCTGCTCGTACCCGTGGAAAGGAATCTGCGCCGCCGTCCCGGCGTCGGCAGCGAGCTTCGCCGGCAGGTGATACCGGTGCAGGCTGGCGAGGAAGAACAAGGCCCGGACGCGCTCGTAGAGGTTCTCGGCCTGCCGCCGAAAGGCGTCGAGCTGGTTGCACGCGGCCAGCAGCTCCCCGAGCGGGGCCGCGGCAGCGGAGGCGTCGAGCGACTGGTCGCGCATCGCGGGTTCGGGCGACGTAATGATCTGGACCGGGGAAATCATGGCGGCGGGGGGGGCGGGGCGGCTCAACGGACGCGCTGGGCCAGCAGTTCGACCAGGCCGGCGAGGACTTCATCCCGGTCCTGCCCGGCGAGCGCGAGCGCCAGCTGGGCTTGCAGCAGGCCGTGCTTCACGCCGAGGTCGTGACGTCGGCCGGCGATCTCGGTGGCGAGGTACTTCTCCTGCCGCGCCAGCCGTGCGAGCGCGGTCGAGAGATGCACCGGTCCGGAACCGTCCTTCAGCAGTTCACCCAGCAGGTCCATCACGGCCGTCGTCAGGACGTGCATCCCGAAGAAACAGAGGTAGTGCCCCGCGCGCAGGCCGGGCACCACGAGGCGCTGTTCGGCCTCGGTGGGCGTGGGCTTCTCCAGCACGTCCGCAACCTCGTACGCGCCCGCCGGCGCGGCGAGCCGCCGGCCGCCCACCGCGCCGTAGAACGGCAGCTTGCTTTCGTGAGTGGGCTGCACCGCGGACACTGCGGCGTCGGCCTGTTTCGCCGCGCGCACGAGCTGCGCCGCGCAGCGTGCCTCCGTGCGGCTCAGATAGACATGATCGCCCACGAGCAGCAGGAACGGCTGGCTGCCGGTGAATTCCCGCGCCGTCCACACCGCGTGCCCGTAGCCGCGCGCCTCCGTCTGCTCGATGAACCGCAGCCGCTGGGCGTGCGGCCCGGCCCCGGCCGCAAAGGCCGGCCCGTCCCCCGGCGCCACGACCACGCCGACCTCCTCGATGCCGGCGGCCAGCGCCTCCTCGACAATGATCTGCAGCGCGGTTTTGGTGGCGCCGTCGGCGTCCACGAGGGTCTGGAGCGGGAGGCGGCGCTGGGCGCGGCCGGCGGCGGTGATGACGGCACGTTGGACTTCCATTTGGGCCGCGAGGCTTTCACACGCGGCGCGCAGGGGTCAACGCGCGCACTGCGGCAGAAGCTTGGAAAACCGAGCGCCCAGGTCCAGAGCGGTTCCAATCGCCCAATCGCCGGAAGTCCGTACGGCCTGTGCCCGGGACTTGGAGCTTGGAACTCCAGCTCACCTCCCCGCCAGAGCCGCCTCCGGCTGGCGGAGGAGCCGCCGCGCCTCCTTCAGGAGAAAATCCACCTCCATGAACGGCTCCGGACCCGTGTCGTGCCACCGCAGCCGGCCGGCACCGTCCACGAGGAAGGTTCCGTGCAGCGCCGCGGACTCAAAGTCGTCGTACGCGCGGAAGGAGCGGAAGCCGGCCTGTTCCGGATCGCTGGCTAGGGGGAAAGGAAAGCCGCCGTCGGCCTTGGCGAGCTTCTGCGTCTCCGCCAGCGCCACCGCGTCGTCGCGGCTCACGGCCACGATCTCGATGCCCGCCGCGCGGAATTCACCGGCCATCGGCGCCAGCGCGTTCAGCTGCTCGACGCAGTGAAGGCACTTGCCACCGAGATAGAACACCAGCAGCACCGCCCGCCCCTTGAAATCCCCGCTGCGCAGGACCTTCCCGTCCGACGCGGCGAAGCTCCACCCCGGCGCGGGCGGCGGCGTCCAGACCCGGGGGCCAAGCGTGTCGAGGTCGGGACGCGTCGGCGTGCCGGCCGCGGGCGACCACGCGGGCCGCCAGTCGCCCGGCAGGCCGAGTTCCTCCAGCAATGGCTGGAGGCGCTGGAAGACCGGCAGGTCGAGGTCGGCAAACCACGCGCACTCGCGCAGCCCCGCAAAGGCCTCCTTCGCCTCCTTGGTCTGGCCGGCACGCCAGAGCAGGTCGGCGTGCAGGGCCTTTGCCGGCACCTGGTTCGTGGCTTCCTTCGCGGCGTCGCCGGCAAGCTTCAGCGCCTCGTTCGTCGCGCCGGCGAGCCACCAGACCTGCGCCTTGAGTTCACGAGGCAGGTCCTTCGTCAGCTCGAGCTGTTCGGTCACCGCGTTCGTATCCTGCCGCGCCGCGGCCTGCCATGCGCGCAGCAGGGCGAGCGACGACTCCACCTCGCGCACCTTGCCGGCGTTGGCGGACAGCGACTCGGCGAGCACGCGGTTGTAGTCCGTGTCCGGCTTCTTTTCCTTCCGCGCCTTCGTCTCCGCCTCCTCAGCCTTCTCGAAGCGCTCGAGCCGCGCCTCCTTCACCAGCTTCTCGAGTTCGGTGAGCTGCGCGGCCACGCGATTGGTGTCGCCGCGGTGTAGTGCGGCGACGCCGATCGCCGCGGCGCGCTCGCCGTCCCAGTCGCGGCCGCCGCCGGGCTCGAGAAAGAAGCCATCCGCCTCCGCAAGCAGCCGGTCCCACAGCTCGAAGGCCACCAGCGTCGCGAGCATCTGCTGCCGGCCCTGCCCGGCGGAGGCGTGGTCGCCGTCGCCCTTGTTGAACTTGGGATGGCGCGGCAGCTCGATGAGGTTGCGCGCCAGTTCGAGCGAGTCCTGCGCGCGGCCCAGCTTGCGGAACGTGCCGGCGAGCCAGCCGTTGTTGTGGGTGTAGTTGTGGATCTGGTCCGGCAGCAGGCGGTCGCGGATCATCTGCGCGTGGTCCACGCGGGCGCTGGCCTCCTGCTGCCAGGCGGCGTCCGCATGGCGCGCGAGCTTGTCGAACGTGTGCCCGGGCATGTGCCAGAGATGCGCGATGCCCGGCCCGCTCGGCCCGCCCGCGTAGGCGGACGGCACGGCGCGCGACGGCTTTTCGTTGTCCCACAGGTGAATCCGGTAGTGGTGCGCCGGGTGCATCGGGTCGCGCGCGAAAATCTGGTCCAGCAGCGCGTCCACCGCCTGTTGGCTGGAGATCTTCAGCGGCTTCTCGTTGCCGAACCCGGCGTTGTCCCAGATCTGGAAGACGAGGAAGGCCTTCGCCTCGATGTCCCCGGGATGCTCCTGCACGAGTGTCTCCAGCGCCCGGACGTAGTCCCGGCGGCGCTTCACGTCGTCGCGCTTCTCGTCCTCCCTGTTGTCGCGGCGGTAGTCGTGCAGCGCGGTGATCCATTGGATCTCGCGCGCGGACAGGCCGTTCGTGCGGGCGGCGGCCTCGGCGATGAACTGCTTCGCGCGGCCGGCGTTGTTCTGGTTCGCCATCGCCATGCCCCACAGCGCCATCACGCAGTTCGTGTCCAGCGCGTGCGCCTGCCGGAAGCTGCGCTCCGCCTCGAAGTACCAGAAGCCGTGCAATTGCCCCACGCCCTGGTCGAAGAACGCCTGCGCCTGCACGTTCGTGGTCGTGACCGGGAAATGCACCTTCGGCATCCCGGCCATGAGGTGCGCGGCCTGACGCGGCCCCTCGTTGAACGCCTCCCCGTGCATCGAGTGGCCGGGCTTGAGTTCAGACGGGGCGTTGGTCGCGTGTTCGTCGGCGGCGCGCAGCGGCTGGCCGGCCAGCAGCAGGCCGAGGCACAACCAAGAACAGGGCAGCAGGGCGTTCACCGAGGCATTCGACCACAAAGGCCGGCACTGGAAAACCGGAAAGAAGGGCGCGGCGCACAGCCGGGGCGGGGACGGAAGGCGCTCTGCCGCCGTCCCGCGTGTCTTCCCGGGGCTGCGCAGTCCTTTTTCCGGTCCGGCCCGCGACAGCCCCGGGCATTCCGTTCACCGGCGCGGCCCCGGACGAGGAGCCGCACAGGGATGGTGGCCACTTGGAGCGCCGACCCTCAGTTGTTCATCGCCCGGTTCAAGCGGAACTGCTCGGTCACGGCCCAGAGGTTCAGCGGGTACAGCAGGCCGCGGTACTTGATGAAGCGCGCACTGCCGTCGGCAAACGTGTAGTTCGAGCCGCCGGCCTTCTGCCCCGGCTGGCTCACCGAGTGCCGGCCGCGGTCAATCTCGTCCACGTCGTTCCCGTTGCCCTCCAGGAAATCCATGTAGAAGTGGTCGGAGGTCGATTTCTTCTCGCCGAGCACGATCGTCAGCGAGGGCTGGGGAATGGCGGACTGCCTGATGGACTTCCCGACCATCGCGCCCACGTCGTTGATCCTCAGCTCCTGTTTGAACCAGTCGTTCCAGCCGTTCATGATGAAAGCCCGGAGCTGGTCGTCGGGCGCGGTGCGCGGGTCATCCCAGCGACGCTGCCAGGGCTTGCGGCGGTCGTTGGGGCAGCGGAGCACCCGGAGGTCGCGGTAGTAGGGCTGAAGCTGGGTGGGCCAGCGCCGGGAGTCGGCGCGCGGCGGGAAGACGTCCTGGTGGTCGTCCGCATAGAGCACCAGCGAGAGGCCGAGCTGGCGGGAGTTGTTGAGGCAGCTGGTGGCGCGGCCCTTCTCCTTTGCGCGCCCGAGCGCCGGCAACAGCGTCGAGGCGAGGATCGCGATGATCGCGATCACCACGAGCAGCTCGACCAGCGTGAACGCCGGCGGGCGGGCCGGAATTCTCGGGGCGTGGGAGGGCATGGGAACGGGCAGTTGTCCGATGGCGCAGGGACAGCGTCAATTCCGGGATTCGCGGCCGGCCACCATGCCCGGCAGCGGCAAGCTGCACGAGGGGACTTGCCCACCGGCTCAGGCACGGTATCAAGTTGGCCCGTTTCGCGGACGGTTTTAACCAAAGCCGCCCGCGACCTCATTTACAGCCGGACGATGGGAACGCAGCGCAACGGAGCCATGATCAAAGTCGAGAACCTGACCCGGACCTTCGGCCCGAAGGTCGCCGTGAACGGGATTTCCTTCAGCGTCGGGCGCGGCGAGGTGCTCGGCTTCCTCGGGCCGAACGGCGCCGGCAAGTCCACCACCATGCGGATGATCACCGGCTTCATCCCGCCCACGGCCGGCCGCATCAGCGTGGGCGGGCATGATGTGGTGGAGCAGCCCATCGCCGCCAAGCGCCTCATCGGCTACCTGCCGGAAAACGCCCCCTCCTACACGGACATGACCGTGCTGAGCTTCCTCGGCTTCATCGCCGACCTGCGCGCGCTGAAGGGGACGGTCAAAAAGGAGGCGCTGGACCGCGTGATTGACGCCTGCTTCCTGGGGGGGGTCGTCCATCAGAGCGTGGACACGCTCTCCAAGGGATACCGCCACCGGCTCTGCTTCGCCCAGGCCATCCTCCACGATCCCGAGGTGCTGATCATGGACGAGCCGACCGACGGCCTCGACCCGAACCAGAAGCACGAAGTCCGGACGCTCATCAAGCGGATGGGCGAGAAGAAGGCCATCATCTTTTCCACCCACATCCTCGAGGAGGTCGAGGCCGTGTGCAGCCGGGCCATCATCATTGACCGCGGCGCGATCGTCGCCAACGGCACGCCGGACGAACTCAAGCTGAAGGGCGAGGGTGCCGGCGTGATCGTGGTGCGCATCAGCGGCCAGGCCGCAGAGGGCGCGCGGGGCAAACTCGAGCAGCTGGGACCCGTCCGTCGCGTCTCGGTGGTGAACCAGTCCCCGCAGGGCGCCCAGTTCCGGGTCGCCTCCCAGAGCCGCGAGAAAGCTGGCGAGACGCTGGCCGCCGTCGCGGACCTGGTGGTTCGCGAGGGCTGGCGCCTTGAGGAGCTGCGCGCCGAGGAAGGCCGGCTCGACGAGGTTTTCCGCACCCTCACGCTGCCGGACACCAAGGCCCGCGGCTGAAAGATCCCACGTCCCAAACACCGACCCGGTCACGTCCCGCATGAATTCCGCGTTTGCCAACACCTGGGCCATCACGAAGCGCGAACTGAGCAGCTATTTCGCCTCGCCGGTCGCCTACGTCTTCATCGTCATCTTCCTGCTGATGACGGGCTTCTTCACTTTCATGGCCGGCGGCTTTTTCCAGCGCGGGGAGGCCTCGTTGACCTCGTTCTTCCTCTGGCATCCGTGGCTCTATCTCTTCCTCGTGCCGGCCGTGGGCATGCGCCTGTGGTCCGAGGAACGCCGGCTGGGCACGCTTGAGCTGCTGCTCACCATGCCGGTGACCGCGGCGCAGGCGATCATCGGAAAGTTCCTTGCAAGCTGGCTGTTCCTCGCGCTGTCGCTGGCCCTCACCTTCCCGGTGTGGTTCACGGTGAACTACCTCGGCACGCCGGACAACGGCGTCATCATCGCCGGCTACGTCGGCAGCCTCCTGCTGGCGGGAGCGTACCTCGCCATCACCTGCATGACTTCCGCGCTCACCCGGAACCAGGTCATCGCCTTCATCCTCTCCGTGGTCATCTGCCTCTTCCTGATCCTTGCGGGCTGGCCGCCGGTGATGGACTTCCTGACTTCCGTTGGCGCGCCCGGCCTGAAGGACTTCGTCGCGCGGCTGTCGGTCATGACGCATTTCGAGTCCTTCCAGCGCGGCGTGCTCGACTTCCGCAACGTGCTCTACTTCGCGTCCGTGATCGGCTTCTGCCTCTTCACCACCGGCGTGATCATCCGCACCCACCGCGCCGGCTGACCCACGACCTACCCCGCCATGAAGAACCGCAAGCAGCTCGAGACAGTTCTCTACTCCGGCCTGGGCGTGCTGGTCATGCTCGTGATTGCCGTGGCCCTGAACGCCATCTTCGCCGGCGCGCGCCTTCGGGCCGACCTGACGGAGGACCAGGCCTTCACGCTGTCCGAGGGCACCAAGCGCATCCTTGGACGCCTCGACACGCCGGTGCAGGTCCGCTTCTACTTCAGCGCCTCCGCGCCGGACATGGACCCGGCCCTCAAGACCTACGCGCAGCGGGTCCAGGACCTGCTCAACGAGTTCCGCGCGCTCTCCAACGGCAAGCTCGAGATCAAGAAGTTCGATCCCAGCCCCGACTCGGACGCCGAGGACTCCGCCAACGTGGACGGCATCCAGGGCCAGCAGATCCAGCCCCCCTTCGGCGACCCGATCTACTTCGGCCTGGCGGTCAGCTCGCTCGACAACCGGGCCGTCATCCCCTTCATCTCCCCGCAGCGGGAGCGCCTGCTCGAGTACGACCTCGCCCGCGCCATCGCCCAGGTCTCGCGCCCCAGCAAGCCCGTGCTCGGCGTCATGAGCGGCCTGCCGATCTTCGGCGGCATGGACCCGATGGCCATGATGCGCGGCGGCGGGCAGCGCAGCGAGCCGTGGATCTTCGTGAGCGAGCTGAAGGCGGACTACGAAGTGCGCGAGATCCCGGTCACCGCCGAGAAGGTGGACGACGACGTGAACCTGCTCGTGGTCGTCTATCCCAAGGGCGTGACGGAGGCGACGCAGTTCGCGATGGACCAGTTCGTGCTGCGCGGTGGCAAGCTCATCGCCTTCCTCGACCCGCTGAGCATCATGGACGCGCGAAGCGCCATGGGCGGCAACCCGCTCCAGGCCGCGGCCGGCTCCGGGGCCACGCTCGATCGGCTGGTCAAGGCGTGGGGCTACGACTTCGACCTGAACAAGGTGGTTTCCGACAAGCAGTTTCAGACCGAGCTTTTCGACCCGCGCACTCAGCAGCCGCGGGCAAACCCGTCCTTCCTCTCGCTCTCCGGAAGGGGCTTCGACACCAACGATGTGGTGACCAGCCAGCTCGGCCGCGTGACCCTGCCGTTCACCGGCTGGTTCGATGGCTCGGCGGCCGAGGGCCTCAAGGCCACCACCCTTTTCCGCAGCAGCCCGGACTCACAGCTCACGGACAAGATGATGGCGCAGTTCGGCGCCACGGAGGAATTCAAGGCCTCGGGCAAGGAACATCCACTGGCTGTCCGCCTCGCCGGCCGCTTCAAGACTGCCTTCCCCGACGGCCGGCCCGTCGCGCCGGGCGACACCAACGCGCCGGCCGGCGAGGTGCTGAAGGAAGGGAAGGCGGACAGCGTGGTGGTGCTCGTGGGGGACTCGGACCTGCTGCACGAACAGAACTTCGCCCGCATCCAGGAACTCTTTGGCCAGCGCATCATGCTCCCCTTCGCGGCCAACCTGACCTTCCTCCAGAACGTGATCGAGCAGCTCACCGGTGACCCGGACCTCATCGGCATCCGCAGCCGGGCCACGCAGATGCGGCCCTTCACCAAGGTCCGCGAGATGCAGGCCGAGGCCGAGATCAGGTACGAGAGCAAGATCCGCGAGCTTGAGAAGTCGCTCCAGGACACCCAGCAGAAGCTCAACGAGATCCAACGCGCCAAGGCGGATGTCTCGCAACAGGCCATTCTCTCCGACGAGCAGCAGCAGGAAATCCTCCGCTTCCAGCAGGAACGCGCGAAGGTCAACCAGGAGCTGAAGGCCGTCCGCAAGCAGCTCCGTCAGGATGTGGACCGGCTCGAGAACACCCTCAAGTGGGCCAACATCGTCGGCATGGCCTTCCTGGTCACCGCCGCCGGCCTCGTCATTGCCTTCGTCAAACGCCAGCGCACCGCCGCCCGATGAACCGCAATCAGATCCTCCTCCTCGTAGGCCTCGGGGTGATCCTCGGGGGCTTGGGCTACTATTTCACCTCCAGCCGCCGCGCCAGCTTCGACACCGGGCGCGACGTGCGGGAGGGGCAGAAGCTGCTCGGCAACTTCCCGGTGAACGACGTCGTCCGCGTGGTCCTCCGCTCCCGCGATGGCGACGTCACACTCTACCGAACCAACGGCCTTTGGGTCGTGGCCGACCGCGCCGGCTATCCCGCCGCCTTCACCCAGGTCGCCGATCTCCTCCGCAAGCTGTGGGACCTGCGCGCCGTGCAGACCCAGCAGGTCGGCCAGTCGCAGTGGGGCCGGCTCGACCTCCTCGCACCCGTCAAGGATGGACCGACCAACTCTGCCACACTCATCGAGCTGCTCGACAAGGAAGGCAGGCCCGTCCGCAGCCTGCTGCTCGGGAAGCAGCAGATGCGCGACACCGGCGGCCAGTTCGGCGGCTTCCCCGTCGGCCGCTGGCTCGCCCTGCCTGACAACAAGGAAAACGTCTTCGTCACCAGCGAGTCCTTCTCCGAGGTCGAGCCCAAGCCGGAAAACTGGCTCAACAAGGACTTCTTCAAGGTCGAGAAGCTCGTCGGCATACAGCTCGTCTCCACCAACGCCGACGCGTCCTGGAGCCTGCTCCGCACCAACGATGCCGCCGAGTGGACGCTGGCGGACGCACGGTCCGGCGAGCAGCTCGACAACGCGAAGGTCAGCGGCCTCAACTGGGCCTTTTCCTCGCCCTCCTTCACCGACGTGCATGCGAAGGACGATGCGGCCGTGAAGGACGCCTTCGCCGCCCCTACCGTCCTGCAGCTCGCCACCGCCGACGGCTTCCGCTACGAGTTGAAGGTCGGCGCCCAGCCGGACGCGGACAGCTACTGGCTGGCCGTGGCCGCCGCCGCCGAACTGCCGGCCCAGCGCGCCGCGCCCGCGGACGAGGCACCCGAGGCCAAGGAGGCCGCGGAGAAGGCGTGGAAGGAGGCGCAGGACAAGCTGAAGGCCAAGCTCAAGCAGGAGCAGGCTCTCGCCGGCTGGGTCTTCAAGTCGCCCAAGTGGACCGTGGACTCCGTGCTCAAGGATCGCTCCGCCCTGCTCGCCACCAACACGCCGGCCGCCGCCGTGGACATCCCCGCCGAAGTCATCCCGCCGCTTCGACCGGCCGGCGAAGCGCCGGAGAAATGAGCCCGGGCCGCCGGCCGGGCGGAGAACGGTTTCCCTCAATTCCGTGTTCCGACAGGAGCCGTGCGGCCTTCGGCGTCCAGCTGCGTTCGCGCCGCAGGGATTGAGGCACGAGACAGCCGGGCATCTTGGTTTCCCGCAGCATTCCGGCCTGCTAGGAAACCCGCATTTTATGAAATTCCCAGACACTCGTCGTGCACCGGTCCGTCACCCGTTGTTCCAGTGGGTCGCCTGGTTGGCTCTCGCCGGAGTGCCGGCAGCCCGCGCCGAAGACGTGGCCGGTCTTCGGCCGGCGGACGCCGGGCCGTCCCATCCCGCGGGCGAGACAGGCTCCCCGGGCGTGCTCAGGACGGCCGTTCGGGAAAACGTCCTCCGGTCGCCGGAATTCTCGGTCGGCTCCTCGTTCCCGAGGACGGCCGTCGGAACGGAGCTGGCCGACCTCGGGGCGGACTTTGTCGGCCTGCCCAGTGACTGGCCCCGGTCGCCGGCGTTCGGCTGGGACGCGCTGATCGGGCTGGCCGCCCCCCGCCCGGCGAACCGGGCACCGTCATTCTTGGACGCCATTGCTCAGGTACGGGAAACGCGCCCCCTGCCCCCCACCCCCCAGGGGCGGCGGCTGGATGCGCCGCAGGACGCCAGGGAAGCCGGCGCGAAACGGACTTTGGAACAAACCCGGCCGGCCGGTCCTTCGACGACCGGCATCGGCGACGCGGCCTTCCGCCTCGGTACTCCCGGTGCCGGCCCGCTTGAGGCGCAGATCCTCCCCATCCGGGTGCCGACAGCCAGGCTGAGCCAGTCCCGCACGCTTCCCTTGCCCGTCCCAAACGCCACGGAGTTCACCGCCACCTCGAACGGCGGCGGCACCTGGCAGAACCCCGGCATTTGGAGCATCAGCCCCTCCGGCGGCCAGGGTTTCCCGGACAACACCGGAGGCGACACCTACCGGGTGACCATCAACGGCAACCCGAGCTACAACCTCAATGCCGACGTCACGATCACTTCCCTGAACGTGGCGTCAGGCATGACGTTTCAGAATGCCGCCAACCGGAACTTCACCGTCGTCGGTGATTTCATCTCGACCTCGGGCACGCTGGTCACCGCCAGCGCGGTGACGCTGTTCTTCAACGGCGATTCCGAGGTCAACTCCCGGATGGACCTGCGCAACGGCGCCCGGCTGCTCAACAACGGGAACATGGTCGTGGGTCCCCTCGGGGCCGGCTTCCATGATCAGGATTTCGCGCTGCCGTCCGCCCAGGGATTCTCCCTCGTCAACAACGGCACGGTGGTTGGCGACCGTCCCGGCACGACGACCTTCCGGAACTTCTCCATCCTGAACACCGGCACGATTGAAGTGCGGCAAGGAACGTTTCAGGCCGAGGGCTTCACCCAGACCAACGCCACCGCGCACATCCGCGTGCTGACCGGGGCGGAGCTCCGGGCCAACGCGCTGACCTTCAACGGCGGCACCGTGGTCGCCTCGGGCAGCACGCTCAACGGCTCCTCCTTCACCTTCCGGAACTCGACCCTCATCATCGGCGAGGGCATCGGCGACATCTCGAGCCTCACGCTCGCCGGCAACGCCGCGGGCGACGCCGGCCAGGATGCAACCTTCCGCTTCAGCCTCGCGGGCACCGCCGCAGGCCAGTTCGACACCCTGGCCATCGTGAACGGAATGAACTTCAACGGCCTGACGCTCGACATCGAAACCCTGAACGGCTTCGAACCGACGGAAACGGACGTGTTCCGCATCATCACCGGCAACAACCTCAGCAACGGCAATTTCGCCAACGCCACCGGCAATCTCCTCGATGTGCCCGACGTGGGGACCTTCACCATCACGCGCAACAACCAGTTCGTGGAGCTCGGCAACTTCATCCCCATCCCCGAGCCGTCCATGCCCGCCCTGCTCGCCGCCGGCGCGGCGGTGCTCGGCCTGCGCCGCCGGCAGGCCCGGTAGCCGCCCGCCGCCGTGGATTCCGCACTGCATGGGCAGGTCGTCCTGATCACCGGCGCCTCCGGCGGCATCGGCTCGGCCACGGCACGCGCCTTCGCCGCCGAGGGCGCGCGGCTCGTGCTCCACTGCCGCACCGGCCGCGACCGCGCCGCCCGCCTCGCCCGCGAACTGGCCCCGGCCGAAACCCTCGTCGTCAGCGCTGACCTGCGCCGCGAGGCGGCGGTGAAACGGCTCTTCGCCGCCGCCGTGAAGCGCTTCGGACGCGTGGACGTGCTGGTGGCCAACGCCGGCTCCTGGGAAACGCGCGACGTGCCGCTGCCAGCCATGACGCTCGCGCAATGGCGGGCCACGCACGACGCGGTGCTCACGTCCGCCTTCCTGTGCCTCCGGGAGTTCTTCCGCCTCGTCGCCCGCCAGCGGCGCGGCTGCGCCGTGCTGGTCGGCTCCACGGCCGCCGTCTTTGGTGAAGCGGGCCACGCCGACTACGCCTCCGCCAAGGCGGCGCTGGCGTACGGCCTCACCCGCACGTTGAAGAACGAACTCGCCCGCCTCGCGCCCCGTACCGCGGACTACCCCGGCGGCCGGGTGAACTGCGTCTGTCCCGGCTGGACGGTCGTGCCGCGCAACACGGCGAAACTCGGTGATGCCGCGGTGGTCCGCCGCGTCACGGCCACCATGGCGCTGCCGAAGATCGGCCGGCCGAAGGACACGGCGAACGCGATTGTCTTCCTTGCCTCCGACCGCCTCGCCGGGCACGTCACCGGCCAGACGCCCGTGGTGGCCGGCGGCATGGAGGGCCGCGTGCTGTGGCGGCCGGACGAGGTGGATCCGGCCCTGGCCTGAGGCCCGCCGGGAACCAGTCCCGGGGTCAAGGTCTCCTACAGGGGCCGTCTATCCGCCGTGCAGCACCCCCGCCGCAATCTTCACCGCCAGACTTCAGGCCCGGGGCGAAGCCGCCTTCGCCCCGCGTTGCCGGCAAGATGCCGGCCGCACACGGCCGGGCCGGAGGTCGGCGCTCCCACGGGGCCACGCCGCGCTTGACGCCCTTCGCCGATTCTTTCAGAAAACTGAAGTCCATCCTGCCTCACCGTAAAGAAACGCCGCCCCATCCTGCCATGAACACACTACCGCCTCGCACCTGCCGTCCGGCCCTGACGCTGGGCCTTTCGCTCGGTCTCCTCGCCGCCACCGCCCACGCCGGCGTCATCTGGGATGAATCCGTCAACGGAGACCTCTCCGGCGACCGTCTCGCGCCCACCATCGTCACCCTCTCCGTGGGCAACAACGACCTGCTCGCCACGTCCAGCCAGGGCGACCGCGAATACCTGACGTTTGCGGTGCCTGCCGGCCACCTCCTGAGTTCCGTGATCCTGGATGCCTACGCCGGCACCGACGGCACCGCCTTCTTCGGCCTGCAATCCGGCACGACCTTCACGGAGCCGGCCTCGGGCACTAACCCGGGCAATCTCCTCGGCTACGCGCATTTCGGCTTTGACCCGAGCCGTGTGGGCGTAGGACAGGATCTGCTTCCCGTGGCGGGCGCGCAGTTTGGCGTCATCGGTTTCACTCCGCCGCTGCCGGCGGGCAACTATGCCGTCTGGCTCCAGCAGACCAGCACCACCGACCTTACGTCGTACACGTTGGACTTCGTCGTCACGCCGGTGCCTGAACCTGCTGCCGTGCCGCTGGCCGCCGGCGCCCTGCTGCTGGGTGCGCTGACCGCGCGGCGGCTGCGCCGGTGATGGCCGCCGCTGCCGGATTGCCGCCGGGCAGCGGCCAGCCTAGCCTCCCACCGGATGAAATGTCCGGCGTGTGGCTACCTGCTCACCGCCCGCAAGGCGGGCGAGATCAACGTGGACGTGTGCGACGGCGGCTGCGGCGGCGCGTGGTTCGACAACTTCGAGCTGCGCCGAGTGGACGCCGCCGGCGCGGCAAGCCTCAGCCACGTCGCCCGCGACCCCATGCTCCGCGTGGACCATGAGTCCCGCCGCCGCTGCCCGCGCTGCGATGACCAGGTCATGCGCCGCCGCTTCTTCAGCCGGATGCGCGGCGTGGTGGTGGACGAATGTCCCGAGTGCGCCGGCCTCTGGCTCGACGCGGGCGAATTCGAGGCGGTGCAAAAGGAAAGCCACGCCCTGGCCGCCATCCAGGCCTCGCAGGCCGGCGCCATGAGCGTGACCCTCGCCAACACCGTCACCCACCTCCGCGAGCGGTCGGGCATGTAGGCCGCCGCGGGTGCGGAGTCCGTGGCACGATGAATTTCAAGCTGCTGTTCCCGACCTACCGGCAGCGCTACACCTTCGTCCGCGGCCAGCTCGAACACCTGCGTCAGGCGCGCGGCCTGCCCTTCCCTCGCACGCTCAATCTCGGCACCGGCGAAGGCGACTACGACCCGATGCTCGCCGCGCACTGCGAGCGCCTCGACGCCTGCGACCTGAACGAGGCCGACATCGCCTTCGCCCGCGCCCTCAACCGCGACCTCGCCCGCGTCCACTATGCGGTGGAGGACGCCCAGCGGCTCACGTACCCGGACGCGGCCTTCGACCTCGTGGTCTCCACCGACGTCATCGAGCATGTGCCCGATTCGGCGGCGATGCTGCGCGAGGTCGGCCGTGTGCTGCGACCGGGCGGCGCGGCCATCATTACCTTCCCGTCCCGGCGGTTCCCCGTGACCTACGATCCGCTCAACCGGCTCCTCGGCCGCGGGGAGAAGAAGTTCGCGTTCGGCGCGTACGGCTTCAGCCACTTCAAGCTGATCCTCGACGACGAGTTTGAAGGCTGGGCCGCCGCCGCCGGCCTGCGGGTCATGCACCGCGAATACCTCACCGGCCCCCTCGCCGCGACGGTGGAGATGTACTGGCCGGGCTTCCTGCAGCGCCTGCTCAAGGCCAACGCCGCCAATGCCAACGCCGTCAAACGCGGCCCGGTGCTCCGCCCGGACGCCAAGGAGCCGACGCTCGCCCGCCTGACGGATGCCTGGATCGCCCTCGACCGTACCGTCTGCCGCGGCTCACGCAGTTCCGTCGGGGTGGGCTACGTCCTCAAGCGACGGTGACCGTGGCGGCGACGCCCCGCCGCGGCAGTGGTTTGCTCTTGGAACTTGAGGCTTCCCCTTGAGCTTTGCGCAT
>JBJXFY010000246.1:0-4085 GCA_046155815.1 Limisphaerales bacterium | reverse complement strand
TTGATGCGCGTGGCCTTGGCCTTCGCCTTGGCCAGCGCGGGCAGAAGCATGCTGGCGAGGATGGCGATGATGGCGATGACGACCAACAGTTCGATGAGAGTGAAGGCCCCGAGGCGGCGGGCAGGCGGAGTATTCATGAGCTGCGGCGATTTCACTTGGGTCGGGATTGGTGGGGGCATCCAAGCAGCGCCGACCCGGCACGTCCATGTGTTCGAGCGGGGGCTGGGTGGGAAGTTCGAGCGCCCGCGAGAGCGCCGCCCACCGCGCCAAGCACCCCGGAGTCGGACGGTTCGTCGAGTCCTCGAACGCCTACGCCACCTTCCTCAGCTTCGTCACGCGGCCCACGCTGACCCACTCGACCACGAAGATGTTGCCGTCCTTGTCGAAGCAGGCGTCGTGGGGGTGGATGAAGCGGCCGTTCTCCCACGTCTCCGGTTTGGTGCGCATGATGAAGCCTCCCTGACCGCCCTTGTTCAGCACTTTGTCGGACCACGCCTGATCGAAGCCCAGATGGGTGATGAGCTGGTTGTCCCGGCCGAAGAGGCTGACGCGCGCGTGCAGGTCGGGGCACATGAGCACGTCGCCGCGCGTGTCGAGGTGCGCGGGGTAGCTCAGGCCCTCGACGGTGCTCGCGTACTTGCCGTCGAGCGTGAAGTACTCGAGGCGGGCGTTGGCGCGGTCGCAGATGCAGAGCTGCGGCTCGCGGCCGGGCCGGGCGTCCACCCACAGCCCGTGCGGGGTGGAGAACTTGCCGTGCTGCTCGCGGCCGCCCTTGCCGCCGAAGACGCTGAGGAACTTCCCATCCTGGCTGTAGCGCAGGATGTGGCCCGTGCCGTAGCCGTCGGCGACGTAGAAGCTGCCGTCCGACGGATGGAAGGCGACGTTGGTAGGGATGAACTCCTTGCGGTCCTTGTACACACCGGATTCCCACGGAGTGCTGAGCGCCCAGACGATCTCGCCCTGGAGCGTCGTCTTGGTGACGAGGTTGGCCCAAGTGTGCGTGAGGTAGAGGTACTCGGTGTCGCCCTCCTTCCGGATGTCTATGCCGTGGCCGACGGTGTGGATGTTCCACGCGCTGTACTCGTCGCCGAAGCTGCGGACGAACTTCCCGTCCGGGTCGAAGACGACGATGCAGTCCTGATGGCGGAGGCCGGAGGGGCCGGTGTTGTTCTTGACGTAGATGAAGCCCGCGGCGTCCACGGCCACGCCGTGGGTTTCGCCCCATTTAAGGTGGGACGGCAGCGCGCCCCAGCCATGGTGGCACTCGTAGGTGTGTTCGCCGGTGCCGATGACGGCGGGCTTGGAGCCGGCCTTGTCGGCGGCGCGGAGGATGGCGGGGGCGGCGAAGGCGGCCGTGGCGGCGGCGCCGGTGCGGAGGAAGGAGCGGCGGTTCATGGGCGGGTGGTGTCCGGCGTTTGTAGTCCGTGGGCCTGCGGCGGGAAACGGGAATCTGGCGGCGCCGGACCGGGATTGCTCCGCCGTGGGTGGGATACCACCCTCGCCCCGTGACCGACCGCCTCGTTGTCTTCGCCCGCGCGCCGCGTCCCGGCGCCGTGAAGCGCCGCCTCGCCGCCGCACTCGGTGATGAAGGCGCGTGCGGCGCCTACGCGACGCTCGCCCGCCATGTCCTCGGCCAGTTGGGCGCCGTCTCCCTCGGCGAGCTGCGCCATACGCCGGATGACGCTGGACGGGAAGTCGCCGACTGGCTGCCGCCCGGCTGGAGCCTCGCACCGCAGGGGGAGGGTGACCTCGGCGCGCGGATGGCCCGTGCGTTGACGGCGCATTTCCAGCAAGGCGCGGCTCGCATGGCGCTCGTCGGCTCGGACTGCCCGGACGTGGGCGCAGCCGACATCCACGCAGCCTGGCGGTCGCTGGCCGACCACGAACTCGTTCTCGGCCCGGCCGAGGATGGCGGCTACTGGCTCATCGGCCTGCGCGCGGCCGCGGCGGGCTGGGAAACCCTGTTCCGCGACATGCCTTGGGGCACTGCCCGGGTGCTGGCGGAGACGCTCCGCCGCGCCGAGGCCGCCGGCCTGCGCGCCGCGCGCCTCCGTACGCTTCGCGACGTGGACAAGCCGGCCGACTGGGAGGACTGGCGGTCACGTGGCGGCGCGGGCGCAACGAGCGGCCAACCGGCGCGGCCGCCGCAGGGTCACCGCTCCTTGGCGCGGTAGAAGCGCCACGGACGGCCGCCCGTCGCGTCGAGGTATTCGAACACGCCGTCCGGCGCGGTGTTCGTCTTGAGCGCCGTCCAGTGCACGAAGTTGGTCGTGCCCTCGACGATGTAGCTCACGCCGGGGCGGCCCGTGACGCGAAGCAGGAAGCCGGCAGGCGGCAGGTACTGGAGCGCCTGGAGCGTCGGAGGTGCGGGCGGTTCGCCTCCGGTGGCCACCACCTTGAAGTCGTCGAAGGCCATGTAGTTGTCGCCGGGAACTGCGGGCTTGGCATGCTCCCAGACGGCGTCGATGTCGCCCAGCGTCAGCGAATTGGTGACAGTGGTGAGGGGCTGATCCGCGACCAGCGTGACGCCCGTGAGCGAGGCGGCCCAGCGGTTCACGGCGAAGTCGAGGCGCAGCTCCAGTTCGTACAGCGCGGAGTTGGTGAAGGTGAGGCCCGAATCGCGAAAGCCCGCCCCGTCGTCCAGGGCGTAGTTGATCTGGAGCGTCTCGTTGTCAAATTCGAGCGCACACAGTCGCTGCGTGGCGCGGTTGTACACGCTCCACCGGAAGCGGTCGCGCGAAGGACCCACCTGGGTCGAGTCAATCACCGCCAGTCGCGTCGTGAAGACCACTACGGGCGGGTTCGTGCCGCCGGGCGTGTAGTCGAGCGGCCGCCAGGCATTGAGCACGCCGCCGGTGTTCGTGGGCGCGTTGAAGCCGACGAAAGCCTGCTGCCCGCGGTCCGCGAACACGCCGGTCACGAGGCCGTTGCCCCACGACGCCGAGCCGATCCAGCCACCCTGGCCGACGAGCGTCAGGCCAGACTGGAAGCCCTCCGCCGGCTCGAAACCGGTCGAGTACAGGACGCGGTCCACGGCCGGAGCCGGCGCGGCAAACCATGCGGCGGCGAGGCAGGCGGATGGGAAACAACGCATGGCTGATTCAGGTGGGGCGCATCACTCCGTGCGCGCCGGCGGGAGGGCGTGGCGGGGACCGGCCTTGAACGGCTGCCGTGGCGAACCGGTTCTTCGGGACTTGGCGGGCTTCCCCGGAGGCGGGCCGGACCGCTTGAACATCAGGGAAAACGGTTCGCCGCCGGCATACTTGCCGGTCACCGCGGCTGGAACGCGCGGCCGGAAGCCCCCGCCGCGGGCGCCGACGCGGCCGATGGCCGCGCCACGGGCACGGCGGCCGCCGGGGCCGAGATCATCGGCCGGGCCGACTGCACCGGCGCGGTAACCACGGGGCGCGGCGCGGACACGGGCGCGTTCACCACCGGCCGCGGAGCCGAGACCGGATGGCTGATGGTCGGGCGCGGCGTGGTCATCGGCGTCGGCTGCCGGACGGGCACGGAGTACGAACGCGCTTCGGGGCGGGAGGAATACACGGGCGCCGGGGACAGCGTGTTGCGGGCGGCAGGCGGCGAAATCGTTGGCCGCAGCGCGGCCTGCGGGAGGGCCGTCGGCGTCGTGGCGCGCGCCTCGACCTGCACGCGCGGCGCGGTGGCGGGCCGCGCGGTGGTCACAATCGGACGGCCGGCGGTCTGCGGCGGGCGGGCCGCGGAGGCGACGGCGAGCGGCTGGCCGGTGCGCGGGTCGCGCGCGGGCGAGGCCGAGGTGACGGGATTGGCGCCGCGGGCTTCCGTGCCGCCGGCGCGGCCGAGCATCGGGTAGGTCGTCCGCTGGCCGGTGTAGCCTGCCCGCGCGTCGCCGTTCAACGATTGGGCCTGCATGACGGGCGTCCCGTTGCGCGCCTCGGTTCCCAGTCGCGCGGGCACGAGGCCGGCCCGGGCGGCGGCGGTGCTGCGCGGCAACGCCGTGCCCGCCGTGGTCGAAGCCGGAGACGGACGGGCCGAGGCGACGACCGTGCCGCCGTACGGCGAGGCGGGCTGCACGCCCGGACGGCGCAGGGCGGTGGCGGTACCGG
>JBJXFY010000240.1:0-10753 GCA_046155815.1 Limisphaerales bacterium | reverse complement strand
CGACGGCCGCGAGCCGCCGCCCGCCGACGCCGCCGAGCTGGCCGCGTGGCAGGTCGTGGCCAACGTCCTGCTGAACCTCGACGAGACGGTGACGAAGGGGTGAGCCGCCATGCTTCTCCGGTCTGATCGTGGAACGATGCTGTCCGGTTCGGGACGCAGGCCATGAAGCCGGTTCGCCTGACCAAGCACGCGCTGAGTTGCTGCGCATCCCGCGGATTCGCCGCAGAAGACGTGGAAGCGGCGATCCGCACCGCATCATGGGGCGAGGCTGAACTTGATCGGCTCGAATGCCGGAAAGATTTTCCCTTCGGAAGAAATTGGAACGGTAAACCTTATGCGACCCGGCAGGTGCGCCCCGTGTTCGTGGAGGAGGCGGAGGAAATCGTTGAGATCACCGTGTACACCTACTACTTCTAGTCCATGAGGATCAGCTACGACCACGAGTCTGAGGCCCTGAGCATCACTTTCCGCGAAACGACCGTGACCACCAAGCATCTGGGCGAAGGCATCGCCGCTGACTACGACAGCGAAGGCCGGCTGGCGGGGATCGAAATTCTGGACGCGCAAAGACGCTTCGACGGGCCGGAAACCCTGCGTCACGTCGTCCTGGAGGGCGTGGCTGCCTGACCATGCGCCGCCCCGCCGCCCCTCACCGCCCGAGCCTGACGCAGGCTGGTGTCACGCTGTGGACGACGGCGCTGTTCCTCGCCGCCTCGACGATTGGCGGCGCAGAGGATCCGGACCTCTCCCGCCTGCCCCCCGCCGCCGCGCGCCCGGTGGACTTTGCGGCGGATATCCGGCCGATCTTCGAGGCGAAATGCTTCTCCTGCCACGGACCGGAGAAACAGAAATCCGGGTTCCGCCTCGACGTGAAATCCGCCGCACTGGCTGGCGGTGAACACGGACGGGCCATCGTGCCCGGCCGCAGCGCGGAGAGCCCGCTCATCCATTTCACCGCCCGCCTCGTCGCAGACATGGAGATGCCGCCCAAGGGCGAGCCCTTGTCCGCGGAGGAGATCGGCCTGCTGCGCGCGTGGATTGACCAGGGCGCGATCTGGCCCGACGGCCTCGACACACCGGGCGTGCAGGACCGCCGCGATCACTGGGCCTTCAAGCCGCTGCTGTCCGTCGAACCGCCCGCCATCCGCCGCGTGGACTGGCCGCGAAACGACGTGGACCGCTTCATCCTCGCGCGGCTGGAGGCGGACGGCCTCGCGCCGTCGCCTGAGGCGGACCGGCGCACGCTGATCCGCCGGCTGTATCTCGACCTGCATGGCCTGCCGCCCTCGCCGGAGGAGGTCGCCGCCTTCGTCGCCGATCCCGATCCGCGCGCCTACGAGCGGCTCGTGGACCGCCTGCTGGATTCGCCGCGCTACGGCGAGCGCTGGGCGCGGCACTGGCTCGACGCGGTCCACTACGGCGACAGCCACGGCTACGACAAGGACAAGCCCCGCACGCACGCGTGGCCCTACCGCGACTACGTGATCCGCTCGTTCAACGCGGACAAGCCCTACGCGCGCTTCGTCGAGGAGCAGCTCGCCGGCGACGTGCTGTTCCCCGGCGACCCGGACGGCGTGGTCGCGCTGGGCTTCATCGCCGCCGGGCCGTGGGATTACGTCGGCCACGTCGAGCTGCCCGAAACCAAGACCGACGGCCTGATCGCCCGCTACAACGACCGTGACGACATGGTGATGACGGCCATGTCGACCTTCGTGAGCCTCACGGTCCACTGCGCGCGCTGCCACGACCATAAGTTCGATCCCATCCCGCAGCGCGAATACTACGCGCTGCAGGCCGTGTTTGCCGGCGTGGACCGGTCGAACCGGCCGTTTGACCGCGACCCCGCCGTGCATCGCGAGCGGCAGCCGCTGCTCCGCGAAAAGCGCTTGCTGGAACTGCGCCGCGCGCCGCTCGACGCCGCGCTGGCCAAGGCGCGGAGCGACGAACTCACCGCCCTCGACGTACGTCTCCGCGAACGCCGCACCGCGCTCGACACCCTCGCCGGCGCCGGCGGTGAAAGCCCGGCCAACGGCTGGCACAGCGGCATCGAGTCCGCGCCCGACGTGATGAAGTGGGTGCAGGTGGACCTCGGCGAACCGCGCGCGCTCGACGAAATCCGCCTCATCCCGGCCCGCCCGACGGATTTCACGGACACGCCGGGGTTCGGATTTCCGGTTCGCTTCCGCGTCGAGGCGGCCGACACGGAGGACTTCGCCACCGCGCACGTCGTGGCGGATCACACGGCCGCGGATTTCGTGAATCCCGGCGATGAACCCGTCCTGCTGCCAGGCGGCGGGCGGCGCGCGCGATTCGTGCGCGTGACGGCGACGCGGCTCTGGAAGCGGACGGGCGATTACGTGTTCGCGCTCGGGGAGCTGCAGGCCGTGTCCGGCGGTACCAACGCGGCGTTGGGCCGGCCAGTCAGTGCGCTCGATTCCATCGAGGCCGGCCGCTGGGGCCGGGCGCGGCTGGTGGACGGCTTTGACAGCCACCGCCGGCTCGGCTCGCCGCCCGCGCCCGAGCTCGCCGGCCCGGCGAAGCAGCGGCTGGAGGAGGAGATCCGCGCGCTGCACGACCGACGGCGGGAGCTTGCCCTCGTGACGCTGACCCCGGCGCAGCAGGAGGAGTGGCGCGAGGCGACCGCGCGGCTCGAGGCTGTCCGCCGGCGCCTCGACGCCCTGCCCAAGCCGGAACTGGTCTATGCCGCGACGAGCGATTTCGCGGCCGAGGGTTCCTTCATGCCGCCGCCCGGCCCGCGGCCGGTCCACAACCTCCGCCGCGGCGACGTGAAATCGCCGGGCGACCTCATGACGCCCGCCGCGCTGTCGTGCTTCCCCTGGCTGCCGGCGGAGCTGGAAATTCCCGCCGGGTTGGACGAGGGCGCGCGCCGCACCGCGCTGGCCCGCTGGCTCACCGACCCGCGCAACGCCGCGCTCCGCCGCTCGCTCGTGAACCGCGTCTGGCACCACCACTTCGGCCGCGGCCTCGTGGACACACCGAACGACTTTGGGTGGATGGGGTCGCCACCATCGCATCCCGAGCTGCTCGACTGGCTGGCGGCAAGGTTTCAGCTCGAGGGCGGCTCCATGAAGAAGCTGCACCGGCTGCTCTTGACGAGTGCGGCGTGGCGGCAGTCCTCTGAATTCACGGGGACCAACGAAGGGAACAGAGAAACGGACTCCGCATCCCGGTCTCTCCCGGACACTTCGTTGCCTTCTGTTCGAAAGAACGCTTCGGTGGACTCCGACAACCGCCTCCTTTGGCGGATGAACCGGTCGCGGCTCGACGCGGAGAGCCTGCGTGACGCCATCCTCGCCGTGAGCGGCCGGCTCGACCTCACGATGGGCGGGCCGGCGGTGCAGCAGTTCGCCTTCAGGGACGACCATTCGCCCGTGTACGACTACGTGCAGTTCGACCCGGACAGCCCCGCCGGCCGGCGGCGGAGCATCTACCGCTTCGTGGTCCGCAGCGCGCCGGATCCGTTCATGGACACGATGGACTGCCCCGACCCAAGCATCCTGACGCCGAAGCGCAGCCAGACCCTGACGCCGCTGCAGGCGCTGGCGCTGCTGAACAATCCATGGGTGTTGCGCCAGGCGGAGCACTTCGCCGCGCGCGTCGAGGCGGAGACAGATGATCCGCCGGATCAAGTCCGCCGGGCGGTGGCGCTGGCCTTCCAGCGCGAGGCCAGCGCCGAGGAGGTGGCGCAACTCACCGCCTACTCACGGCGCCACGGCCTCGCCGGCGCGTGCCGGCTGCTGTTCAACAGCAATGAGTTTGTGTTTGTGGATTGAACAGGAGGGAACGAAGAGAACGGAGACACATCATGCACCCGAAGTTTCCGAAGGCGGATGGGTTGACGGGCAACGTGATCGGCGGGGCCATCGAAGTACACCGGCTCAAGGGGCCGGGGCTCATCGAAACGATTTACGAGCGATGCATGCTGCGTAAACTCGAACTGCGAAGCCTGCAGACGATCAGTCAGCGGATTGTCCGCATCGAGTACAAGGGCATCACTTTTGAGGAACCGCTTCGCTTCGATGTCTTGGTTGAAGACTGCCCCCTGCTGGAATTGAAGGCGGTGCAGGAGGTGCTTCCGCTCCACAAGGCGCAGCTCCTGAGTTACATGAAGCTGCTCGACGTTCCCCTCGGCCTGCTCTTCAATCTCCACGAACTGCGCCTGGTGGATGGCGTTCACCGATTGATCCTGCCCGGTGCCAACTCATGAACCCGCCATCCGCTTCAGTTTCTCCGGTCCCTCCTGTTCAAACGCGCCGTGACTTTCTCTGGCGCCACGGCGGGGGGCTGGGCGGCATTGCCCTCGCGTGGCTGCTCGGGCGGCAGGGCCTGCTCGCCGGCGCGCCCGGTGCCTCCGCCGGCCCCGTCCTCAACGGCGGCCTGCACCACCGCGCGCGGGCGAAGCGCGTGGTGCAGCTCTTCATGTCCGGCGCGGCCAGCCAGTGCGACACCTTCGACTACAAGCCGCGCCTGATCCGCGACTCCGGCAGGCCCTTCGACGTGGGCGAGAAGGTCGAGCTGTTCCAGAGCGAGCCGGGCGCGTTCATGAAGAGCCCGTGGGACTGGCGGCCGCGCGGCGAATGCGGCAAGTGGGTCAGCGAACTCGTGCCGGAGATCGGCTCCTGCGCGGACGACCTCGCGTTCATCCACTCGATGGTCAGCAAGTCGAACGTCCACGGGCCGGCGACATTCATGCAGGCGACGGGCTTCGTGCTGCCGGGCTTCCCGAGCATGGGCGCGTGGGTGGGCTACGGGCTGGGCAGCCTGAACCAGAACCTGCCCACGTTCGTCGTGCTGCCCGACGCGCGTGGCTTCGCTCCGAACGGCCCGGCCAACTGGGGCGCCGCGTTCCTGCCCGCCCAGCACCAGGGCACGATGATCCGCGTCGGCCAGCCCAACCCGATCCACGACCTCTTTCCGCCCCCATCCGCGAAGTTCGTCACGCCGGCCGCCGAACGCGACGGCGCGGAGCTGCTGAAGCTCCTGAACCGCGATCACGCCGCCACCCGCGCCGGGGACGCGCGCCTCGACGCCCGCATCGCGAGCTACGAGATGGCCGCCCGCCTCCAGCTCAGCGCACCCGAGGTGCTCGACCTCGCCGGTGAGAGCGAGGCCACCCGCCGGCTTTACGGCCTGGACGATCCGGTCACGGAGGACATGGGCCGCCGCTGCCTGGTGGCGCGGCGGCTCTTGGAGCGCGACGTGCGCTTCGTGCAGGTGTGGAGCGGCGCGGACAACGGCTTCCCGCGGCGCAACTGGGACAACCACGAGAACATCGCCCGCGACCACGGCCTCATGGGCCGCAGCATGGACCGCCCGGTG
This sequence comes from Limisphaerales bacterium, assembly GCA_046155815.1. Classification (GTDB taxonomy): domain Bacteria; phylum Verrucomicrobiota; class Verrucomicrobiia; order Limisphaerales; family CAIMTB01; genus JBJXFY01. The sequence goes on along the minus strand of JBJXFY010000240.1, from coordinate 5,413 downwards.
GCCGCGCTGCTGAAGGATCTCAAGGCCCGCGGCCTGCTTGATGACACGATCGTGCTATGGACGACGGAGTTCGGCCGGATGCCGTGCAGCCAGGGCGGCGAGGGGCGCGACCACAATCCCTTCGCGTTCACGAACTGGCTGGCCGGCGGCGGCATCCGCGGCGGCGTCTCGTATGGCGCGAGCGACGAATGGAGCCACAAGGTCGCCGAGCATCCCGTGTACTGCTACGACGTGCATGCCACGGTGCTGCACCTGCTCGGGATTGATCACACGCGCCTCAGCTTCCGTCATAACGGCATTGACCGCCGACTCACCGATGTTCATGGAGAGGTCCTGAAGCCCCTCCTCGCCACCTGATCCGGCCATGAAACCAATTCCCTTGCCCGCCGCCCGGCCCGTCGCGGCCTTCACGCTGATCGAGCTGCTCGTCGTCATCGCGATCATCGCCATCCTCGCCTCGATGCTCCTGCCCGCGCTGGCCAAGGCGAAGACCAAGGCCACACAGGCCATGTGTACCAGCAACAGCAAGCAGTGGGGCGTGGCGATCAACCTCTACGCCGCCGACTCGGACAACGCCTTTCCCGACAACCGTGACGGCCTCCACCTGAGCTGGATGGGCACGAACATGGCCGTCTTCTGGCGCGACTACCTCATCAAGTCCGGCAAGCCCACCTCCTCGCGCGACAAGAAGTCGCAGAACCACGTCACCTTCTGCCCCACGGACGAATGGCACCGGCAGGCCGATACCTGGCGCTTCGGCAACGCCTCGTCCGAGCTCCAGCCCATCCTCACGGGCTACTTCTACCTGCCCGGCCGCATCGCCGGCTCCTGGAACTACAACGGCGAGGGCCTCGGCGAATGGCACTTCCGCAAGAAGCTCGGCGGCCCGCTCAGCGGCGCGCCGGTGCTCATTGACCGCCTGCAGGGCATCGGCCCGCGCACGACCAACGTCTTCGACAGCCGGCTGACGTGGACCACGATGGACGCCGGCAAGAACTGGCGGACCGCCAACCACCCCCACGCCCCGCGCAGCGCCCCCACCGGTGGCAACTTCCTCTTTGAGGACGGCCACGTGGACTGGATCAAGTCGCAGCGCGTGTCCCTTGGCTCCAGCGAGGGACAGTGGCAGTGCTTCTACAAAATCCCGATCAACTGAGCGATTCGGGTGGCCGTAACCGGCCGCGAGCAGGCGACCGGGGGGAGCCATGCCGCACGGCCATCCCGGCTGCGGGTGTCCGCGGCATCCTGCGGGCACCACGGGATCTCAGATCCGCTGCGAGCCGGATTCCCCAGACCCCATCCGCAAGGCGCCAGACCCTTCTCGAGGATGCGGAGGAGCACGGGCACGAACCCCTCGGCCGCGGCACGGTCCTCGCAGTCGGATTCACGCAAACCGGCACTCCGCCCGCAGCGCCTCCGCCAATCGGTCGAGATATTCATCCCTCGGAATCTCCACCGCGCCCAGTGCCGCCGTGGTTGGCGTCAGCATCTGGATGTCGAAGAGCCGGAAACCGCACTCCCGCAGGTGCCGGTGCGTCGCCACCACTGCCACCTTCGAGGCGTCGCTTTCCATGTGAAACATGGACTCGCCGGCAAACAGCCCGCCCGCCGCCACGCCGTACAGGCCGCCGGCCAGCGCCCCGCCGCGCCAGACCTCGACGCTGTGGGCGTGGCCGGCCGCATGCAGCGCGCTGTACGCGGTGATGAAGGCTGGCGAAATCCAGGATCCCGGCCGTGGTTGCCGGGCGCAGCCCTCAACCACGGCTTGGAATTCGCGGTTGACCGTCACCGTGAACCGCACCTGCCGCAGCACGCGCGCGAGGCTGCGCGGAAGGTGCAGGCCGTCCCCGGTCAGTTCGAAGACGCCGCGCGGGTCCGGCGACCACCACGTCACCGGCGCGGCGCTCCACGGGAAGACGCCGGCCCGGTAGGCCGCCAGCAGCCGCGGAACGGTCAGGTCGCCCCCCACCGCCACCAGTCCGGCCTGCGGACCACGGCGCGGCGCCCGGCGGGGGTCGGGGAACAGGGGTTCGGACGGCGCGGCCATGCCGGGACCAGTTTCGAGCCGTCGCCCCGCCGGCGGCAACCCCCACTCTACGCCGCGGCCGCAGTTGCCACGCCGCACCCCTACGCCGGCGGCTTGCCGGAAGGCCCATCCCGGCAGCCGTGCAGGCCCGCCAGAAGCACCGTCTCGACGATGCCCGCGATCTCCATGATGGCCTGCCACTGAAGGCGCTCCGGAGTCTCGACGCCGGCCGGGTCATCGAGGTTTCCCGGGGAGCCGAGGTGGTGCCAGGCGCCGACGCGGAGCTCGTTGGCGGCCTGCAGGAGCCGCTCGGCCTCCTCCGGGCAGACCTGCAGCCCCACCGGCCCTTCGCCTGCGGGCGGTTCGCCAAATCGCGCAAGCAACCAGGACTTCTGGGCGCGGCGCTCATCGGCCAGCGCCTCGCTGAGCCAGGCGTCGGCCTCGCGGAGCGCCGCGGCGCCGCCCCGGCTGAGCGAGCGGGCGGCGGATGCCTGGAGGGGAAAATGACCGAACAGCCAGCGGAGCATCTCGTGCTCGGAACGCGACACCGAGAAGCACAGAAGCCCGTCCTTGCGCCCGGAGTACTTCATGCCGCCTTCTCCAGCGTGGCCTGGAGGCTGTAGCCGTGGAGTTGATGGACGTAGGCCTCGGCCTTCTCGAAGGACTCGTGGGCCACGATGCTCCTCCCCTTTTGATGAACTTCGAGCATGTGCTTCGCGGCCCTTTCCTGCGGCCAGCGGAAGACCTGCATGAAGACGTGGGTCACATAATCCATGAGGTTGACGGGGTCGTTCCAGACGATGACGAGGAAGCCAGGATCAAGTTCCACGCCGGATTCCGTGCGCTCCCCGATCTCCACGCCGGTCTTTCCCGGCGGCTCCATGGTCACTGGCATGGTGCAACCGTAGCGGCCATGCGGCGGACCGCCAGCCGGCGGCGCGGGCTGAGTGCGGATTCCGCCGGACCGGCCCCGGCCGGTCCGGCGAAAGGCATCCTGCTCGCGGCTCAGACGGCCTGGAACTGCCCCGGCATCGGGATCGGGTAGAAGCCGTCCGGCCCCGGCAGGCTGCGGGGCTTGGCGTCCCACGCGAAGCGCTCGGGCATCAGGTCAATCTCGGAGTTGATCGCCTTGTCCCACTCGACCTCGACGCCCGAGTAGGTGGCCATGCGGCCCATGACGGAGATCATCGAGCTGATGGCGCCGTTGAAGGCCTCGTTGAACGGCCGGTTCCCGCGGATCGCGGCGAAGAGGTCGTCGTGCTCCTGCTGGTAGGCGTCGCGCGGCTTGTCCGCCCGGTAGCGCCAGGCGTTCTCGCCGGTGATGATGCCGCTGCCGACGTTGCTGTAGCCCTTGGTGCCGTGGACGTGCTCGGACACGGAACTCCACGCGTTCCGGATATGGCGGCACTCGGAGATCATGCGCGAGCCGTCGGCGTACTCGAACTGCACGGCGTGGTGGTCATAGATCTCGCCGTACTCCTTCGCGGTGCGGACCTGCCGCCCGCCCATGCCCCACGCCTTGACCGGATGCACGAGGTCCGCCGAGCCGGCGGGGTCAATGGGCTTGCCCTGCTTGATCCAGTTGCCGACGTCGAGGTTGTGGATGTGCTGCTCGCAGATGTGGTCGCCGCAGAGCCAGGTGAAGTAATACCAGTTCTTCATCTGGAACTCCATCTCGGTGGGCTGGCGGCCGAGCATCTGCGCGACCTTCTCGCGCGGATGCACCCACACGCCGGCGTCGTTCCAATACACGCGCATGGCCACGACGTCCCCAAGCGCGCCGCCCCAGATCTTGTCGAGCGTCTGGAGATAGACCTGCTGGTGGTGGCGCTGGAGGCCCACGCCGACCTTGAGGTTCTTGCGCTTGGCCTCCTCGGCGGCGGCGAGCACGCGGCGCACGCCCGGCGCGTCCACGGCCACGGGCTTCTCCATGAAGACGTGCTTGCCCTGCCGCACGGCCTCCTCGAAATGGATCGGCCGGAAGCCCGGCGGCGTCGCCAGGATGACGACGTCCGCGGCGGCGATGGCCTGCTTGTAGCCCTCGAAGCCGAGGAACTTCATGTCGTCCTTCACGTCCACCTTCTCGGGGTGCTGCTTCTTCAGGTTCTCGTGGCTCCCGTCCAGGCGGTCCTTGAAGGCGTCGGCCATCGCCACGAGGCGGGTGCTCCCGCCGGTGGTGAGGGCCTGGTTGGCGGCACCGGAGCCGCGCCCGCCGCAGCCGACGAGGGCGACCTTCAGGGTGTCATCCGCTCCGGCGCCATGGGCGAAACGCCCGGGATCGAGGGCGGCGAGCGTGCCGGCGGCGACGGCGGAGGAGCGGAGGAAGCCGCGGCGCGTCACGGACGCGGGCGGCATGGGGAGGGCATCGGGCTTCATGGTCGTGTGGAATCGGTGCGCCCGCTGGACGTGAAGGCGCGGAGGCGCATTCACGGGCACGGGCTGGCGGGGAAGGAAACCAGCCGGTCGCCACGGTGTCCACATGAAGGTGGAGAGGCGCGGCGCAAACTTCGGAAGCCCTGCTCCCAAACCCCGACGCAACGTTGCGGCCCGCCTGTACGTCGGAGCTTGGCGGCTTCGAGGATCCTTGAGCCGCCGCCTTTACCTAACCGCCTTCAGCGCCTCCACGCGGCGGGCCTTGAACTCCGATCCTTCCTTCCACTCGGGCCAGGTCGAGGCGCTGGCCACGTCGTAGCCGACGCGGAAGAGGAGCTGCACGTCCTCCGCCGCGCCGCGCAGGTCCCAGAAGGCCTTCACGTGGTCGCTCACCTTGTGGTAGTCCTGCGCCGTGTACTCGTCGCGGCGCAGTTTCCCGTAGCCCGGCTCGCGGCCGCGGATGTCGTCCGCGTCACGGCCCACGTAGAGCGCGGGCACGCCGACCTTGGCGAACTCGAAGTGGTCCGAGCGGTAGTAATAGCCCTTCTCCGGGTCCGGCTCGGGCACAACGGCGCGGTCCTGCGTCTTCGCGGCGGTGGCCAGCAGGTCCTCGAGCGTGCTCTGGCCGTGGCCGACGACCGGCGCGATGGCGCGCGGGCCGAAGGTGTTCAGGCTGTCCATGTTCAGGTTCGCGAGCGTCCTGATGAGCGGATGCAACGGGTGCTCGGCGTAGTACTTGGCGCCCAGCAGGCCCTGCTCCTCGGCGGTGACGGCGAGGAAGAGGATGCTCCGCGCGGGCGGCTCGGGCAGCCGCGCAAACGCCGCCGCCAGCCCGAGCAGGCCCGCGACGCCGGAGGCGTTGTCCTGCGCGCCGTTGTAGATCTGGTCGCCGTCCAGCTTCGGGTCGCGGCCCAGGTGGTCCCAGTGCGCGGTGAAGATCACGAACTCGTCCCGCCGCGCCGGGTCGGCGCCGGGGAGCTTGGCGATCACGTTCCGTGACGTGACCTCGCGCAG
>JBJXFY010000238.1:0-14718 GCA_046155815.1 Limisphaerales bacterium | reverse complement strand
CGGGATGACGCGGCGGCCAAGGGAAAGATGGCCTACAGCCCCGCGTACACGCGGTGCACGTCGTCGTGGTCGTCAATGTCGGTGAGGAACCGGACCACGTCGGCGCGGTGGGCGTCGGACAGCTCGGTCTTGTTCTTGGCCACGTAGCGCATCTCGCTCGCGGTCAGCTTCCAGCCGGCCTGGGTGAGCCATTTTGAGACGGGCGCGAGATCCTTGGGATCGGTCAGGAAACGCGCGCCCACGCTGCCTTCGGGCACCTCCTCGGCCTCGAGCGCCTCGACGTTCTGCGCCCCGGCCTCGATGGCGTCGGACTCGGGGTCGCGGGACTTGTCCAGGTGGCTGGCCTCGACGACGCCGAGGTGGTCGAAGAAGAAGCCGACGCTGCCCGGCGCGCCGAGCTGGCCGTCCTTGAAGAGGCGGCGCATCTCGGGCGCGGTGCGGTTGCGGTTGTCGGTGAGGCACTCGACGATGACGGGCACCTTGTGCGGCGCGAAGCCCTCGAAGGTCTGGTGCTCGATCTCGACCTTCTCCTCGCCGGTGCCGGCGCCCTTGCTGATGGCGCGCTGGATGGTGTCGCGCGTGACGGAGGCCTTGCGGGCCTTCTCGAGCGCGGCGGCGAGGCGGGCGTTGAGGTCGGGGTCGGGGCCGCCGAGCTTGGCGGCGACCATGATCTCGCGCGTCAGCTTGGCGACGAGCGCGCCCTTCTTCTGGGCCGCGATTTCACGGCCGGCCTGTTTCCATTGAGCACCCATTGGTTTCCGGAGGCTAGGCGGAAGGCGCGGGCGGAACAACTGCGGGGAACGAAATCACGGCGGAGGCGATCAGCGGCGCGGGCGCGGGCGCATGACGAATCACCGCCCCGCCGGCCCGTTGGTGCGCCCCGCCTGCAGGGCCTGCACGGCCATCCGGACGAGGATCCGCGCGGCCACGGGCGCAAGATCGGCCTCGGTGCGGACATTGGTCACGACCTCGTTGGTCACGCCAAGATTGAATGACCAGCCCAGGTCGGGCCGCGCAAGGTCCGTGAAGCGCACGTTGCCCAGCGTGAGGTTCAGCGTGCGGATGCCGGCGAAATCCACGCCCGGGACCTCGAGCCGGTTCGTGGCCGGCATCTGGGCGACCTTGGCCACGCCGCCCCACAGCGCGACGACATTCGTCTCGCCGGCGGCATTGCGGACGAGGTTGACCTCGTCGAGCCGCACGCGGAGCAGCGCGAGACCCACCCGGCCGCCGGCCGACGCGGCGGGATCGGCCTCGGCGTGCAGCTCACGGAGCACGAGCAGCGGCCCGCCGCCGAACTCGGGGCGGTTGTAGAAGCGCAGGTTTTCCAGCGTCAGCGTGCCCGAGAGCAGGCCGAGCTGCGCGCGGTCCAGGCGGGTCTCGAGGCCGGACTCACCGCGCAGGCGCCACAGGATGACCTCCCGGGCAATGGTGTCCTTGAGGAGCAGCCCCGCCACCAGCAGCACGATGAGGAGAATCAGCAGCCGGAACAGCCAGCGGAACGCGAAGCGGATCATCACCGGTGCGGCTCAGCCGGGACGCACGATGACGTCCTCCGGGCGGATTTCGAGGCACTCGTCCTGGTCCTCCCAGACCAGCGCGGGAAAATGCCCGAGCAGGCGCGGCAGGAGCTGGCGCGCGGCGCGGGCGAGGAGCTTCTCGGCGTCCAGCGCGGCGTCCTCGAAGGCCTGGTCGTACTTGCCGGAGGCCTTGCGCTTCTTGTCGTCCCAGTGCGCCACGTCGTGGGTCTCGAGGTACTGCTCCGCCCACTTGCGCAGCGTGGACTGGAGGTTGGGCGGCAGCTCGTCGAAAGGGACGGCCGTGCCGCCGCAATGCTGGCAGATCAGGCCGGACTCGATCACATCGCGGGTGAAGAGCGGCAGCAGCGGCGCGCGGCAGCAGGGGGACTCGGCGTAGGCACGCGGGGCGGTGGCCAGGCGCTTGAGCCAGACCTGCCGCTCGTGCCCAACCTGCGCCGCCAGCCGGTAGGCGCCCACCAGGGGATGCGAAAGGCGCCACAGCCGGCCCTCAAGCTGGCCCAGCGTCTGCGCCATCCAGCGCGCCAGGGTCAGGTCGTCCCAGGCTCGGAAGCACTGGCCGTACTCCGACCAGAGATCATCCACGGGAGTGTCCGGGGCGTCTGACATGGGCCGCGAACGTGTGGCCGCGGGCGGGGGTTGTCGAGATGCGGGGCCGGCGCGGTGCCCGGTCGAAAAGGCCGCCGGGCGCGGTCCCCGGAATCATCACGGCGGCTGAGGGCGCGCGGCTATTCCCACTCGATCGTCCCGGGCGGCTTGCTGGTGATGTCGTACACGCAGCGGTTCACGCCCTGGACCTCGTTCACGATCCGGTTGGCCAGCTTCTCCAGCAGCTCGTAGGGCAGCTTCACCCAGTCCGCGGTCATGCCGTCCTGCGACTCGACGGCGCGGATGCAGATGGTCTCCTCGTAGGTCCGCTCGTCGCCCATCACGCCGACGCTCTTCACCGGCAGCAGCACGGCGAAGCTCTGCCACGTCGAGTAGTAAAGGTCCGCCGCCTTCATCTCCTCGACCACGATGGCGTCGGCCTGGCGGAGGGCTTCGAGCCGCGCGGGCCGCAGCTCGCCCAGGCAACGCACGCCGAGGCCGGGACCGGGGTACGGCTGGCGATACACAATCTCCCTGGGCAGGCCGAGCTCGAGGCCGAGCACGCGCACCTCGTCCTTGAAAAGGCAGCGCAGCGGCTCGACGAGCTTGAACTTCATCCGCTTCGGCAGGCCGCCGACGTTGTGGTGGCTCTTGATGAGCGCCGCCGGGTTCCCGGCGATGGGCACGGACTCGATCACGTCCGGATAGAGCGTGCCCTGGGCGAGGAACTTCGCCCGCCCGGCGCGCTTCGTCGCCGCCTCAAAGACCTCGATGAACGTCCGGCCGATGATCTTGCGCTTCCGCTCCGGCTCGGTGAAGCCCTTGAGCCGGCGCAGGAACAGGGCGGAGGCATCCTCGTACTGGAGCTTCACCTTGAAGTGCCGGCCGAACACCTCCTGCACCACCTCCGCCTCGCGGGCGCGGAGCAGGCCGTTGTTCACGAAGATGCAGGTGAGCTGGTCGCCGATCGCACGGTGCAGCAGCGCCGCGGCCACGCTCGAATCCACGCCGCCGCTCAGGCCGAGGATGACCCGCCCGCCGCCGACCTGCGCGCGCACGTCCTCGACGGCCTGGTCGAGGTAGCTGCGCATGGTCCAGTCCGCCCCGCAGCCGCAGAGGCCGTGGACGAAGTTGGCGAGGATCTCCTTCCCGCGCGGCGTGTGGACGACCTCGGGATGGAACTGGATGCCGAAGAACTTCCTCTCCCGCTGTTCGATGGCGGCGTAGTCCGAGTTCTCGGTGGTGGCGACGACGGAGAAGTCCTTCGGCAGGCGCGTGAGCCGGTCGCCGTGGGAGTTCCAGACTTGGAGCTTCTCCGGCAATCCGGCAAAGAGCGGGCAGGCGGCGTCGAGCACGGTGAGCGTGCCCTTGCCAAACTCGCGCTTGTCGCCCTTCTCGACCTTGCCGCCGAGGAACTGGGCGAGGATCTGCACGCCGTAGCAGATGCCGAGCACGGGCACGCCGAGCCGGAAGATGGCCTTGTCCGGCAGCGGCGCCTTCTGAGCGTATACGCTGGCCGGGCCGCCGGAGAGAATGAGGCCGCGCGGGGCAAGCTTCGCGATCTCGGCGGCCGAGGTGTCGAACGGGAGGATGGTCGAGTACACGCTGCATTCGCGGATCCGGCGCGCGATGACCTGGGTGTACTGGGAGCCGAAATCGAGGATGACGATCTGTTCTCTCATGCCCGCAAGAGCGGTGTTTCTGCCGGCGCGCCGCGGAGCGCGCCAGAACTATCGCGACCGCCAGGCCGGAAGGGCGAAGGCGGCTTCAGGCGGCGGGCAGCAGGTTTTCGACGAGCGCCCGTTCCTCCGGGCGGAGCATGGCGGGCTTGACGGGCTTGAGGATGGAGCGGGCCTTGTCCGTCTGGCCGTTGGCCTCCAGCACGGCGGCGTACACGGCGCGCCAGCCGGGCAGCACGAGGTCGAGGTCGGGCCGGATGCGGGCGAACTGCTCGAGGGCGGCGGCGGGATTGTCGCGGCGGAGGAGCACCAGCGCGAGTGCCGCGCGCGGGGCCACGCGGTCAGGGAACTTCTCCACCAGCGCGCGGCCCTGCTCCTCGGCCTCGGGCACGTCCTTGCGGAGCAGGCCGCTGAGGTAGACGTAGGCGGTGCGCGGCGTGGGATCGTCGGGCACGTCCGCGGCCCAGTCGCGCATGACGGAACGGACGCCCTCGGGATTGCCGGCGGCCTCATAGATCTCGACGAGCTGGCGAAAGGTGCGGAGGCGATCCAGGGGCGACTTCTGGAGCGCCTGCACCGCGGGGAGCGCCTGATCGTAGGCCTTGAGCTCGAGGGCGATGCTGGCGAAGCGCCGGAGGCTGTCCGGCCCGGCCCCGGCCTTTTCGGAGGCGCGGCGCCAGTGCTCCGCGGCGAGGGTGGCCTGGTTGAGCTTCTGGGCCGTCACGGCGCGGAAAATGTCCACGGCCATCGGGTCCATCTTGCCGGGGTTGGCCAGCTCCTTCTGGATGTCCTCCCAACGCTGGTCGGCGGATAGGGCGATGAGCCGCTTGCGCAGCAGCTCGCCGTTGGCCTGGGCGTCGGCCGGCGTGATCAGCTGGAGGATGCGCTGCGGCTGGCCGTGCACGAGCAGCCACACGGCGATCTCCCCCTTGTCGTCGAGGCTCGGGTTGGGAACTGCGGCGAGCGTCTCCTCGATGATGGCCTGCCGGCGGTCGGGCTCGAGGCGGATGGCGATGTCGGCCGAGAGGAGGCGGTCGGCGAGGAAGTTGGTGGGGCCGCGGCGGATGGAGTCGAGCAGGGCCAGGGTCTCCTGGCGGGGCAGCTCGGGTGCCTGGCGGAGCATGCTGAGGGCGTAGCCGCGGTCCGGCAGGGCCAGATTGGTGAGGCCGAGGATGAGATTGACGGCGAAGGCCTTGTTGGTGGGGTTGGGAAGCCGGAGCTGGGCCAGCGCCAGGCGGAGGGCGTGGCGGTTGTCGTTCGTGTTTCGCCGCCAGAGCGCCTCGGCAAACATGGAGGCGCGGCGGTAGTCCGCCTGGAGGTAGAAGAGCTCCATGGCATGGATCAGCGCGGGGTCGGTCGGCGGACTCTGCTGCAGCAGCCGGGCAATCTCCTCGTTGGCCAGGTCGAAACGCTTCAGACGCAGCGCCAGGGAGATGTACTGGTCGCGGTCCTCGTCGGTCGCGCCCGGGGAGCTGATCACGGGCCGCCAGTAGGCGAGCGCGCCGGGCACCTCGAAGGTCGTGAGGACGCGCGCCATGCCGCGGGTGGCATCAAGGTTGGCCGCGTTCAGCTCCAGCGCGCTGCGGTAGCCCAGGAAGGCCTCGTCCAGGCGCCCCTGCCGGAGCATCTCGTCCGCCTTGACGGTCATCGTCGCCGCGCGCCAGACCTTGACCCGGCGGTAGGCCGGGCGCGCCGTGAGCGCGCCCACGACGAGCAGGCCCAGCAGCAAGACCCCCGTCCAGAGCAGCCAGCTACGGCCCGGGTTGCGCCCGCGCCTCGGAGTGGAGGGTCCGCCGGGAGGCGTGGCGTCGGCCGGCCGGGGCGAAGGCCCTTTTGCGGAGTCGTTCATGCGCGAAGGGACCATTCCAAGGAACCGGCGTTCAAACAACGCCAAGTTCGCGCCCCCCGCCAGCCGCCCGGTTCAGCCCGCCGGGCGCAGGTCGAACGCCGCCATCTCGCCGTCGTTGTTCTTCACCACGAGCGCGCCCTCCGCCAGCGCGGGGGTCGCGTAAGTCCTGCCGCCGAGCGCCTGGAAGCGCGCCGCCGGCCGCAGCCCGTCCGCCGCCGCCGGGGCCAGCACGACCTCGCAGGTGCGCGTGAGGAAGACCCAGTGCCCGTCGCTCAGGATGAACGTGCCCAGCGGCACCGAGTCGCTGGTCCAGAGCTTCCGCCCGGTGGCGGCGTCGAGGGCGTTGAACTCGTTCACGCCGCGGCGCAGCTCGTTGAAGGCAAAGAGCCGGCCATCGCGGAGGACGGCGTTGTTGAACAGCAGCGACAGGTCGGCGCTCCGCCACGCGGCGCGCGCCTGGCCATCCGCGAAGCCCATCAGGACGGCGGCGTTGGTGCCGCTGTTGCTGATGAAGATGTCGTTGCCGATGAAGACGGGCGTGGCGGCGTTCACGAAGTCCCGCGCCGTCGCCGGCCAACGCCATCGCTCCCGTCCGGTGCCGGCTTCAAAGACGCTCAGGCCCTCGCCCTTGAACATGGCAACCAGCCCCGCCCCGTCGTGCTCGAAGCGCCGCGCCGCGCTGTAGCCGGCCTCGCCGTCACCCGCGCGCCAAATGACCGTGCCGGTGGCGGCGTCCAGCGCCGTGGTCGAGCCACCCGCGCCTCCTACATCGAGGTACACGCGGCCGTCCGCGACGAGCGGAGACTGCGCGTAGCCGTACACGGGGCGTTTGCCGCCGAGGTCGGTCAGCAGGCTGGTCCGCCATTTCAGTTCGCCCGTCGCGGCGTCGAGCACGCGGTATTCCCCCTCGCGCGACAGCACATGCACCCGCCCGTTGGCGACCGTGGGTGTGGCGGCGGGGCCGTTCGGCACGATGGGCATGGGGTGGTTGGTGGAGGCTGCCGGGAAGGCGTGCCGCCAGGCCTCCGCGCCGGTGCGTGCGTCGAGGGCCAGCACGAGGTCTCGGCCGGCACGGTCGTTGCCGGTGACGTACACGCGGCCGCCGGCGATGACCGGAGAACTCACGCCCGTGCCCGCCTTCGCCTGCCAGAGCCGCGGCAGGCCCTCATCCGGCCAGCGCTTGTTCCAGCCCGCGGCCGGGGCGACGCCGTCGCGCGCGGGGCCGCGCCACTGCGGCCAGCCGGAGTCCGCCGCCCGCGCTCCCACCCCGACCTTGATGACCTCGATCTCGCGGATCTTCCCCTCGTCATCCTCGCCGCCCAGCGCGAGGAGCGTGCCGGCGTCCAGCGCCACGAGGCGGTGGAAGAACCGGGGCTTCTTCAATTCAGCCACCGTCTCCCAATCCGAGCCGTCGGCCCGGAGCGCGAACACGTCGCCGCTCAGGCCGCTGACGAAGACGCGCCCGCCCGCGACGGCGGCGGAATTCCCGAAGCCCTTCAGCTTCCCCCGGGGCAGGTCCGGACCTTTCGACCATGCCCCGCTCCGGGTGTCCAGGATGTCCACGAGGGTGACCGGCTCGTTGCTGCTGTTCATCCCGCCGATGAAGAACAGGCGGTCATCCAGCGCGGCGAGCGTGAGGCCGCGGCGCTGGAAGGGCTGCGGCAGCTCCTCCCATGCCGGCGTCGCCGCGGACAGGTCGAGCACGGCGACGGTCGTGGCCCAGTCGCCCTGGTTTGGATCTCCGCCCAGCCGCCAGCCGCCGCCGACGTACAGGCGGTCGCCGAGCACCACGGCGTCATGGCTGCTGCGCGCCGCGGGCAAAGGCGGCAGGTCCGTCCAGCGGCCCGCCGCGGTGTCGAAGCGCGTGACGGTCGCGGAGGAATGCAGGTCGCCCTTCTCGCCGGCCGCATTGCGCGCCGCCATGCCGCCCACGCGGTAAAGCCGGCCGCCGTGCGCCACCAGCGCGGTCCCCTGCACCGGCTCGCCGGGTGCCAGCGTCTCCCACGCCGCACCGGGTTTCGGCGCGAGGCGGTGCAGCGCGCCGCTCACCTTGTCGGCCGAATAGACGTGCCGCTCGCCAGTGTGACCGCCGTAGACGAACAGCGCGCCGTCCTCGACCACGGCCCCAAAGCTGGTCGCGGCCAGCGGCAGCGGGGCAAACGGTTCTTCGGCACCGGCCGGGAGGGCTGCCGCGAGCAGGCAGGAGGCGAGCAGGAGAAGGCACTTCACCCCTCAAGGCTGGTAACCCCCCTCCCGCGACGCTTGCGACCGCTTGCCTATCCTTGTCGGCGGCTTGCGGCTCACACCTCCACAAGCCGCGGCCCTCTGCTGGGGACCTGCCCGGGCGGGGCGCGTCAGGCCCGCGGCCGACGCTGCCGCCAGGCCTCGTAAGCAAACACGGCCGCCGCGCTGGCGACGTTCAACGATTCCACGCCCGCCGCCATCGGCACGCAGGCGGCCACGTCGCACGCCGCCTGCACCGCGGGCCGCAGGCCGTCGCCCTCCGCGCCCAGCACCAGGCAGCAGTCGCCACGGAGGTCCACGGAGGGCAGCTCCGCCGCACGCGAATGGGGATCAGCAGCGACGCAGATGAAGCCCGCGGCCCGCAACACGGCGAGGTGGTCCGCCAGCGCGGCGCTCTCGATGACCGGCAGGCGGAAGAGCGTGCCCATCGCGGCACGCACGGAGCGCCGCAGCCACGGGCTGGCGCACGTCTCGCCGGCCAGCAGGGCCTGCGCTCCGAACGCGGCCGCGTTGCGCGCCGCCGCGCCGACGTTCTCCGCGTTGGCGAGTCCGTCCAGCGCGACGATGAACCGCGGGCGCGGCAGCGCCTGCAGGAGTTCGCCAAGGCTGGGTACCGGCGGGATTCTTCCCAGGGCGAGGACGCCCTGGTAGACGGTGAAGCCGGTCAACGTCTCGAGCTGCGCGAGGTCCGCGACGAACACCGGTGCGTCCGGCGCGCGGGCCTCGACGAGCGGCGCCAGTTGCTCCGCCCAACCCGCGGGCATCAGCAGGTTCACCACGTCCAGTCCGCTTTCGAGCAGCCGGCGCACGACGATCGGCCCCTCGGCCACGAAGACGCCGTCGGCGCGTTGCGCCTGATGCCGGCGCATCGTCCGGTACGGGGCGAGATCGGGCACATCCAGCGTGTCCACAGGGATGATCTTCGGCACGGCGGCAGGTTAAGCCCGGCAGCGGGCGCATTTCCAAGATTGCCCGCGCCGCACCTCCCTCCACATCGTCCGCCAAGCCATGAAACGCACCGCGCTCGCCGCCCTCCTCACCGCCGCCCTGCCCCTGCTCGCGCAGACCACGCCCCGCGACGCCTCGGGCTCCATCGGCCGGATCGAACGCTTCGACCCCGCGCTCGACGCCCTCATCCCGCCTGACGCGCAGATGGAAAAGCTCGCCGAGGGCTTCGACTGGTCCGAGGGCCCCGTCTGGCGGCGGCGCGAACGCGACCTGCTCTTCTCCGACGTGCCGCAGAACGTGGTCTATCGCTGGCAGGAAGGCGCGGGCCTCAGCGAGTACCAGCGCCCCAGCGGCTTCACCGGCGGCAGCCGCGACGGCGAATCCGGCTCGAACGGCCTCACCGTGGACCGCCGCGGCAACCTCATCCTCGCCCAGCACGGCGACCGCCGCGTCGCCCGGCTGGAGGCCGACCGCAGCTTCACCACGCTGGCCGATCGCTGGGATGGGAAGCGTTTCAACAGCCCGAACGACCTCGCCCTGGTCCGCCAGACCTGCCTCTGGGGCCTCTGCACCACGGGCTACGACCTCTTCTTCACCGATCCGCCCTACGGCCTGGAGAAGGGCATGGAAGACCCGCTGAAGGAACTCCCCTTCCAGGGCGTGTACCGCCTCACCCGCCGCGGCGAACTCCGCCTCCAGCTCCGCGACCTCAGCCGGCCCAACGGCGTCACCGTCTCGCCCGACCGCAAGACCGTCTATGTCGCCATCTCCGATCCCGCGATGCCGCTGGTCATGGCCTACTCGATCAGCCGCAGCGGCGATCTCACCGACGGCCGCATCTTCTTCGACACGCGCCCCCTCATGCCCGGCCGCAAGGGCCTGCCCGACGGCCTCAAGACCGACCGCGCCGGGAATGTCTGGACCACCGGCCCCGGCGGCGTGCTCGTGATCAGCCCGCAGGGACGCCTGCTCGGCCTCCTCAACACCGGCGAGGCCACCGCCAACTGCGCGTGGGGCGATGACGGCTCCACGCTCTACATCACCGCGGACATGTACCTCTGCCGCATCCGGACGACGGCGCGGGGCATCCTGCCCTGATTCCCGTCGCGCGGAATCCTGCGGCGCAGCCACGGCGGTGACGGGAAGAACGGCCGGCCGTCGCGGCATTTTCCACTTTGAACCGGCGCGCTGCCGGCGCATCCAAAACGGGTTGCTCATGGAGATCCTAACGCCGCCCCCGATTCCGCCGGCCGAGGCCGCCCGCGAAGTCCCGCTCGTCAACGCCGTGCGCCGCCGCGTCGCGGAGGTCGTCGTCGGCCAGGACGCGGTGGTCGAGCGGCTGCTGATCGCGCTCTTCACCGGCGGGCACCTGCTGCTGCAGGGGATGCCCGGACTGGCCAAGACGCTGCTCGTGAACACGCTCGCGCGGGCGATCGACCTCCAGTTCGCCCGCGTGCAGTTCACGATAGACCTGCTGCCGTCGGACATCATCGGCTCGGAGATCCTCGACCAGCGCACGCACGAGTTCCGCACCCACCGCGGGCCGGTCTTCACGAACCTGCTCCTCGCCGACGAGATCAACCGCGCCGCGCCCAAGGTCCAGAGCGCGCTGCTCGAGGCGATGCAGGAGCGCCACGTGACCATCGGCAACCAGGGCTATCCCCTGCCCGCGCCGTTCCTCGTCATCGCCACGCAGAACCCCATCGAGCAGAGCGGCACCTTCGAGCTGCCCGAGGCGCAGCTCGACCGCTTCATGCTCTGCCACCGGCTCGACTACCCGGCGGTGAACGAGGAGGAGGAAATCCTGCGCCGCCAGCTCGCGCTCGGCCTGAGACGTGACGACCGCGGGGCCGTGCCGCAGACGGCCTTTGACCTGCTGCGCCAGGCGCCCGTGGCGACGATTGACGAGCTCACCTCCGCGATGGCCGCGGTGCAGGGCGTTTACGTGAGCGACGTCTTCATCAAGCACTGTGTGGAACTGGTGCGCCGGACGCGGCGGCATCCGCGCGTCGAGCTCGGCGGCAGCCCGCGCGCCGGCATCGCGCTGGTGCAGGCCGCGCGCGCGCGCGCCTACATCCACGGCCGCGACCATGCCATCCCGGAGGATTTGTTCGCCCTGGCCGAGGACGTCCTGCTGCACCGGATGCGGCTCACCTACGAGGCGCTGGCCGAGGGCGCGAACGGCGCGACGGTGCTGAAGGAGATCCTGGCGCAGATGGCGTGAAGGACGCCTGCCGGTAGCATCCCGGCGAAACGACAACCAAGGCAAACCGATGAATGAACTGAGCCTGCTGGGGCGAATTCACTCCGACCCGCGCATCCTCGACGGAAAGCCGGTCGTGCGCGGCACGCGGCTGCCCGTGGAAACCGTGCTCAAGCGCCTGGCGGGCGGCGAAACGCCGGAAGTTCTGCTGCGCGAACATGCCCGGCTTGAACCCGAGGATATCCGCGCCTGCCTGCTGTTTGCCGGACAGGCCGTTGAGGACTGTGTGTCGTTGCCGCTCTCCGCGATGGAGGCCTGATGCGCTTCCTGGTGGATGCGTGTGCCGGACCGGCTTTGGCGGACTGGCTGGATCGCAATGGGCACGAGGCGGTTTCCGTCCATGACGATGAGCCGCCTCCTGACGATGACACCTTGCTGGCGCGCGCCCGACATGAGGCCCGGATTCTCGTCACCATCGACAAGGGGTTTGGTGAGCGCGTCTTCCGGCATCGCAAGCCTCACGCGGGCGTCGTTCTCCTCCGGCTGGATGACGAGCGGACGGCGAACAAACTGGACGTGATGAGCCGGCTCCCAGAACAGCATCACGATGGCCTGCCGGACGCCTTTGTCGTCGTGACCGAGCGACGCATCCGTTTTGTCCGATGAACTCGGCTGCCGCGCCGCACGACCACCTCGACGCCCGCCAGTTCACCCTCGCGGTGCGGCGGCTGGCGGACGACCTCAGCTACGGCTCGGATCGCTCGCCCTTCCTCGGTGCGGGCATCGAGTACGTGCAGTCGCGCGCCTACCAGCCCGGCGACGCGGTCAAGAGCATGGACTGGCGGCTCACCGCCCGCACCGGGCGCTACCACGTCAAGGAATACGAGGCCCCGAAGCGCCTGCCCGTGTACCTGCTCGTGGACACCTCGGCCTCGATGGCGGTGAGTTCGCAGCACGTCAGCAAGTATGCCTGGGCCGTGCAGCTCGCGAGCGGGCTCGCGCTGGCGGCGTTGTACCGCGTCAGCCCCGTGGGCGTGCTCGGCTGCGGCGGCCGGGCGCTGGACGTGCGGCCCAGCCTCTCGCGCACGCAGGTCTTCCAATGGCTGCACGGTCTGCGCCACGCGGCCTTTGACGAGCCGACCGCGCTGGCGCGCCGGCTGCGCCAGCTCGCCGCCGTGCTCGAGAACCGCGCGCTGCTCATCGTGCTCAGCGACCTGCACGACCCGGACGCGCTCGCCGCGTTGAAGCCGCTCGGCCAGGCGCACGACTGCCTCGTGCTGGAGCTGCGCGACCCCGCGGAGCAGGGCCGGCTCGGCGGCGGCTTCCTCCGCGCGGCCGAGGCAGAGACGGGCGAGGCCTTCACCGCGCGCGGCGGCACCGGCTGGCTGGACCTGCACGCCCACGCGCCCGCGCTGCGCCGCGGCGGCATTGACCACCTGCTGCTGCGCACCGAAGAACCCTTCGTCGCCCGTCTTCGGCTCCACCTGCGGCGGCGCGATTTTCTGGGGAAAGGGACGAGATGAGGGGATTTGCGATTTGCGATTTGCGATTTGCGATCGCCTGCGGTCTCGCGCTTGCGGTCCTGGCGTGCGCGGGCCAGGCACCCCCGCCCGATCCGCAATCGAAAATCGAAGATCGAAAATCCCAGATCCCTTCCGTCGGCCTCGAGGGCCGCCTCGTCACGAACCTCCCCGGCGCGCGCCTCGAGCCGCGGCCCGTGGACCCGAAGGCGCCGCTGCTCCTGCGCGTCGCCGAGACGTACGCGCGCGGCAGCCTCACGGAGTACGACTTCCGCTACATCGGCCTCGAGCCGGGCACGTACGACCTGCGTGACTTCCTGCTCCGCGCCGACGGCTCCGGCGTCAGCAACCTCCCGCCGCTCACCGTCACCGTCGCGAGCGTGCTGCCGCCGAAGCACGACGGCCGGCTGCTCCCGCCCCCGCCGACGCCGTGGGCGAAGCTCGCCGGCTACCGCACGGCCCTGGTCCTCGCCGGTACCGCCTGGGTGGCGGGTCTGGTCGCGCTGCTGCTCTGGCGGCGTCGCCGGCCGGCCGCCGTGGTGGAAGCCGCCGCCGCCGCGCCGCCCACGCTCGCCGAACGCCTGCGGCCGCTTGTGGAACTCGCTGCCGCCGGCCGCCTCGATGCGGACGGCCAGGCGCAGCTCGAACGCCTGCTGCACGCCCATTGGCGCGAACGTCTCGGCCTGGAGTCGCTGCCGGCGGGTGAATCGCTCGCCCGGCTCAAGGCGCATCCGGAGGCCGGCGCCCTGCTCCGCACGCTGGAAGACTGGCTGCACCGCCGCCCCGGCTCGGTCACGGTCGCCGTCGAGGCCGCGCTGGCGCCGTATCGTTCACAGCCCGTGTTGGACGGCCATTCCGCCCTCCACAATCCGCCTTCCGCAATCCCGTGAGCTTCACCCGGCCCTGGCTCCTGCTGCTCCTCGCGCTGCCCGTGGCGATGGCGCTGTGGGAATGGCAGCGCCGCGGCCACCGCGTGGTCGTGCCCTTTGACCACGGCGGGCTGCCGCGCGGGGATTTTTTCCGCCGGCTGCTGGGCGTCACCGCGCTGCTCGTGCCCGCGCTGCTGTCCGTGGCGATCATCATCCTCGCGGGGCCGACGCGGCTGAAGCCGCCGGAGGCCGAGCGCGTCGTGACTAACATCCAGTTCGCCCTCGACGTGTCGGGCAGCATGATGGCGCAGTTCGGCAACGGCACGCGCGCCGACGCCGCCATCCAGGCCATCGTGGACTTCACCACCTTCCGCCAGGGCGACGCCTTCGGCCTCACGGTCTTCGGCTCCGAGGTCATCCACTGGGTGCCGCTGACGAGGGATCTCTCCGCCATCCGCCTCGCCGCGCCGTTCCTGCGGCCGGACAAGATGCCGCCGTACATGGGCGGCACGATGATCGGCAAGGCGCTGCGCGGCGTGCGCGACGTGCTGGCCGCCCGGCCCGAGGGCGACCGCATGATCGTGCTGATCTCGGACGGCCAGAGCTTCGACCTGAGCGGCGGCGTGGCGGAGGAGCTGGGCCGCGAACTCGCGGCGGACAGCATCGCCGTGTACTACATCCACATCGGCGGCGACCAGCCATCCAACGACACCTTCGCGCTGGCCGCGGCGTCCGGCGGCACGGCCTTCACCGCCGGCGACCCGGCGGCGCTGAAGGAGGTGTTCGCCCGGGTGGACAAAATGAAGCCGGCCAAGGTGAAGCCCGGCGCGCCGGAGCCGGTGGACTTCTTCCGGCCCTTCGCGCTCGCGGGGCTGGGCTTGCTCGGGCTGCACGTCTTGGCATCAATGGGCTTGAGGTACACGCCGTGGTGAAAGGAATCCCGCAGCTTCTTCGTGCCGCAGCGACGGGAGCGGCACTTGCGCTCGCGTGGCCGGCGGACGGCATTAGCCCTGTCGTCACCGCCTCCTCGTCCGCACCGGGCTGGCCCGCCGCCGGTGCGACGGACGGCGACCGCTTCGCCGCCGCCCCCGGACGCGCCTGGCGTGCCGGCACATCGAACAGCTGGTGGCAGATCACGTGGGATGCGCCGCGCCCGGTCGGCGCAATCCTGCAGGTCACCGGCGACCATGAGTTCGTCCTGCGCAACGCCCCGCGCGACTACGTCTGGCAGTTCAGCACTGACGGCGAGTCGTTCGCCGACCTGCCCGGCACCGCCGTCG
>JBJXFY010000237.1:0-23331 GCA_046155815.1 Limisphaerales bacterium | reverse complement strand
GAGAGCAGCCACGCCGTGGCCGAATGCCTGAAGCGCGCCCCGGCCATGCCGAAGGAATCCCTGATCGTCGTGAACCTCTCCGGCCGCGGCGACAAGGACGTGGCCCAGGTCGCGCCGAAGGTGGGGCTGGAAATGCCGGTGTGAGGGGCGACAAGCCGCTCGCCTCTGCCGGCGTGCCGGTAGGGAGCGCACTCCGTGCGCGCCGTTCGTGACCGGGGCTTCACGGCCCTCCGCACCGTTCGGCGCGGCTCCCAGGCGCGCGAGGGGGCCGTCCATGCCGCCGCGGCGGCCAGAGGACTGCCCGCCCCACCATCGGCGATGCCTTCCTCGGTCAACCGCGTTCACATCGTAAGGATTGAGGGCGCCCGCTGAACCGCTTCTTAGGCAGTAACCGCAGGATGGTTTTCGCGTAGCCTGGATAGGAACCAGCCATGACCACCCCCCGCAAGAAAGCCGCCGCCAAGGCCGCTCCCGCTTCCGCCCACGTCCACGTCCCCCGCGAGTTCTGCGGCCTGCCGCCCATGGAGGAACGCACCTTCGCCGCCGACGTCTCGCCCGGTCGCGTGCGTGCCATCCTGGCCGTCGCCAACAAATGGGTGAACGGCACCGTCCTGAACTACTACTTCTTCGACCAGCCCACCGACGGCGCAAACGTGCGCCTCGCCAACGGGACCACCGAATGGCGGCCGTGGACCACCACCGAGGCGGAGAAGAACGTCGTCCGCCAGGCCTTCCAGCGCTGGCGTGACATCGGCGTCGGCCTCCAGTTCCGCGAAGTGGCCAGCCGTGGCGAGGCGCAGATCCGCATCGGCTTCCAGCGCGGCGATGGCGCGTGGTCCTATGTCGGACGCGACGTGCTGCGGCAGGGGCCGAACGACCGGACGATGAACTTCGGCTGGTCCCTGACCTCCCAAGGCTTGGATCTGGACACGGCCATCCACGAGATCGGCCACACGCTGGGCCTGCCGCACGAACATCAGAACCCCTTTGCCGGCATCGTCTGGGACGAGGAGGCCGTCTATGCGGCGCTCGCGCAGCCGCCCAACCGCTGGGACCGCGCCAAGACCTTCCACAACATCATCCGCAAGCTGCCGCCGGACTCCGTGCAGGGCTCGCAGTGGGATCCGGACTCGGTGATGCACTACCCCTTCGAACCGGGGCTGATCCGCGAGCCGGCGCAGTTCCGCCTGCGCGGCATCCAGCCCGCCGGCGGCCTTTCCGCGCGCGACCGCGAGTGGATCCGGACCTTCTACCCGCCGCTCCAGCCCGCGGACGAAACCGAGCTGAAGCTCATGGAGTCCGTGCCGCTGGCCCTGGAGCCGGGCGGGCAAAAGAACTTCGTGTTCCGCCCCACCCGCACGCGCCGGTACACCTTCCGCACCTTCGGCGCGTCGGACACGGTGATGGTGCTTTTCGAGGAGGAGAACGGACAACTCCGGCAGATCGCCGCGGACGACGACAGCGGCGAGTCCTTCAATGCGAGCCTCGAGCAGCGCCTCCGAAAGGGACGAAAGTTCATCCTGCGCGTCCGCCTGTACTACGCGGAGGTCGCGGGCGAAACGGCGCTGATGGTCTGGTGACCCGGGCTGGCGGGCCCCGTTACTTCACCAGTTCCACCACGTTCTTCCCGTCGTCGCTCTGGAAGACGACGCCGTAGGGCAGCACGCCGAGGCGGGTGGTGGCCGGCAGGGCCTTGAGGAAGGCGCTTTCGAGAGCCATTCGCTCCGGCGGCCCGGCCATCCGAGTCACGGCCGGGCCGGGGCTCCATTCGAGGACTCCGCCGTCTCGCAGGGTGAAGGCGCCGTTGAAGCGGTTCACACCGGCGAATCCGGCGACGCGGCCACCCTCGAGGAACTGAAGCACGGGCAGCTTTTCGGCCGGGAGGGCGACGGTCTGGCCGCCGGCAACCAGCCGGGCGAGCCTAAGGTCCGCCTCGTTCAGGGCGGCGAGTGCCGCCGGCGTGGCGGGCGCGGGAGTGTTCGCCGTCGCAACTTCGGAAAGCGGGGTCACGGGAGTCGGGGAGGTGGAGCAGCCGGCGAGCAGGGCGGTGCCGGCCAACAGGCAGATCAGGGTCGGGGCGTGGGCCATGAGCGAATCCAAGCACGGCCCCGCCGCCGCGCCAGCCCGGAATTCAAAATCAGCTTGGCCCGCCGGCCGGGGACTTCGGTACGGTCTCGGTCATCATGTCCGAAGCGAACGTCCCGCACCTGGGCAAGCTCCCCTTCCTCGCGGCCGACCTCACGCTGCTCGCCACAGCGGCGGCCTTGGTCGCGTGGGGGCCGCGCCCGTTCGACCTCGCGGTGGCGCTGGCCTTGGCGGCCTGCGTGGCGCTCGGCGCGTGGCTCCTGGTGCTGCCTTTCCTGCGGGAGCACGAGGCCGCCGTGGCACGGGAGCAGCGCGCGGACCTCGCCGGCACGCTGGCGCAAATCCAGAAACTCGAATCCGCGGCGATGCAGATCGGCCAGGCCACGGCCAGCTGGGCCGGCGTGGCCGAACGCGCCGCGAAGAGCGTCGAGAGCGCGGCTGCCATCGAGGCGCGGCTGTCGCAGGAGGCCCGGGCCTTCGGCGAGATCCTGAAGAAGCAGAATGACGGCGAGAAACAGACCCTGCGGCTCGAGACCGAGAAGCTGCGCCGGGCCGAGGGCGACTGGCTGCAGGCCGCCGTGCGGATGTTGGACCACACCTACGCGCTGTTCCGTGCGGCGCTCCAGTCGGGGCAGGAGAGCGTGGTGCGGCAGATCGGCAGCTTCCAGCTCGCGCAGCGGGACGCGGCCCGGCGGATGGGGCTGGTCGCGCTCCTTGCGCAGCCGGGCGAGCCGTTTGACGAGCGGCGGCATCAGCTCGCCGAAGGCGCGCCCAAGCCCGGGCCGGGCGCGGTGGTCGCCGACTGCCCCGGTGCGGGATACGTCTTCCAGGGCCAGCTGATCCGCCCGCCGCTGGTGATGGTGCGGACCGGGCCGCTGCCGGAGACCGCCGCGCCGCCGGCCGAACCTGAGCCGGCGGAGATCCCGGAGCCGGCCGGGCCGCCGCCCACCCCGCCCGACGACGCGGCACAGCGCGAGCTGCTCTAACGGGCCCATCCGGGCCGTCAGCCGGCGTCCGGGTAGGAGCCGAGCACCTTCACGAAGTTGCAGGAGTGCTGCAGGCCGGCGATGGCCTTGGTGAGGCGGGGTTCCTCGGAGTGTCCCTTCACGTCCACGAAGAAGAAGTAGGCCCACGCCTTGCGCTTGCTGGGGCGGGACTCGATCCGCGTCATGTTGATGCGGTTCTTCGAGAAGGGCGACAGAGCGCGGTGCAGCGAGCCGGCCTCGTCCACGATGCTGAACATGATGCTGGTGCGGTCGCGGCCCGTGGGCGGGCTGCACTGGCGGCCGAGCACGAGGAAGCGCGTGGCGTTGCTGGAATTGTCCTGGATGTCGGCCTCAAGGATCCGCAGCCCGTAGCGCTCCGCCGCCAGGGAACTGGCGATCGCGGCGGAGTTCCGGGTCCGCGTTGCCAATTCCGCCGCCCGGGTGGTGGACGAGGCCTCGATGACCTCGGCCGCCGGCAGATGGACCTGCATCCACTGCCGGCACTGCGCGAGGGCCTGCGGGTGGGAGAAGACCTTCCTGAGCCCTTCGCGCGGCCCCTTGGCCAGCAGGCAGTGCTGGATCGGGAGGATGATCTGCGCGACGATCTTCAGCTCGCTGTCCACGAACATGTCGAGCGTGTGCGTGACGATGCCCTCGGTGGAG
The DNA here is from genome assembly GCA_046155815.1 of Limisphaerales bacterium. GTDB lineage: Bacteria > Verrucomicrobiota > Verrucomicrobiia > Limisphaerales > CAIMTB01 > JBJXFY01. The sequence continues at coordinate 19,597 of JBJXFY010000237.1, read as the reverse complement.
TTCTCGACCGGCACGACACCGTAGTCGGCCCGGCCCTTGGCGACCTCCGTGAAGACATCGCCGATGGTCTTCATCGCCGCGTAGCCCAGGCTGGAGCCGAAGCGGCGGATCGCCGCCTGGTGCGTGAAGGTCGCCTCCGGGCCGAAGTACGCGATGGTCATCTGCTTCTCGAGCGCGAGCGCGCTCGACATGACCTCGCGGTAGATGTGGCGGAGCGACTCGTCCGAGAGCGGCCCCGCGTTCAGGCGGGCGACTTTCTGGAGCACGGCGCGCTCGCGCGAGGGCACGTAGATTTCGTGGCCGCCGGCGCGCTTCAGTTCGCCGATCTGGAGGACGTGGCGTGTGCGCTCGTTCAGGAGGCGCACGATCTGCCCGTCGCAGCGGTCAATGGCGGCGCGGAGTTCCGCGAGGTTCATGGGACGGGCGGCGGGGTGGCGGGTGGTTCGGCCGCCGGGGCCTCGGCGGCGCCGGCGGGCGCGGTGATGTCGGCGGGCGGCGCGGTGGCGAGTCCCGGATCAAGCGTGAGCAGGGCCTCCGGCTTCTCGACCGGGATGCGCCGGAGCTCCTCCGCGGCGGGCAGGTCTTCCAGCGCCCGGAGCCCGAAGTACTCGAGGAAGGCGGGCGTGGTGCCGAAGGTCACGGGACGCCCCACGACCTCCGCGCGGCCGACGGCCTCGACGAGGCCGCGCTCCACCAGCGTCTGCAGCACGCCGTCCACCGAGACGCCGCGCACCTGCTCCATCTCCGCGCGCGTCACCGGCTGGCGGTACGCGATGATGGTGAGCGTCTCGAGGGCGGGCTGGCTGAGGCGGGGCGGCCGGGGCTTGCGGCCGGCCAGCGCGCGCAGCCAGGGGGCGTGCTCCGGCTTCGTCACAAACTGCCACAGGTCCGCGACGCACGCCAGCCGGTAGCTCCGGCCCGCCGCCGCGTGCTCGGCGGCGAGCTGTTCGAGCGCGGCCACCACGTCGTCCTCGCGCGACTTCTTCAGCGGGGCGGCGGCGGGCGGGGCGTCCGCGTCCTGGGCGGCCTGCGCGAGCAGGTCGCGGAGGTCGCGGGGCGACAGCGGGCGGTGGGAGGAGAACAGCAGCGCCTCGAGCACGGACTTGAGGTCGGGTGCGGGGGAGGAGGACTCCATCGGCAATTCGCTTGGGTGTGGGCCGGGCGTCAGTTCCACCGCGGCGCGTCGGCCGGAGGCTCCGCCGCCGCGGCTTCGGCGGCGGACTCATTGACGCGTTCCGGCGTTTCGGGCGGCGGCGCGGGGGCGATGACGATCTCGCCGAAGGCCTCGTCCTGCCCGGCGGTGAGCTGGCGCATCCGGACCAGCTCGAGCAGGGCGAGGAAGGTCACCACGACCTCCGCTCGGCTGGTGGCCTCGTGGAACAGCTCGGCGAACCGCAGCGGCCCGCGCGCGATGACCTGCGCGAGCACGGACTGGATCTTTTCGCTGACGGTCCAGCGGTCCTCGAAGACGTCGCGCGTGTCGCCCTGCCGGGACTGGAAGCGGCGGAGCACGGCATTCACCGCGCCGAGGAGGTCGAAAAGGCCGGCCTCGCCGCGGCGCGAAACGGGCTCGTCCGGCATCTCGAGGCGGCCGGGCACCCGGGGATAGGTGTTGCCCGTATCGTTTTCGAGCTGCTGGAGGCGTGCGGCGGCGTCCTTGAACTTCTTGTACTCGACGAGCTGACGGATGAGCTCCCAGCGGGGGTCCTCGAGGGCTTCGTCATCCGGGCCGGCTTCGGGCCGCTGATCCACGGGCAGGAGCTCCCGGCTCTTGATGAGCATGAGCGTGGCGGCCATGACCAGAAACTCCCCGGCGATGTCGAGGTCCAGCTCGCGCATCAGGTCGAGGCAGGCAACGAACTCGGTCGCGATCTTCGTGAGGTTGACCTCGTAGATGTCCACCTCCTCCTTGCGGATGAGGTGGAGCAGCAGGTCCAGCGGACCCTCGAAGACGTCGAACTTGACCTGGTAGTCGCTCATGCCCCGGCGGCACGGGGCCGGCGGTGCGGGCAGCGTAGGGCCGCGCCTCGGGGCTTGGCAACGATGCGGGACGGCGGATGTCACCTGGTTGTCGCCGGGCGGCGCGCAATCGCGCTTGGCCGGCCTGCCGCCCGCAGGCACCTTCCCGGCCCGTGTCCGAAGAAATCCGCGCCGAAGCCCCGCCGGCCGCCGCGCCCATGGCGGCGACGCCGCGTCCCGGCCTGACGGCGGAACTCCTCCGCCACGCGCCCATCCTCGCGGTGCTGGCGTGGTGGATTTATGACCTGCAGGTCCACTGGCGCGGGCAGGTCGAGTACCAGTACGGCTGGATCGTCGTGATGCTCGTGGCCTACCTCGTCTGGGAACGCTGGCCGGCGCTGCCGGCCCCGGAGCCGCTGCGCCGCCGGTGGCTGCCCTGGCTGCTGGCCGCGCTGGGCATGCCGCTGGTCCTGGTGGCGGAGCTGTACAAGCACGGCGTCGCCAACACCCCCTCGGCCAGCTTCCTCCTCAGCCTCGGCTGCACGCTCTTCATCCTGGCGATGCTGCTCGTGCTGCACGGCCCGCCGGCCACCCGGCGCCTGCTGTTCCCGCTGCTCTTCATGTTCGTGGCCGTGCCGCTGCCGAAGATCCTCTGGAACCCCGTCGTCTTCGGCCTCCAGTCCCTCATCACCTTCCTCAACGTCGAGGCGCTGAACCTGCTCGGCATCCCGGCCGTGCAGAGCGCGCACGTCATCCAGCTCCCCAACGGCGTGGTCGGCGTGGACGAGGCCTGCAGCGGCGTGCGGAGCCTCCAGTCCAGCATCATGGCCGCGCTGTTCATCGGCGACCTCACGCTGCGCCGGACGAGCGCGAAGTTCGTGTTCCTGGCCGCCGGCATCGGGCTGGCGGTGGTGGGCAACTTCTTCCGCAGCCTCTACCTCTCGCTCACCGCGTACCAGAAGGGCGTGGACGCCGTGAACACCGTCCACGACACCGCGGGCTGGAGCATCCTGATCTTCACCGCCGGCGGCCTCATGCTGCTGGCGATGGCCATGACCCGCCTCGAACGGCTGGCGGCGCAGATGGTGAAGGAGGACGCAGAAAAAGGACGGATGCCCAACCCGTCGAGTCGTTTGGGATCAGGGTCCAACGCCTGATTGTTTTTCGCCGGGTCTGACTTTCGGGCATCCGTCCCGGTATCCCCTACGCCGCCGCGCGCGGCATTGCCAGCCCCGCGTGCGGGAGATTTTCCCCGCCCGGGCCGCGCTGCCCGCCGTCTCAGGCGTCCTTCAGCTTGAACAGCCGTGGATTTGAGGTGGCCGTCCGGCCGGCGATGGCGGCGGAGCCTTCCCCGCGCAGCGTGGCGCGGATGTCCTCCATCACCTCGGGCCGGTAGAGGTAGCCCCAGTGGTCCATCAGCGTCTCCTTCGAGGGCGTTTCGGTGCCGAGCGAGACGCGTCCGGCGACCGGGGCGAAGCTGTCCTTCCGCGGATCCTTGGCGGTGCCCTTCTTCAGCCCGCTGCAGTCAACGACCAGCGTCCGCGACGGGAGGAGGTTCAGGTCCGCGGGCCCCTGCCGGCCGAGGCGCTTCACCCAGTTCTTGGTGTTCTGCGAAAGCCACAGCGCGTCGTCGCCCTGGTGGTTGTAGATGTGGATGCGGTCGCCGTACTCCGGAAGCCGGTGCAGCGGCACGGCGGGATTGAAGGCGTCCCAGTCACAGTCCGCGTTGAGCAGCAGCATCTCGCCGAAGAGGGAGAACGGCGGGTCGGGATAGGTGTTCAGCTCGTGGGTCATCCAGTAGAGCACCATGTTGCCCATGGAATGGGCGGCGAGATGGATGCGATGGCCGCAGAAGGCGTCGCGCGGGTCGGGCAGGCTGGCGAAAAATTCGACGAGGAACTGCCGCGCCTTGCGGAAGACGCGGCCGAGCAGCTTGCCGGACTCGATGGCGTCGCGCCGGTCGTCCCGATACCCGGTGATCCGGCCCCGGGAAGGCCACGAGAAATAGACGAGGTGGCTCACCGGGCTGTCGGCGGGCTTCACATACAGGTCATGCAGCTTGCGCAGGTGCTGGAGGGAGTCCTCGAGGGTGTACTGGAAGCCGTGGATGAAGAACAGCACGTCGCCCTTCTTCTTCGACGGCTCGTCCCGCATGCGCTGGTAGAGATCGAGGAACATGCGCTTTGAGCCGGCGTGCTTCTCCGGCGGGTCGTCCGGCTGCACGCGGTCGTACTGCTCGACGAACTGGTCGGGCACCAGCTCCACCTCGTCCTTCTTCGGGTCGCTGGCGTGGAGTTCGACTGTGGCGAGGCGGAACACGGGCCGGGCGGCCTCCTTGCCGTCGTTGACGATGCGCTCGGCGCCGTGGCCGTCCGGCTCCACGGCGCGGTTGGTGAGGAGATAAATCAAGGGTGAAGGAGGCGAACAGCCGCCCGCTTTCAAGGCCGCCGGCGCAGGGCCAGCAGCCCGGCCCCGAGGCCCAGCAGGGTGAGGGCGCCGGGCTCCGGCACGGCCGTGATGACGAGGTCGTCCAGCGCCAGCTCGTCGCGGGAGCCGGTACCGGTGCTCGTATGCTGCCAGCGGAAATAGAAGGGCTCCCCCGGGGCGATTGACAGTCCGCCCACGTCGCCCGAGCGGGGCGCGCTCACGAACTGCGCGCCCGTCACGGCGTCCGCGGGGGTCGAGAACCCCAGCGAGGAGACCGCCGTGTAGGTCACGTTGTCCGGGGACCAGGCGAAGGTCACCGTGCTGGCGCGCGTCTGGTCGTTCCGATAATGCCCGGTGTAGCTGACCGAGAGCAGGTCCAGCGTCACGCCGGTGTTGTTCACCATCCGGAAATAGAGGCCGCCGGTGCCGCCGCCGTCGAAGTCCGAGCCGCCCGGCTGGAAACCGAGCGCCTGCCCGCTGATTGAACCGCCGCTGAAGGCGTAGACCCCGCCCTGCGTGACGGGGCTGGAAGTCGCGCCGCGCGCGGCGTCGCCGCTGGTCACGGTGCCGCCAAAGTTGACGGCGCCGTCGCTGAGGCCCAACACGGCCCACGCGTCCGAGTCCAACTGGCCCGCGGCCGGCGTGGGGGTGAACCCCGTGCCGGCGAAGGCCCCGTTGCCTACGCCGGCGACGGTTTCTTCGAAGTTCACGGTGGCCGGGACGCCGGGTTGCGTGAGGGAAAGCTGGGCCTGGGCCGCGAGGCCGGCGGCCAGCGCGAGCGAGGGGGTGATGAGCGCGGTTTTCATGGGTGTCTTGGATTGTTCTTGTGGCCGATGCCGGCCGCGGCGGCAAGCGGGGATTGGCGGGAGCCTGCCCGACCGGTGCATCCGGGCGGCTCGCGTGGACCGGGTCGCCGGCCTGAAGCGAAGGCTTGATGGTGCGCCCCTCTTCGCGTTGCGGCGCGCGGTCCTCCCCGCCACCCTCCGTTCATGACCCACCGCGCCCGCGCCCGCCGCGTGCTCGACCTCGAACTCGCTGCCCTCCGCGCCGTGCGCGGCCGGCTCGACGATTCTTTCGACGCGGCCGTCGAGCGCGTCATCGCCTGCCTCGCGGAGCGCGGCAAGGTGGTCGTCACCGGCATCGGCAAGTCGGGCCACATCGGCGCGAAGATCGCCGCCACCCTGACCAGCACCGGCGCGACCAGCGTGGTCCTCCACAGCGTGGATGCGCTGCACGGCGACCTCGGCGTGATCAACGACCGCGACCTGGTGCTCGCCCTCAGCTACTCGGGGGAGACGGAGGAACTGGTCGGCCTGCTGCCCGCGCTGCGGCGCGCCGCCGCCGGCCTGATCGCGATGACCGGCGCGCCGCGCTCGTCGCTCGCCCGCCACAGCGACGTCGTGCTCGACGTGCGCGTGCCGCGCGAGGCCTGCCCCTTCAACCTCGCCCCCACCGCCAGCACCACCGCCATGCTCGCTCTCGGCGACGCGCTGGCGGTCGCGGTGATGGAGGCGCGCGGCTTCAAGGCCCGCGACTTCGCCCGTTATCATCCCGCCGGCGCCATCGGCCGCGCGCTGCTGCTCAGGGTGTCCGACATCATGCGCACCGGCGTCCGCAACCCGGTCGTCCCCGAGGACGCCACCGTGCGCGACGGCCTGCTCGTCATGACCCGCGCCAAGGCCGGCTCGGTGGCCGTGACCGACGCCCGCGGCCGGCTGGCCGGCGTATTCACCGACGGCGACCTCCGCCGCCACCTCTCGGCCGGCGAGGACATCCTGAAGCGGCGCCTGTCCGAGGTGATGACGCGGAATCCCGTGACGGTCCGCGTGGACGCGTTGGCGGCGGAGGCGCTGAAGATTTTCGACGACCAGAACGTGGATGACCTCATCGCGGTGGATGCGCGACACCGCCCGGCCGGCCTCGTGGACCTGCAGGACCTGCCGAAGCTGAAGCTGATGTAGGCGCCGGACGACGCGAGGCAACGTCGCCCCGACCGGTTTCGTTGGACAGTCGCGGAAGCCGCGCTACTTGTGTGCGCCGCAAGAGGAATGACTGCAACCATCCTGTTCCCGTTCGCCGAGTACTGGTGGTTTTACGCCGGCTTCACGCTCTTCGTGCTGCTGATGCTCGCGCTTGACCTGGGCGTGTTTCACCGTGAGGCCCACGAGGTTTCCTTCAAGGAGTCGGCCGCCTGGAGCGTCGTCTGGATCAGCCTGGCGCTGCTGTTTGGCTACGGGCTCTACCAGTATGCCCTCTGGAAATTCCCGCAGGATCCCCGGCTGCTGGCCATTCCCGGCTTCGATGCCGCGAAGGAGGCGCGTGAGACCGGGATGGAATTCCTGGCCGGGTTTGTCGTCGAGAAGTCGCTGGCGGTGGACAACATCTTCGTCTTCGTCATCGTCTTCTCGTTCTTCGGGATTCCGGCCAAGTACCAGCACCGCGTCCTGTTCTACGGCATCATCGGCGCGCTGGTGTTCCGCACGATCTTCATCGCCCTCGGTTCGGTGCTGATGCAGTACAAGTGGATCGTCGTCCTCTTCGGGGTGTTCCTCATCCTGACCGGGATCAAGGTCTTCTTTGCGCCGGAGAAGCCGATGGACCCCAACCGGAACCCCATCATCCGCCTGCTGCGGAAGTTCCTGCCCATCACGCCCGGCCTCGAGGGGCAGAAGTTCTTTGTCCGCCGCAACGGCGTCCTGTACGGCACGCCGCTCTTCGTCACGCTCGTCTTCATCGAGGTGTCGGACATCATCTTCGCGGTGGATTCGGTGCCGGCGATCTTCGCGCTCACGAGTGAGCCGCTGATCGTCTTCACGTCAAACGTGTTCGCCATCCTCGGCCTGCGGGCGCTTTACTTCATGCTGGCCGGGGTCATGAACAAGTTCCACCTGCTGAAGTACGGACTGGGGTTGATCCTGGTTTTTGTCGGCCTGAAGATGGTTTGGCTGAACGAGGCGTTCGGCGGGAAGTTTCCGATCTCGTGGTCGCTCGGCATCATCGGCGGCATCCTCGCGGTGACGATCGCGGCCTCGCTCATCTTCGCCCGGAAGGCCAAGCCGGAGACGGACCACCCGCCGGCGGCGCACTGACGGGGATGATCAGTCCGCCGCCCCCGCCGCCGCCAAGATGGCCTTCTGGGCGTGCAGGCGGTTTTCGGCCTGCTGGAAGATCGTGGCCGCGTGCGCCTCGAACACTTCCTCGGTGATCTCCTTGCCGCGGTACGCGGGCAGGCAGTGCATCACCAGCGCGCCGGGCGCCGCGAGGCGGACGAGGTCCGCGTTGATCTGATAGCCGGCCAGTTCCGCCAACCGCTGCGCGGACTCGGCTTCCTTGCCCATCGAAACCCACACGTCCGTGTAGAGCACGTCCGCGCCCGCGGCGGCGGCCTGCACGTCGTCCGTCACCACGACCTGTCCGCCCGCCCGGGCGAGAAGCGCGGGGGCGGGCTGGAAGGACCTGGGCGCGGCGAGGCGCAGCTCGAAGCCGAGCCGGGCCGCCGCCCAGACCCATGAGGCCGGCACGTTGCAGGCCGCGTCGCCCACGAAAGTCGCGACCAAGCCGTCGAGCGACGCCCGGTGCTCGAGGATCGTCGTCAGGTCCGCGAGGATCTGGCAGGGATGCTCGTCGTCCGTGAGGGCGTTGATGGTCGGGATGCCCGAAAAGGCGGCGAAATCCTCAACGTCCCGCTGCGCAAAGGTGCGGATGATCGCGCCGTGGACCATGCGGCCAAGCACGCGCGCGGTGTCCTTGATCGGCTCACCGCGGCCAAGCTGGATGTCGGCGGCATTCAGGAACAGCGGACGTCCGCCCAGCTCCTGCACGCCGACCTCGAAGCTGACGCGGGTGCGGGTGGAGGACTTGGAGAAGATCATCGCCCACGTCTGGCCGGCGAGCGGGCGCGGGGCGTCGGGCCGGCCGCGGCCGGCCTTCAGCGCGGGGGTGGCGCGCAGGATCGCCTCCATGTCCGCGCGGGACATGCTTTCGAGGCTCAGCAGGTGCTTCATGGCCCGGTCGAGGAAGCCGGGAGGGTAGCGGGGGACGGCTCGCGGGCAACGTGAAGTTTGGGCGTCGTGGCCGGCGGCTCAGCCGGCCAGCCCGCCCACGACGCGACCGAGGATGGCGAGGCCCTCCTCCGCTTCGTCGCGGCGGAGATTCAAGGGCGGGAGCAGGCGGACGACCTGACTGCCGCTGGGGATGGTGAGCACGCCGGCGGCGTGGAGCCGGTTCACGAACTGCGTGCTGGCCGCCTTGTCGCCGCCGGCGAAAGCGGGGATGCGCTCCTTCGGCTGCAGCTCGAGGCCGAGCATGAAGCCGAGGCCGCGCACGGAGCGGAGCACACCCGGGGACGCGTCCACGAGGCGCTGCAGCTCCGCCTTGAGCCAGTCTCCCGTGGCGCGCACATGGGCGGCCAGGTCGTCGCGCTCAACGATCTCGAACAGCCGCAGCGCGACGGCGCAGCCCAGCAGGTTGCCGCCGTAGGTCGTGCCGTGCGTGCCCGCGCCGAGCAGGTCGCACAGCCGCACGCCGTGCGCCTCCTCGCGCACCCAGAAGGCGCCCATCGGGAAGCCGCCGCCGAGCGACTTCGCCATCGCGAGTCCGTCCGGAAGGAAGCCGCCGGCCCCGGGCACGCCCTCCAGGACGCGCTGGAAGCTCTGGAAGCGCCCGCTGCGAAAATGCCCGCACTGCACGCCGTCCATGAACAGCAGCACTCGGCGCTCATCGCAGAGCTGCCGCAGACCGAGCAGGTACTCGGCCGTGGCCGGCGTGATGCCACCCTCGCCCTGGATGCCCTCGATCAGCACCGCGGCGGTGGCCGGTGTGAGCGCCGCCTCGACGGCGGCGAGGTCGTTGTACGGGACATGCCGGAAGCCGGGCATGGTGGGCTCAAAGCCCTGCTTCACCTTGTCCTGCCCGGTGGCGGCGATGGCACCGAGCGTCCGGCCGTGAAAGGAGTTCAGCGCCGTGACGACCTCGAAGCGGCCCTCGTCGTGGCCGAACTTCCGCGCCAGCTTGAAGAGGCCCTCGTTGGCCTCGGCGCCGGAATTGCAGAAGAAGACCTTGCCGGGAGCAACGAGGTTCACGAGCGCCTCGGCGAGACGGCCCTGCGGCTCGTGGTAGTACAGATTCGAGATGTGCCAGAGCTTCCCGGCCTGCGCGTGCAATGCCTCAACCAGCTCGGGGTGCGCGTGCCCGAGCGCGCAAACGGCGATGCCGCCGCCCAGGTCGAGGTAGCGGCGGCCGTTCACGTCCCAGAGCCGGCTCCCGGAGCCGTGGCTGAACGCGACCTCGAAGCGCCCGTAACTGGGCACGACGTGGCGTTCAAAAAGCGCCTGCACCGCCTGCTGGTGATTATGAACCAGCGGCGGCGGCGCGGCAGGAACGGAGCGCATCACGGGGGGACTGTTCAGAAAGCGCCTGTGGGTGAAAAGAGGAAGTTCCAGGACGCGCGGCGGCCGGGCGCGCGCTTCGGGCTAACGGGGCCGGGAAGCATGACCCCGGAGCTTCTCCAGCTCGCCCCAGATCAACGGCACCGCGCCGGCGAAATCCTCCGGATGCTCCGCCAACCAGGCCGTCACGCGCTCCGGCGTGAACCAGCCGCCGTCGGAGATTTCCTCCGGATGCAGCGTGAACGGGCCTTCCGCCTCCGCGCGGTACACCCAGCAGAATTCCCAGCCCGTTTCCGGACAGGCCGTGAGCTTGAACAGCCGGAACGGCGGCTCGGCAGGCGTCACGCCCAGCTCCTCACGTAGCTCCCGCACGGCACAGGCGTCGTACTCTTCGCCCGTGTCGAGGTGCCCCGCGGCGGACGAATCCCAGGTGCCGGGATGGCAGTCCTTGAGCATGGAGCGCTTCTGGAGGAAGACCTCGCCGCGGCCATTGTAGACGAGCACGTGGACCGCACGGTGACGGAGGCCGCGGCGGTGGACCTCGCCGCGCGGCGCGCGGCCCGTCACCTCGTCCCGTTCGTTGACGACATCGAAGATTTCCTCGCTCATGCGCGGCGTGAGGATTTCCGCGCGGGCGGCCGTTGGGCAACGGTCGGCAGCGTGCGCAGCAGCCAGACAAGGGCGTCGAGCGAGACCTCCTCGGCCCGCACGGTGGGCGCAATGCCGGCAAACTCGCACGAGGCGTTTACCTCGGCCTCGGTCCATGCTGCGCGCAGCAGCTTTCCCAGCATCTTCCGGCGCTGGCTGAAGGCGAGCTTCACCAGATGATCGAACCGCGCGAGTTCCTCCGCCGTGAGCGTAGGTGGAATCCGCCTGTGGAACGTGACGCAGGCCGACTCCACGTCCGGCGCGGGGAAAAAGCAGGACGCGGGGATCTTGAACCACCCCCCGCGGGCGTACACCGCCCGCACCAGGAGCGTCAGCAGTCCGTAGTCTGGCGCGCCCGGCTCGGCCCGGAGCCGGTCCACCACCTCGCGCTGGAGCGTGACCACCACGCGGTCCGGCGGCACCGGCGCGCGCGCGAGCTCGACCACGATCGGCGAGCCTGCGGAGTACGGGAGGTTGGACACGACGCGCCAGCCGGACCAGTCGCGCGGGTTCTCCCGGAGCCACTCGAGCGCGTCGGCGTGGATCAACTCCAGGCCGGCCGGCTGCCCGAGGCGCCGGTTGAGCAGTGTCACCATCCGGACGTCGGCCTCGATGGCCAGCACCCGCGCGCCGGCGGCCAGCAGGAGTTCGGTCAGCGGGCCGAGGCCGGGACCGATCTCGAGCACGCGCGCGCCGGGCGTCAGCTCGGCGGCGGCCACGATGCGGCGGAGCTGGTTCGCGTCGTGGAGGAAGTTTTGTCCGAGGGAGCGCGTGAGCTGGACGCCCTCGGCGTTCAGCAGTTCGCGCATGGCGGAAAGGTTCATCGGTTGTGGGGCGGCGGGACGAGCACGGCGGAACAGTGGGCGGCGCGGGAATCAAGGGCTCGGGCCGCCCGGCCACTGCGCATCCCGCCTTCGTTGTGTGCTGTTGCGGGGATAATAACAGCCTTTTCGGCCCAAAAATTCGCACGGTTGTCACGCGCCCTCCCTTGCGTGGAGATGATTTGTGAGGATGGTGGCGTCGTCGTTCCCAACATGAAGTCGCACTCCGAGTTCCCTCCCGAGGGGTCGCCGCGCAGGGAGGCGGCCAATCGGCCAGCCGATACGAAGGCGCTGATGGCGGCGACTCGGTCGGCGTTTTTCACGCAGCTCCTCGCCCACCGCGAGCGGCGGCGCATGGCCCGTGCCGCCCGCCCTTCAGGGGCCGCCCCGCAGCACTCCGCCTAGCGCCCGCGCCGCACGCCGCAAGTCATCCTCCCCGATGGTCAGCGGCGGGGTGAAGCCAATCACCTCGCCATGCGCCCCTTCAGGCAGCAGGAGGAAGCCCAGCCGAAGCATCCGCTGCACCGCCTTCACCGCGGTTTCCCCGGCCGGCCGGCCGTCGTTGCAGCGCAGTTCCAATCCCGCGAGCAGCCCGGTGCCGCGGACGATGCCGCAAAGGCCGGGCGGCAGTCCGGCGGCAACCCCCCCCAGTTCGCGCGCCAGGATACGCCCCAGCCGAGCAGCGCGCGCGGGCAGCCGAAGGCGGCGGATTTCAGCCAGCTGCACGAGGGCCATCGCGCATCCAACCGGATGTCCGAGGAAGGTGCTGGTGTGGATCGCCTCGCCGGCCGAGGCCGGCCACGCGGCGTCCATCACGTCGGCGCGGCCCACGCACGCGCTGAGCGGGAAGCCGCCCGTGAGCGCCTTGCCCAGACAGATCAAATCCGGAACCACGCGGGCAGGCTCGCAAGCAAACCACGCCCCCGTCCGGCCGAAGCCGGTGTAGATCTCGTCCAGCACCAGCAGGGCACCGTGCTCGTCGCAAAGCCGCCGCAGGAGCGCCAGAAACTCGGGCGGCGGCACGCGAATCCCGCCCCGCGCCTGCACCGGCTCCACCAGCACCGCGCCGATGGCCTGCCGGCGGAACACGCGGCGCACTGCGACTTCGATCTCCTCAAGCTGCCCGCAGCACCTGCCTTTTGCCTTGGCTGGGCACCCGCATCCCTGGCAGTCGGGAAACGGGACGAAGTGCCCGAACTCACGGAGCTGGTCGCGGAAGGGATCACGAAACTCGCCGCGATGGGTGGCGTTCAGCGCGCCGTAGCCCAGCCCGTGGTAGCCGCCGGTGAAGGCGATCACGCCCGGCCGGCCGGTTGCCAGCCGCGCTGTCTTCAACGCCGCCTCCACCGCCTCGAAGCCGGAGCTGCCGAAGATGACTTTTCCGGAGCCCGGAGCCCGGGACCCGGGGCCTGGAGCCTGAAGCCTGGCCCACCTCCCAAAGGTCAACCGGCTCAGCGCGCGCGCGAGCCACGCCTTGAGTTCGTGCGGATGCACGTCGCCCATCGCGTGGAGCAGCGTGGCCATCTGGCGCTGCCCGGCGCGGACCACGGCGGGGTTCGCGTGCCCGGCCGCGGCCACGCCGAACGCGGCCGTGAGATCAAGGTAACGCCGCCCCTCGGCGTCCGAGACATGGCAGCCGCGCGCCCGCGCCCAGACGATCGGCCATGAGCCGTCCGGCGCGCGGAACGTGACGTTCCGCGATTCGTATCGGCGGAGCAGGTCGAGGACTTGGGAGGTGCTCATTTCATCCTTCTCGTCCTCGTCGTCGTCCTCGTGCGTTGAACCTCATCGAGGGCGAAGACGAGGACGGACACGAGCACGAAGGATGGTCCTTCATACCCCACGCTGCTCCGGCGGCCACAGAAGCTTGTGCATCTGGAGCTGGAAGCGCACGGGCAGGGCGTCGGCCAAGATCGCCTCGACCAGTTCCAGCCGCGACATCGGCGTGTGTCCGGCCGGCATGCGCTTCAGCGAGGGATGCTGCTGCTCCGGCACGAGCGGATGCACCCAGGAGAACAGGATCGGGCACACGCCCGGCAGCCGATGCTCCACGAGGAACGCCCTGGCCCACGCGTAGTCCTCGCGTGAGCCGAGCACGAACTTCACCTCGTCCGTGGGGCGGAGCAGCGGCAGGTTTTCCAGCCGGTTGCGCCCCGCCTCGCCGCTGCCGGGGCACTTCACGTCCACGATCCGCCGCACACGCGGGTCCACGCGGGCAATGTCCAGCGCGCCGCTGGTCTCGAGCAGCACGGTGAAGCCCGCGTCCGCCAACGCGGCCATGAGCGGCAGCGCATTCGGCTGCGCGAGCGGTTCGCCGCCGGTGAGTTCCACGAGCGGCAGCCGGTGGCCGCCCTCGCCAGGTGCCGGTGGAAAGGGCGCGGCGAGGCGCTGCACTTCGGTCAGGATTTCATCCAGCGGACGGCGCTTCCCCTCGGTGAAGGCGTAGGCCGTGTCGCAGTACGAGCAGCGCAGCGGGCAGGCCGTGAGCCGGACGAAGACGCACGGCAGCCCGGCGCAGGTGCTCTCCCCCTGCAGGCTCAGGTAGATTTCGTTGACGACCAGGCTCGCGGCCACGCGGCTACGGTACGGAAGACGGGCGCGGGCGCGAGCGCGCGCTGGCAGCGCCGCGCTACGAGGTCGCGGGTGCGCCGGCCGGGAAAGTCAGGCCAGCAAGGCCTGGACCACGTGGCCATGCACGTCGGTCAGCCGGTAGTCCCGCCCTCCGTGACGGAACGTGAGGCGCTCATGGTCCATGCCGAGCAGGTGGAGGATCGTGGCATGGAAGTCGTGAACGTGGACCTTGTTCTCCGCGACCGTGGCGCCGAGGTCGTCGGTGCTGCCGTAGGCCAGGCCGCCATTCGCGCCGCCGCCGGCGAGCCAGGACGAGTAGCACGCGCTGTGGTGCCCGCGGCCCTTCTCGCCGTCCACGCCGGGCGTGCGGCCGAACTCGGTGGTCCAGACGACAAGCGTGTCCTCCAGCATCCCACGGCGCTTGAGGTCGCGCAGCAGGCCGGCGATGGGTTGGTCAATGTTCTTCGCGTGCTGGGCGTGCTCGGCCATGTCGCCGTGCTGATCCCAGTTGTGGCTGGAGCTGCCGTCCACCAGCTCGATGAAGCGCACGCCGCGTTCCGCGAGCCGGCGGCCGATAAGGCAAGGCCAGCCGAAGCCGTCGGTCTGGTCGCGCTTCAGGCCGTAGAGCGCGAGCGTCTCGTCGCTTTCCTTGGACAGGTCGAAGACCTCGCGCGCCTCGGTCTGCATGTGGAAGGCGGTCTCGAAGGTGCGGAGGCGCGCCGCAAGCTCGCTGTCGTGGCCACGCGCGTCGAGATGCCGGCGGTTGAGCGCGTTGGCGAGGCCGAGCTCAAGCTCCTGGATGTCGCCCTGGCGGGTGCGGCGGTCGAGGTTCGCGATCGGTTCCCTGCCGGGCACGACGCGCACGCCCTGGTGGTAGGCCGGCAGGAAGTCGTTGTTGAAAACCTGCGTGCCCGCGTAGGGCGACCCGGCCGAGATGGCGACGAACGACGGCAGGTTGCGGTTCTCGGTGCCGAGGCCGTAGCTGATCCAGGAGCCGATGCTGGGCCGCGAGAAGAAGAACGAGCCGGTGTGGATGCCGAGCGTGGCCTGGTAGTGCTCATTGTCGTTCGAGTTCATCGAGCGGACCAGGCAGATGTCGTCCATGCACTCGCGCAGGTGCGGGAAGAGGTCGCTGACCAGCGTGCCGCACCGGCCGCCGGGCTTGAACTCCCAGCCGGGCCGGAGCAGCCGGCGCTGCTGGTTCGAGAGGCCGCCGCCCACGCCCATCGTCTTGCCGTCGGCGGCGAAGAGCACGGGCTTGTGGTCGAAGGTGTCCATGTGCGACACGCCGCCGTTCGAGAAGATGAAGATGACCCGTTTCGCCTTGGCCGGAAAATGCGGCGCCCTGGGTGCCAGCGGGTCGGACGGGGCGTCCTCGGCCAGGAGGTTTGAAACGATCCCGGGCAGCAGCAGCGACGAGCCGACCAGCGAGCGGATGACTTCGCGGCGGGAGTGGAAAACGGGGCGGCGGTTCATGGCGCTGAGAAGTCAGTCCAAATAGACGAATTCATTGAGGCGGAACAGCGCGCGGCTGAAGGACCGCCACGCCTCGGCCTCGGACGCGCCGGATTCACCGGCACGGGAGTTCATCGCGGAAACAAACCGCAGCGCCGCTTCGGCCTCCGCCGGGTCCGGTTCCCGTCCCAGTGCGAGCTGGTAGGCGAGGGAGACGCGCGTGCCGTCATCGGACGCGGCCGTGATCAGCCGGCCGGCCAGTCCCTGCGCCTGTTCGTGCAGCAGCTCGTCGTTCAGGAAGAACAGCGCCTGGAGCGGCGTGGTGCTGGTGAGGCGCGCCGGGGTGCTGGCGGCCGGATCGGCGCCGTCGAAGATTGCGAGGAAGGGATGCCGCTGGATGCGCTGCGTCATCAGGTACACGCTGCGATGGCTCGACGGATACACCGCCCGGAAGGGGTTGTGCTGGGTGAATTTCCACTCCGACGGCCTCGGAAAGGGATGCTCGCCGCCGGGCCGGGGATCGAGGTTGCCGCCGAGCGCGAGCAGCGTGTCGCGGAGGGCCTCGGCGTCGAGGCGCCGCCGCGGAAACGCGCTGAGGAGGTCGTTGCCAGGATCACGTTCCGTCGCGATGTCACTGCGCTGTGAACTCTGGCGGTAGGTGCGTGAGAGCAGGATGAGCCGGTGCATGGCCTTGACCGACCAGCCGGACTCGCGGAAGCGCGTCGCGAGCCAGTCGAGCAACTCCGGATGCGTGGGCGGCTTGCCCTGCTTGCCGAAGTCGTTGGCGGTCGGCACCAGCCCGCGGCCGAAGTGATGCAGCCAGATGCGGTTCACCATGACGCGAGCCGTGAGCGGATTGGCCGGATCGATGATCCAGCCGGCGAGCTGGAGGCGCCCGCTGGTCGGCGCATCCTTGGGAAGCTCCGCGCCGCCGAGCACGGTGAGAAAGCGCCGGGGCACCAGCACGCCGGGCTTCGCCGGATCGCCCTTCTGCTGCACGGGCACGTCCTCAAACTTCGCCGCCTCGGCCACGGCATAGGCCTGCTCAAAAGGGAGCCCGCGGTCCACATGCCCCTTCACCGCCTGCTCGGCCTCCTTGATCTTCGCCTCGACGTCCTTCTTCTCCTCGGCGGGTGTGTCCTTAAGTGAGTCCTTCAGCGTCTGCACGGCCTTCTCCAGCCGGCGCTTCTCCGCGTCGAACTCCTTCCGCCGCGTCTCGGCACGGGCCATCTCGCCGGGCGGCACGAGCGGCACGAAGTCGCGCTGCTTCTGGTCCAGCTCGATGCCCGGCCACGGGTAGCGCGTGCTGTGGAAGATGCCGTAGAGCGCGTAGTAGTCCTGCGTGCTGATGGGATCGAACTTGTGGTCGTGGCAGCGCGCACAACTGACCGTCAGGCCGAGAAACGCGCGGCCGACGTTGTCAATCGTGTCCTCGATCGTGAGGTGCTGCGGGTAGTCGTCCACGCGCGAGCCGAAGCGCCGGGCGTTGGCGATGTAGCCGGTGGCAATGATGCGCAGATCCGTTTCGCCGCCGTCCTCCGCCGGCAGCAGGTCGCCGGCAAGCTGCTCGCGCACGAACTGGTCATAGGGCAGGTCGCGGTTGAAGGCACCGATGACCCAGTCGCGGTAGCGATGCATCTGGGGGATCGGGAAATCAGAGTTGTCGCCCGCGGTGTCGGCGTAACGCACCACGTCAAGCCAATGACGGCCCCAGCGCTCGCCATAGCGCGGCGAGGCGAGCAGGCGGTCCACGACTTTGGCGAAGGCTTCGGTCGAATCATCCGCGAGGAAGGCATCCACTTCTTCGGGCGTCGGCGGCAGGCCCGTGAGGTCAAAGGTGACCCGCCGGATCGAGACACGCCTCCCGGCATCGGCTGCGGGAGTGAGTCCGGCAGCCTCCTGGCGGGCGAGGATGAAGCGGTCCAGGTCGTTCGCGGGCCAGTCACTCCGGGCGACTGGTGGTGGCAACCGGTCCGTGACCGGCCGGAGTGACCACCATTCGCGAGCCTTGTCCCAGTCAATGGCCGATTTCGCCCTCGCGGAAGCCACGGTGTCTTCGGCGCGCGGGTCGGGCGCGCCCATGCGGACCCATTGCTCCAGATCGGCGACCATGTCGGCGGGCAGCTTGTACTTGGGCGGCATGGCGAGGTTTGGATCGGCGTGCCGCACCGCCTGGATCAGCAGGCTGGCGTCCGGCTCGCCCGGCGTGATCACCGGTCCGGTGTCGCCGCCCTGGACAACGCCCGCGCGCGAATCGAGCACGAGCCCGCCCTTGAGCTTCTTTGCGCCGGCGCTGTGGCAGTCGTAGCAGTGCTCGACCAGCGCCGGCCGGATGCGGCGCTCGAAGAACGCGACCTGCTCCTCCGTGGGCACGGTGACGAAGGCCGGCGCATCGGTCTGTGGGATCGCGCCGCTCCCCGACCAGACTTCGATCCCGGACAGGTTGGCCGCGCCGTGACTGGCCCCCCGGGCGGAGACCTTGAGCCTGCCATCGGCACTGGTCGCCGGCCACGGGCCGAGCTTCCGCCACGCGCCCGCGCTGCCGCTGTGGAACTTCCCGACGACCGACTTCCCGTTCACCAGCAGGTCGAACTGCTCGTCGTGGTTGTCCTGCCAGACGTAGAGGAACACCTGGTAATCGCCGGCCGGCACCGCGGTCAGCTCCACGTCCACCTTGCTGCCCCAGCGGCTGCTGCGGATCATCTTTGCCCGCGCGGCGTCGGTCGGCGGCTTCAGCGGCACCGCCTGGTTCTCGAACGCGTTGCCGTTGACGACCAGGTTGGTCGCGTCACCGGTCTCCCAGGCATGGCCGTCAAGCACAAGCGCCGGGCCGTTCAGGTTGATGGCGCGGAAGAACGTGGCTTCGTCGGCCGGACGGCCGACGACGGGCAGCATCAGCATCAGCCAGGCCAGGCAGCGGGGCGGGTGCATGGATTTCAGCGCTGCCATACCGATTCGGTGACTCGCGCGATTCAAGCGGGTGCCACGGAGGGTCGCAAGCGCCTGATGGGATACGATGTGCTCCGCTCAGCGATCCCGATCATGGCGGGCTGCCGATGCAGAAGAGGTTGGCCTCCGTGCGGATGAAAAGCTGTCCCTGCGAAATGGCCGGGGAGGCCTGAACCTTCTCACCCAGCGGATTCCTCGCCAGCACCTTGAACTCAGGCCCGGCGGCCAGGACCGCCGTCTCGCCGTTGTCACCCACGAAGTAAATGCGGCCGGCAGCACTCACCGGGGAGGCGCCGAAGTTTCCACCGACCCGCTCCTGCCAGACAATTTCGCCGGTGCCTGCCTTGAAGCACGAGGCGATGCCGCCGTCGGTGATCGCGAAGAGATGCGGCTTCACATGGATCATGGAGGGAACCTTGGGCATCCCCTTCTTCTGCTCCCAGAGCAGGTTGGTTTCCTTCAAGTCACCTTCCCCGCCGAGCCGGAAGGCCTTGATGGACTCCTTCCCGCCCCAGCCGCCGGCGGTGAAGGCCAGCCCGTCGCCCAGCACCATCGAGGGCACCTTGCCTTCGCCGATGACCTCGCTCGTCCACCGCAGCCGGCCGGACTTGGCGTCGAAGCCCTGCAGCACGTCGCCGGCCTCGCTGATGACCTGCGCGGCCTTGCCCGGCGGCGCCCACATCGCGGGCGCGCCGTGGGAGATGCGCGAAAGTCCGCGTTTCGTCCGCCACTTCTCCACTCCCGTCCGGATGTCGAGCGCGACGACATACGACTGATCCCAGGGTGTCTGCCAGCCCAGGCCCTTGTCCGGGCCGTCGCTGCTGCCGTCGCGCGCCATGATGAGTAGGCCGTCATGCAGGATGGGCGAACTGCCGAGCCCGTGCTGGCTGTAGAAGGGGTGGCTGCGGTTCGTCCAGACGGTCTCGCCCGCGAAGTCTATGGCGGCGAAGCTGCCGTCGCCGAAGCACGCATAGACGCGCTCCCCGTCCGTCGCCGGAGTGGGCGTGGCGTAGGTGTTGCGGCCCTCCTTGCGGCGCGGCACCTGCTTGAAAACTTCCTTATCCCAAAGAATCCGCCCCGTGCGGCGGTCGAGCGACAGCACGCGGCACGACTCGCCGGCGTCCGTCGCGGTGGTCACGAAGACCCGGTCACCCCAGACGATGGGCGACGACCAGGCCTCGCCCGGCAGCGGCGTCTTCCAGGCCACGTTCTCCGTCGCGCTCCACCTGAGCGGCACGCTGGACTCAGCGGAGTGCCCTTGGGCATCGGGCCCGCGGAACTGAGGCCAGTTCTCGGCGGAGGCGCCCTGGCCGCCGAGAACAAAAAAGCACGAAAGAAGGGGAAGCAATGGGACTGTTTTCATGGCTGGTCGCTGCTGAG
>JBJXFY010000235.1:0-4361 GCA_046155815.1 Limisphaerales bacterium | reverse complement strand
CTACACCCTCCTGCTCGCCCAGGAGCTCCGCCGCCAGCTCCTCGCCGCCGGCTTCAACGTCGTGATGACCCGCACCGGCGACACCTACCCCGAGCTGGCCGCGCGCCCGCTGCTCGCGGCGCAGCGCGGGGCCGACGTCTTCCTCAGCCTGCACTTCAACTCCGGCCGCAACCCCGACGCCGCCGGCCCGGAAGTCTTCTACACCGCCCCCGCCGGCACGCCCTCGACGCACGCGGACCGCGAATTCGGCCCCACCTCCGCCTCGAACAACAACGTCGAGGACGACCGCAACGTCCTGCTCGCCTACCACCTCCAGCGCTCGCTGGCCCGCGGCACCGGCGCGCCCGACCGCGGTGTGAAGCGCGCCCGCTTCGTCGTCACCCGCCTCGCCGACATGCCCGCTGCGCTCGTCGAGGGCGGCTTCATGACCAACCCGGCCGACGCCGGGCGCATCTACAGCGCGACCGGCCGCCAGCGCATGGCCACCGCCCTCGTCGAGGGGCTGCGCGCGTACCGGAAGGCCGTCGAGCGCCCCGCCGCCGGTCAGGGCGGCACCAGCTCCACGTCGTCCACCAGCAGCCGCTGACCCGCGCGGCCGGCGAACTCGATCACCAGCCGGTCCACATCCCGCACGCGCAGCCGCGGATACGCGGCGAGGGGAATCTCCACCCGCCGCCACGCGGGACCGACCGTCTCCGCCGGCGGACCCTCGTGCAGGACGAACTCCGGCGAACCCGCGTTGGCGAGGAGCTTCACGCGCAGCCGGCCCTCGCCCGCGTCCGTCCGAGCCGAGAGGCGCAGCGCGGCCGCGCCGTGCTCAAGCAGCATCCAGCCGCGCAGGGCCGTCGTGGTCACCGCCACCGAGGCCCGCCCCGGCGGCACCGCCACCGCCAGCGCGTGCCGGCCTGAAGCGCCCGGAGAAACGGTCTCGAGCGGCAGCGCGTTGGTGGCGCCCGTGGCCAGCGCCCAGCCTTCGTGCCCCTCCTCGAAGCCCTCCAGAAAGGCCCAGCGCAGGTTCGCCGGCCGCGTCAGACCGGCCTGGGCCGGGAAGAAAATCCGCATCGGCGTCGCCTGCGCCTTGGTGTCGTTGGCACCGTCCGTGGTTTCCGCGAAGTAGATGACCGGAGCTTCGAGCATGACCACCGGCACGTCGGCGTGCCACGCGCCGTCGCGCCACGTCATCGGCAGCGTGCGCCAGTGCCGTGCGGGCCAATGGCCGGGTGCGTCCGTGCTGTGGCGGAGGCGGACGGCGGCGTTCGCCGGCGGTGCCGGCGGCGGCCAGGTCACGCGGAGGCGGCCCTGCGCCGCCGTGCCGGAGAGGCCGGCGGCCTCGTTGGTGGTGAGGCGCGCGGCAGGAGTTCCTTCGGGAAAGATCCCGGGCGGATGCAGCCAGCGGTCCGCCTCTCCGGCCCGCAGCGCCGGCAGGACTACGCCGGCAACCAGGCCGGCGGCCCCCGCCAGACGCGCCGGCCGGAAGCGGGTCATTTCGCGGAGCTGGAGCGCGAGGCGCCGGAACTGCCGGACTTCTTTCCGCCGCCCCCCGCGGTGAGGATCGTCCCCGTGAGCAAGCCGATGGCGAAGAAGGCGAAGTACATGATGGCCGCGGGCTGGCGGACCTTGTCGAGCAGCGGCGGGAGGGCGAAGTCCACGCTGCCGCGGTTGTTCATGCCCATGATGACCAGCAGCAGCAGCACCAGCAGGAGGACGACGGACTTGAGGATCAGCTTGGCGTTCATGCGTGCGTGGGACGGTGGGCGGGGGCCGGACCGGCGTCAACGAACCCAAGGTGGCATCAGGGAAAAGTTATGCCATGCTGGCCCGCTCAACGACTGATGAGCATCGCCACCCGCACCGGAGACGCCGGCACCACCGGCCTGATGTACAACCGCCGCGTCTCCAAGTGCCACCCGCGCGTGGAGGCCTACGGCGCGGTGGACGAACTCAACGCCGCGCTCGGCCTCGCCCGCGCGCTCACGGCCCACGCCTTCGTGCGCGACCACCTGCTGGCCGTGCAGAAAAACCTCGTGACCGTGATGGGCGAGCTGGCCACCGCACTGGACGACCTGCCGCGCTATCGGAAGGACGGCTACCCCGTCGTCACGGACGGGCTCATCCTGCCGCTGGACGAGCTGGTGAGGCAGATCGAGGCGCAGAGCATCACCTACCGCGGCTGGGCCACGCCGGGGGAGACGCCCGACGCCGCCGCGCTGGACTCAGCCCGAACGGTCTGCCGCCGCGCCGAGCGCCGGGTGTGCAGCCTGCACGAGGCCGGCCAGCTCGAGAACCCGGAGATCATCATCTTCCTCAACCGCCTGAGCGACGCCTTGTGGCTACTCGCACGGTGGGTGGAGACAGAGGCCGGCGGCTACACGCCGGAGCCGGGCCGCCGCGCCGCCGCGGCGTGAGTCCGGGCGCGGTTTTCGCAGCGCGGGGTTGCATTCGCCGTCCCGCGCCGAAACCTTGCCGCGCCAACCGTCCGCCGCCGATGAATGAACCCGCCCCCGCCGCCTCCGACGCGGATCTCCAGGCCCTCGCCCGCCTCACCACCGCCCGGGACGCGCTCCAGCGCGAGCTGGCCAAGGTCATCGTGGGCCAGCAGGACGTGATCGAGCAGATCCTCATCTCGATCTTCACCCGCAGCCACGCGCTGCTCGTCGGCGTGCCCGGGCTGGCCAAGACGCTGCTCGTCTCCAGCCTCGCGCAGGCGCTGCACCTGAGCTTCAAGCGCATCCAGTTCACGCCCGACCTGATGCCCGGCGACATCACGGGCACGGAGGTCATCACCACGGACACCACCACGGGCGAGCGCGGGCTGCGCTTCCTCAAGGGGCCGATCTTCGCGAACGTGATCCTCGCCGACGAGATCAACCGCACGCCGCCCAAGACTCAGGCTGCAATGCTCGAGGCGATGCAGGAGCGCAAGGTGACCGCCGGCGGGCAGAACTATTCCCTGCCCGACCCGTTCTTCGTGCTGGCGACGCAGAACCCGATCGAGCAGGAGGGCACCTACCCGCTGCCCGAGGCGCAGCTCGACCGCTTCATGTTCATGGTCTCGGTGGACTACCCGAGCTCCGCGGAGGAGCTGCAGATCATGCGCATGGCCACGGGCGCGCCGCCGGCGCCGCCGGAACCGGTGCTGGCCGGCGACGAGATCCTGGCGCTGCAGAAGTCCGTGAGGCACATGCCGGTGGCGGACCACGTCTTCGCCTACGCGGAGAAGCTGGTGCGCAGCACGCGGCCGAAGCTGCCGGAGGCGGCAGACTTCTGCCGCAAATGGCTGACGTGGGGCGCGGGGCCGCGGGCCTCGCTGAACCTCATCCTCGCCGCGCGCGCGCGGGCCATGCTGCGCGGGCAGGTGTACGTGAACTGCGCGGACGTGGCGGCCGTGGCCGCGCCGGTGCTGCGCCACCGGCTGGGGCCGAACTTCGCCGCGCAGAGCGACGGCGTGACGGCGGACGACATCGTGCGCCGGCTGGTGGAGGCGATGCCGCCGCAGTAGGTGGATGACTCGGCGGTTGTCGCGGCGGAAAGGGCGGACCAAACTGAAGCCATGCAGGCGACCCGGATTTCACGCAACGGTGAAGTCATCGAAATCCCCCCGCTGACCGCCGTGATCGAGCCGGAGGGCCGGTGGTTCGTCTCCCGCTGTCCGGAGCTGGATGTCGCGAGCCAGGGACGCAGCCGCAAGGAAGCCCACGCGATGCTCGCGGAGGCGGTGGCCCTGTGGCTGGAGTGCGCCAGCGCGAACGAGATCAGGCGGCGGCTGAAGATCGGCGCGCGCGTGCAGCCCTTGGACCTGGTTCTGGCCTAGCATTTCTCCCGGCGGCGATTTTTGGCTTGTCTTTGTCCTTCTGGGGCGTTTGGCAGGCAGCGCATGGCCAAGCTGCGCCCTCTCTCCGCGACGGAAGTCCTGCGCATCCTTGTGCGGCACGGCTTTGTCCGCGTGCGACAGAGCGGCAGTCACATCATCCTGCGGCGCGAGCTTCCCGGCTCGGACAGCGCCACGGTGCCGGTTCCGAACCGGCGGGAGATTCCCGTGGGAACGCTGAAATCCATCATCCGGCAGAGCGGGGTTGACGAGCCGGAGTTCCGTTCCTGAAACCGGACCAGGCCGCAGGCCAACCCGGGCCTCGGGGCTTTTTCGACTCCGCGGTGACGGCGAAGGAGACGCGCTGGAAGCCGGCGCCGCTGACCGCGTCGTGCGGGATGCACCGGCACCACCACGGCCCGGTCGTGGGCGCGGCGGGTCAGCGGGAGGCCGCGGTGCGGCGAACGGCCGCCAGTTCGGGAGGCACGAATCCCCGGCGGTCCAGCTCGGCCAGGAGCGGGGCGGCCTCGTCCGGACGCCCGATGCGCAGCAG
>JBJXFY010000232.1:0-2651 GCA_046155815.1 Limisphaerales bacterium | reverse complement strand
CGACCACGCGGGAGGAGATCGCGTACACCGGCGGCGGCGCCCGTTCCTCCGCGGCGGCACTGGAGGCGAAGGCCGCCATCGTGGTCGACGTCACTCACGCCACGGACTATCCCGGCATGGAGAAGAGGCGGCACGGCGACCACCGGCTTGGTGGCGGCCCGATCGTCGCGCGCGGTGCGGCGGTGAGCAGCGTCGTCTTCGACGCACTGGTCGCTGCCGCGGAGGCGGACAGCATTCCCTACACGGTGGAAGCGGCCTCGCGCGACACCCGTACCGATGCGGAGGCAATCTTCAACGCGCACCGCGGCGTGGCCACCGGGCTGGTGTCGGTGCCCCTCCGCTACATGCACAGCCCGAACGAGATGGTGGCGCTGGAAGACGTGCTGTCCACGGCCCGGCTCCTGGCCGCGTTCGCCCGGCGCGGGGGCGCCGACACGGACTTCATCCCGCGCTAGGCGGGTCGGCGGGCGGTCATCCCGGCAAGCGCCTGCTCCGAGGCATCCCGGATCTCGGCGTCGTCATCGCCGACCAGTCCCTGCAGGACCGTCGCTGCACCCGGCGTTCCGGCGAGGCGGAGCGCCTCGATGGCGGCCAGGCGCACTGCCAGCGGCCGGCGATTGAAAAGCCGGCGCCCGGGCGCCGCGGCACGGGCCAGCGCCTGCACCGCGTCGGGCGAGCCGATGCGACCCAGCGCCAGCAGCATCTCCCGCAACACGTCGGCGTTCGCCTCATCCTCCACGGCCAGCGCCAGCGACATCGCGAGGCCTTTCGATCGGGCGCCGTCCAGCCCTTGCACCGCCTGCAGCCGCACCTGCGGCGACGCATCACGCAGCATCTGCCGGAGGGGTTCCGCCGCCGCGGACGTTCCGATCTTGGCGAGCGCGCCTGCGACGGCGCGCCGGACCCGCTCGTCCGCGTGGTGCACGTGGCGCGCGAGCTGGGGAATGGTGTCCTCGGCGGCGAGGTCGCCGCAGAGTTCGGCCACGTTTCGGATGACGAACCACTCTTCGTGCGCCAGCAGCCGGCCCAGCAGGGGCGAACTGGTGTTCAGCTGTCGCAGCGCTCCATAGTAGGCCCGCCGCTCCTCCATCGAGTCGGACTCCACCAACTGCTGCAGGAGGATGTCGGGCGCCTCCGGACCGGCGCGCTTGAGGACTTCGATCGCGTCCTGACGTGCCGCGCCGACGGTGCGACGGGCCACCTGCTCGACGGCCCCCCACGGCAGCATGCGACGGAGGGCAATCTGGTAGGCACGCCGCGCCTCACCTTCGGGGAGCGAGCCCTCGATGCGCGCCACGCGCGCCGTGGCCCGTATGACCGCGTCATAGTTCCTGGCCCGCAGGTCGGCGTCTACCGCCGCCACCACGTCGTCGAGCAGCGCCGCGTGCTGTTCGGCCTCGGGTTCGGCCTCCAGCCTCGCAACCAGCTGGTCGACCTCGCCGGACGACGAGTACCGCTCTTCGGGTCGGTGATACTTGAATGCGGCATCCGGCGTTTCCGTGCCGATGTTGAACACCGCCATGAGGTCGGCACCGGCGACGAAGCCCTCCTTCACGAGCCCTTCCACGCGGTCCTGTTCCCCGTCTCCGCCCTCTCCACCCTGCTGCCCCTCTGCGATCGCGGACGCGATGCGGACATGCTGCCGCGCTTCGGGCTCGATGTCGGCGAGGAGATGCTCCACGGTAGCGAAGTGTCCGGCTGGGGTCGCAAGCGCGCGGAGCACGGACAGGGTCAACGCGGGCGTGAGGGCGGCGAGCAGTGTCAGGGACGCGATGCCGTGGGCACGCAGGTGCTCTGCGAGTTCCGTGGCACCAGGCATCGCCGGTGAGATCGGCTGCCCGCCGACGGCGAGGCCGGCGTCGGTCACCTGGATCTCGACCGCTTCCCCGCCCACGGCGGACAGGAAGGCACGGAATGCGCGCGCCTGATCCTCCCGCCGGAGTGGCTGGTGGCGGAGCAGGGCCAGCACGGCGCTCAGGGTAGCTGCAACCGTCGCCGCAGGTTGACTCATGATCATGCCAGACGCCCCATCTGCTCAGTGCGTGGCCACGTGGACTAACATGTTGCTATCAAACGATTTGACCAGGCCACCCAAGCTCCCGAATGACCGGCCGGACCTTCCCGGAAGTGCAAGGCGCTTGCCACCCGGGCCGGGATTCCGGCTAGAATTCTCTCCCCGAAATTTCCCTTAGCGGATGGTCCTGAACATGGCTCGTGCGTTGTCCTGGTCGTTGCTCCTCCTCTCATTCATTGCGGGGCCGTCCGCGGCGCAGCAGCCGCAGCCCCGATTCCTCGATGACATCCGCTTCCTGGCCGACGACCGGCTCGACGGCCGGCTGACCGGAACCGCCAATGCCGACTCCGCCGCCGCGTACATTCAGCGCCGGTTCGAGGCGGTCGGCCTGCAGCCACCTTCCAGCGGATGGTTCCAGGACTTCCGCGTGGAGGGGAACCTGGCCCAGCGGCTCGGGCTCACTGGGCGCACCGGGCGCAACGTGATCGGCCTGCTGCCGGGCTCGGATCCGGCCCGTCGCGAAGAGATCGTCGTCGTCGGCGCGCACTACGATCATCTGGGTAGCGGCGCATTCGGCGCGCTCGACCCCGATAGTTCCGGGGAGGCGCACAACGGCGCGGACGACAACGCATCCGGC
>JBJXFY010000228.1:0-7756 GCA_046155815.1 Limisphaerales bacterium | reverse complement strand
CTGCTGCTGGCGGCGGCGCTGCTGGCCCGGCCGGCGGAGCGCGCGTCCTCGGTGCTGCCCGCCGCCGTGCCGCCGTCAGCGCGCTGAGTTTCCCGCCATGTCCCTCGCCTATCGCGCCGTGGACTGGAACCGCCAGAAGCGGCTCTACGACGCCACGCTCGCCGTCCTGCTCGTGCTCACCCTCGGCGCGTTCGCCGGCGTCACGGCCGGGCGGAACCCGGATTTCACGGCCGAGACGCTGCTGCTCCGCGGCTCCGCCCTCGCCGCGCTGCTGCTCCTGCACGTCATCCTCGCCATCGGCCCGCTGGCGCGGCTCGACCCGCGCTTCCTCCCGCTGCTGTACAACCGCCGGCACCTGGGCGTGACGATGTTCCTGCTCGCGCTCCTCCACTCGGTGCTCGCGGTGGTCCAGTTCCACGCGCTGGGCGATGAGTTCCCCCTCGTGAGCGTGTTCACGGCGTATGCGGGCGGCGGCGGCGGCCTGGCGCACCTCCCCTTCGAGCCGTTCGGCGCGGCGGCGCTCGGGATCCTCTTCCTCCTGGCGGCGACCAGCCACGACTTCTGGCTCCGCAACCTGGGCGCGCCGGTCTGGAAGGCGCTGCACCTCGGCGTGTACGCGGCCTACGGCCTGATCGTGGCGCACGTCGCGCTGGGCGTGCTCCAGTCCGAGCGCCACCCGCTGCCCGCGCTGCTGCTGGGCGCGGGCTTCGTGGCGCTCGCCGGGCTGCACCTCGCCGCCGCGGCCCGGGAAGGCCGCCTCGACCGCGCGCACGACGCGGCCGTGGCGGACGGCTTCGTGGACGCGTGCGCGCTGGATGACCTGCGCGAAGGCCGGGCGCGCGTCGTGACGGTGGCCGGCCGGCGGCTGGCGGTGTGGCGGCACGACGGCCGCGTCTTCGCCACGGGCAACGTCTGCCGCCACCAGGGCGGGCCGCTGGGCGAGGGACGCATCGTGGACGGCTGCATCACCTGCCCGTGGCATGGCTGGAACTACCGGCCCGGGGACGGCTGCAGCCCGCCGCCCTTCCAGGAAGTCATCCCCACGCACGACGTGCGCGTGGCCGCCGGCCGCGTCTGGGTGCGCGCCGTGGAAAACCCGCTGCGAACCCGCCGTGCCGGTGCCGCGGCGTGCGCGCAGGAATCATGAACGACGACTTCTACATCGGCTACGCGGACCGCGCGCCGGCGGGGCTGGCGCGGCGCGTGCGCGTCTGGGTCGCGCTGCTGGCGGTGGCGCTCGTGCTTGTCGCGGCCGGCGTGGCGGCCGTGCAGCGGCCGTTCGGCGGGGGCCGGTTTGAGTTCGGCGTCACGCGCGAATGGGAGGGCGTGCTGCTGGCCGCGCCGCTGCCGATGCTCCAGGCCGGTGACGGCGCGGGCGTCACGAACCATGTCCTCGTCGGCCCCGGAAAGCGCGGCGTGGCCGGCGCGGCGGACTGGCACGGCCGGCGTGTGCGCGTGGCCGGCAGCCTGATCGAGCGTGCCGGCCAGCGCATGATCGAGGTCCACGCCATCACTGCGGCGGCCGGACCGGCCGCAGTGCCGCCCGCCGCCGGATCCGCGCCCGGCGCCGAAGTCACCCTCACCGGCGAGCTGGTGGACACGAAGTGCTGGTTCGGTGTGATGCGGCCCGGCAGCGGCAAGGTCCACCGCGCCTGCGCCGCGCGCTGCCTGAGCGGCGGCGTGCCGCCCGGCCTGCTGGTGCGCGACGCGGACGGCGGCGGCCTCGTGGTGCTGCTGGTCCCGGCGGCCGGTGCCCGGCTGGAGCCCGCCTGGGCCGGCTTGCCGATTACCGTGGCCGGCCGGCTCGAGCGGCAGGGGGGCCTGGCGGTGGTGACCTTCCATTCGGCAGCCCCGGCGGCGGCGCAGGGCCACGCTTCGGCCTTGGAGTGAGGACGGGCTCGGGCACGGAGGAGACAGGGCCAGGGAAGCCCTCAGTTTCCGGCTTCACCGGAGGAGCGGGGCGATTATCGTCGCGGCCTGATGCGGATCGCCTTCACCAAGATGTCCGGCGCGGGCAACGACTTCATCCTCGTGGACAACCGCGACGGCCGGGTCGCACTGACACCGGTGCAGGTGGCGCGGTTGTGCCGCCGGCAGTTCGGCGTGGGCGCGGACGGAGTGCTGCTGCTGCGGCCCGCCGCGGACGGCGCGGCAGAATGGGCCTGGGATTTCTACAACAGCGACGGCAGCACGGCGGACATGTGCGGCAACGGGGCGCGGTGCTTCGCGCGCTTCGTCCGTCGCGCCGTGGGCGGAGAGGGGCCGCTCACCTTTGCGACCGGCGCGGGCGTCATCACCGGCACGTTCGACGGCGAGCGCGTGACGGTGAACCTCACGGCGCCGCACGGCGTGCGGCTGGACGAGACGGTGGCCACGGCCGCCGGGCCCGTGGCGGTGCATTCGATCAACACGGGCGTGCCGCACGCGGTGGTGTTCGTCGCGGATGCGGATGCGGCGATGGTGCAGGAGCGTGGTCGGGAGCTCCGTTTCCACCCGCATTTCGGGCCGCGGGGGACGAACGTGAACTTCGTGCAGGTGCTCGGCCACGGCGCGATCCGCGTGCGGACCTACGAGCGCGGGGTCGAGGGCGAGACGCTGGCGTGCGGGACGGGCGTGACGGCCGCCGCGCTGGTGAGCGCGCGGCGGCACCGGTGGCCCGCGCCGGTGGATGTGCAGGTGCAGGGCGGCGACCGGCTGCAGGTGGAGTTCGGGGAGGATGGCGGAGCCTTCACCGACGTGCGGCTGACGGGGCCGGCGACGTTCGTGTTCGAGGGGATGGTGGAGGTGTAGGGGGCGTGAAGCCCCAAAGCCCGAGTTCCAAGTCCGCAGGAAGCTCCAAGGAACAGGCTCCAGGCCAACGGGTTTTGCGCCGGTTTTTCCGCCGCCGCGCGCGGATGCTGCGCGAAGCCCTCATGGCTGGAACACGCGCTTGCCAATTGAATTGCGGGCCGGAAAGGTCGCCGGCTCTAACTTAGACGCATGATTGACGCCGTATTCATTCCGCTGCTGGCGCTGGGCGCGCCGGCCGGGCAAGGCCAGAGCAGCGCGCCGGCCTGGATGCAGCTTGTCCCGTTCATCCTCCTCATCGGGGTGTTTTTCCTGATCGTCATCCTCCCGCAGCAGAGGCGGGAGAAGGCGCACCGTGAGCTGCTCAAGACGCTCAAGAGCGGCGACAAGGTGGTGACCAGCAGCGGCCTGTGCGGCACCATCGTCTCCGTGGGCGAGACGCGCGTCACGCTGCGCTCCGAGGATGCCAAGGTCGAGGTGTTGAAGTCCGCCGTGTCCGAAATCACCGAGCGCAAGGCCTGAGCCGGCCGCCGTTGCTTCATGAAGAACCGCATCATCTGGGTCGGCGCGACCCTGTTTGCCGTGGCGTGGGCGCTCTCCGCGCTGTATCCGCCCAAGCCCCGCGACCTGATCGAGACCTTCATCCGCAAGGCTGATCGCTCGGACGCGAACTTCACCGCCATCGTCACCCGCGCGCGGGAGCTGGCCGCGGAGCGGGCGGGCACGAACGCCGTCACGCCGGCCCTGCAGTTCCGCGCCCTGGCCGACGCCGTCGGGACCAACCAGCTCGTCAGCTTCTTCCCCACCCAGCCGATCCCCGAGGGCCGCGAGCCGAACGCCGCGATCCTCAACGCCGTGCAGCAGGCCTCGCTCGGCCGCATCCGCCTCGGACTCGACCTCCAGGGCGGCATGGCGTTCGTGGTGCAGATGGACACGAACCGGCTGGCGGATGCCGGCGACCGTGACCGGGCGCTGGACCAGGCGCTGGAAATCCTGCGCAAGCGGGTGGACCGCATGGGCGTCGCGGAACCACAGATCCAAAAGATCGGCGACGACCGGGTTGAGATCCAGATGCCCGGAGTGACGGACGCGCAGAAGGCGGAGGTGAAGCGCCAGATCGAGCGGGCGGCGTTCCTCGAGTTCCGCATGGTGCATCCCGAGTCCGGCCGGCTCCTGGCCGAGGGCCTGGTGCCTCCCGGCTACGAGGTGCTGACCCTCGGCGACCGCCGGACCGACCGGGGCGTCCGGGCGCAGGGCGAACGGATGCTGGTGCGAAAGAAGCCGGAGCGCGGCCTGACGGGCAGCTACATCACCCGGGCCGCGGCGGTGCCCGATCCCGTGACCGGCGCACCGGAAATCGAGTTTGAGCTGAACGGCGAGGGGGCCGCGCTGTTCCGCGAGATCACCACCGAGTTCCAGCCGCGCGGCAACCAGGAATTCTTCCTCGCCATCGTGCTGGACGGCGAGCTGTACAGCGCGCCCCGCATCAACAGCATCATCCCCAACGGCCGGGGCGTCATCCAGGGCCGCTTCGACTACAAGGAGGCCACCGAACTGGCGCGCGTGCTGATGAACCCGCTCGAGGCGCCGGTGAAGATCGTCGAGGAGTCGAGCGTGAGCGCGACGCTGGGAGCGGACTCGATCCGCAGCGGCCTGCGGGCGGCGTTGCTGGGCACCGTGTTCGTGGCCGCCTTCATGCTGGTGTACTACCTCGTGGGTGGGGCCGTCGCGAATGTCGCCCTCCTGGTCAACATCATCGTCCTGCTCGGCATCATGGCCGGCCAGGAGGTGACGCTCACTCTGCCGGGCATCGCGGGCATCGTGCTCACCATCGGCATGGCGGTGGACGCGAACGTGCTGATCTTCGAGCGTATCCGCGAGGAGCTGGCTGCGGGCAAGTCGCTGAAGGGGGCGGTCGCGGCCGGCTACGGCAAGGCCTTCTGGACCATCTTCGACTCGAACCTCACCACGCTGATCTCCTCGGTCATCATGATCTGGCTGGGCACCGGCCCGGTGAAGGGCTTCGGCGTGACGCTCACCATCGGCATCTGCGTGAGCATGTTCACGGCGCTGGTGGTGACGCGGCTCATCCTCGACTTCCTGATCGAGCGCGGCGTGGTCAAGCAGCTCAGGATGCTCCACCTCATCGGCGGCACGAAGATTGACTTCCTGAAGTGGGCGGCGCCGGCGTTCTTCGCCTCGTGGCTGCTGATTGTGATCGGCATCGGCTATGGCATCCACCGCGGGCGGGACGTGGTGGGCGTGGACTTCGCGGGCGGCGACGCGATCACGCTCGGGTTCCAGCAGCGGCCGGAGATGGACGGACTGCGCGGGGCGCTGGCCGGGGCGGGCATGGCGGACGCGCTGGTCAACTTCACCCGCAGCCCCACGGACGCCTCGGAGCGGCTGGTGGTGACGGTGGCCTTCGGCGAGGGCGAGAAGGCCAAGCAGGCGCTGGCGGCGAAGTTCCCCGACGCGGGCTTCCAGGTGCTGGGCGAGCAGCGCAAGGGCCCGAGCGTGGGCGCGCAGATCCAGCTCTCGGCCGTGAAGTCCATCCTGCTCGCGCTTTTCGGCATCCTGCTCTACGTGGCGTTCCGGTATGAGTTCTCCTTCGCGGTCGGCGCGGTGGTGGCGGTGCTGCACGACATGCTGATGACGCTGGGCTGGTTCTTCCTCACCGGCCGCGAGCTGAGCGCGCCGATGGTGGCGGCCATGCTCACGATCATCGGCTTCTCGATCAACGACACCATCGTCATCTTCGACCGCATCCGGGAGGACCTGAAGCTGGGCGTGCGCGGGTCGTTCCGCGACCTGATCAACCACGCGCTGAACCAGACGTTGAGCCGCACGATCATCACCTCGGGCACGACGTTTCTCGCCACGCTGGCCCTCTACCTGTTTGGCGGGCCGGTGCTGAACGACTTCGCGTTCACCTTCCTCGTCGGCATCGTCACGGGCACCTACTCGACCATCTTCATCGCCGCGACGATCGTGCTGTGGTGGCACAAGGGCCGGCGGCCGGAGATCGGCCAGGCCCCGGCGGGGGTGGTGACGGCCCGGCCCGAACCCGCCCGCGCGTGACTCCCGCCGTGTCCGAGCCGGTTTTCTCGACGTGGCACTGGGCGGGCTTCGTGGCGGCGGTCCTGGTGCTGCTGGCCCTCGACCTCGGGGTGTTCCACCGCGAGGCGCGGAAGGTGCGCTTCCGCGAGGCGCTGGGGTGGACCGGCCTGTTCTTCGCGCTGGCGTGCGCCTTCGCGGTCTGGCTGTACCGCGGGCACGGCCGGGTGATGGCCCTCGAGTTCTTCACCGGGTATCTGATCGAGCTGTCGTTGTCCATGGACAACGTTTTCGTGATCGCGCTGATCTTCGGCTACTTCCGCGTGCCGGTGGAGTTCCAGCACCGGGTGCTCTTCTGGGGCATCATTGGCGCGCTGGTGATGCGCGGCGTGCTCATCATCGTGGGCGCGGCCCTCATCCGTGAGTTCCACTGGCTGCTCTACGTGCTGGGCGCGGTGCTCGTCATCACGGGCATCAAGATGCTCTTCTCGAAGGAGGACGGCGTGCATCCGGAGAAAAACCCCCTCATCCGGCTGGCGCGACGGATTTTCCCCGTCAGCTCCCACCTCGAGGGCCAGCGCTTCACCACCCGCCTCAACGGCCGCCTCGCCCTCACGCCGCTCGCCCTCGTGCTGGTGATGGTCGAGACGACGGACCTCGTCTTCGCACTCGACTCGATCCCGGCCATCTTCGCGATCACGCAGAACGACTTCCTCGTCTTCACGAGCAACGTCTTCGCCATCCTCGGGCTGCGCTCGCTGTACTTCGCGCTGGCCGGCGCGATCGAGTACTTCCGCTACCTCAAGGTCGGGCTCTCGCTCGTGCTCATCTTCATCGGCGTGAAGATGCTGCTCGCCATCTGGGCGGTGAAGATCCCCATCGGCTGGGCCCTGGGCGCGGTGGCCGGGATCATCGTGGCCGCCATCGGGGCGTCGCTGGCCGCCACCCTCGCGGAGCGCCGCCGGCCGCCGGCCGCGACCTGACCGGCCATGCGCACAGAACCGCTCTCGGCGCAGTTGCGGCGGCTGGCGGAAGACCCCGAGGTGCGCACGCTCAACGGCCTCGTGCAGCGCACCGAGGGCCGGGGCATCTACCTGGTCATGCTCCTGCTCAGCCTGCCGCTGGCCGCGCCCGTGACGCTGCCGGGCATCAGCAACGCCTTCGGCCTTGTGCTGCTGTGGCTGTCCGCGCGCCTCGCGCTGCGCCTCCCCGCGCAGCTCCCGCGCTTCCTGGGCGAGCGCCCGCTGGCGCCCGAGACCATGGCCCGCGTGATCCGCGGCAGCGTGAAGCTGCTCGCCTGGGTCGAGCGCTGCGTGAAGCCCCGCCGTTCCGCGTGGATGCGCCTGCGCGGCGTGCGCCTCGCCCACGCGCTGCTCATCGTCCTGATGGCCTTCCTGCTGACGCTCCCGGTGCCGCCGCCGATCCTGTTCACCAACACCCTGCCCGCCATCAGCATCGTCCTGCTGGCCTCCTGCATGATGGAGCGCGACGGCCGCATGATCTTCGCCGGCTACTTCTTCTCCGCGGGCACCTGCCTTTATTTCGCGGCCATCGCCGGCGTGATCATCCGGCTGGTCATCAAGTACGAGGAGCGCTTCCTCGTCTGGCTCCGGGGGCTGCTGTGAGGTACCGCTGGCAGCCTGCCTCCCCCCAGCCCCTGCTCGCCGGCAGCCTCACGGCCACCCTCCGCGTCTCCCCGTTGCTCGCCCAGTGCCTGGTGAACCGCGGCTTCGACGAACCCGCCTCCGCCGCCGCCTTCCTCCAGCCCCGCCTCCGCAACCTCGCCGACCCCTTCGCGTTGCCCGCCATGGCCGCCGCCGTGGACCGCCTGTACGCCGCCCGCGCCCGTGGCGAGCCGGTGGTGATCTTCGGCGACTACGATGTGGATGGCGTGACCGCCACCGCGCTGCTG
>JBJXFY010000222.1:0-4146 GCA_046155815.1 Limisphaerales bacterium | reverse complement strand
CGCGCCCGCCCGAATAGCCGCCAGGCCCGCCCTGCGCCACCTCGCCGGGCGGCAGGCTGTTCGCGCCGAAGCCGCCGTTCAGGCTGAGGGCACCGTCAATCACCACGTCGTTCGTGGCCAGCCAGCGGACGGGGGTGTTGCCGGCGTTCCTATTGAAGACAACGGTCACGCCCGGCGGCACCCGGATGCTGGAGAAGTTCCAGGTGCCGTTCGCGCGGCCTGACATGTCGAAGGTCTGGGACTTGCCGCTGAAGTAGGTCCAGTTGGTGCCATCCCACAGGTCAAGGTCGGCGGAGTAGCCGTCCACACCGGAGATGTCGCCGCCGAAGGAGGCAAGGCGCTGGAGGCCGGCGTGCCAGACGAGCAAACCGCCCTGCCGGCCGCTGATCTGACGCACCGGCGTGCGGCGCGTCCACTGCGTGCCGCTCCACGCCCAAGTGTCGGCCAGATTGCTGCCGGAGACCATGATGATCTCCTGTCGGACGGGATCGTACGCCATGGCGGAATAATTGCGCGCCTGCGGGGGGTCCACGGGGTTGAGGTTGGCCCAGTTGGTGCCGTCCCACGCCCAAGTCTGGCCAAAATTTCCGAAATGGATGGTCCGCTGGCGGGCCGCGTCATAGGCCATGGCGCAGTTTGATTGGTTTCCCGGTGTGGCCGCCGGGGTGCGCTTAATCCAAGTGACGCCGTCCCATTCCCAGGTTTCCTGGATGTCATGGCTGCCGCCGTAGAGCACGACCCGCTGACGCGCGGAGTCATAGGCCATCGGCGCGTAGAACCGGGCGGAGGGGGCCTCGGCCGTCACCTTCTGCACCCAGTTCGAGCCGTTCCACGCCCAGGTGTCGCCATAGCGGATGCCGCCGTCGCGCTGACCGCCAAACAGGATGACCTCCTGCCGTGCGGCGTCGTACACCATCGAGTGCGCCCAGCGCGAAGGCGGGCGCGTGGCGGGGAGCACGCGCGTCCAGTTGGTGCCGTCGAAGAGCCAGGTATCGTCGTTCTGTGTGCCGGTGTTGCCGCCGAAGAGGACGATCCGGTTGCGCGCGGCGTCATAGGCCATCGCGCCGAACGAACGGCCGGACGGGATGATCTCGCGGAACGTGAGCGGGCCGTCCGCGCCGGTGGAGCCGCTGCTGAAGGGCAGGTCGGGCTCGATGGCGCGGAGCGGCAGCGCCAGCAGCGCCAGCAGGCCGGCGGCGAGCAGGCGGGGCGTCAGGGGGAGGCACTTCGTATTCATGGTCGGTCGGGGTGGAAAGGCTTTGAATCGGAAAGGGATCACTGGTTGTGGTAGCTCACCACCGGGGAAAAGGCGGACACGGTGTCCGGGCCGGGGGCAGGCTGTGCGTTCAGGTAGCTGACGGCCGGCGAAACCGCCTGCACCGCCGTCCCGGCCGGGAGCGGTTCGGACACGGCGTTGAGGTAGCTGGCCACGGGGGAGGCGGCGGTGAGCGGCGTGCCGGCGGGCAGCGTCTCCGCGACAGCATTGAGGTAGCTGACCGGCTGGGCGGAGAACGAGCGGATGGGCGTGCCCGCCGGCAGCGTCTCCGCCACGGCGTTCAGGAACGCGGCCGGCGGGCTGCTCACGCGGAACACCGGCCCGGACTGGGGGTTCAGCGGGTCGCTGCCGTCGAGGATTTCGCCGTTGTCATCCCAGCCGTCGCCGTCGGTGTCGGGGCTGCGCGGGTTGAGGCGGCGCTGCGACTCGACGCGGTTCAGGACGCCGTCGTTGTCGAGGTCTTCCTGGTCGTCGTTCACGCCGTTGCCGTCCGAGTCGCGCACGCGCGGGTCGAAACCGAAGAGGATTTCCCACGCGTTGGACAGGCCGTCGCCGTCCAGGTCCTCGTCGCCATCAAGGATGCCGTTGCCGTTGCTGTCGGGATTGTTCGGGTCATAGCCCAGCGCGGCCTCGATGGCGTCCGGCACGCCGTCACCATCCGTGTCCGTGCGGCCGGTGACCCAGAAGGTCCACTGGACCGGCGCCGCGAGCGGGTTGCCGGCGAGGTCGGCGATGGGCGGGCTGAGCCGGGCGAGGTGCAGGCCCTCGACGAGGTTGGAGGGGAAGGACAGGTAAACGGTGAGCAGGTCGGCGACGTATTCGAGCGTCCCGCCGGTGACGGCGAAGTCGTCCGTGGTGCCTAGGGAGTTGTCCGGCCCGGCGTTGAAGAGCTGGAAGGTGTTCGAGGTAAGCGTGGCGGGCTGCACCGGCTCGTTGAAGGCGGCGGCCAACGTGTCCTCCTCGCCGACGATCGCGGCGGGGCTAGGCTGCCGGCGGATCACGCGGGGCGGCGTGGCGTCCTCGACGAGTTGCACCGTGTATTCGGTGCTCCAGGCGGCGTTGCCGCCGGTGTCGAAGGCGCGGGCGCGGAGGGTGAAGGAGTTCGTCGGGGCGGCCGGGTCGCGCGCCGGGGTCACAAAGCGGAACTCGAACGGATAGCTGCCGTCCGTGGCGACGCGTTCGCCGTCCAGATAAAACTCCACCTGCCGCACGAGGACGTCGTCCGTGACCTGGGCGGTGACGCGCACCAGCTTGCCCTCCTCGGCCTGGGCCGGATCAAGCGGGAAGCTGGCCGTGAGGGAAATCGCGGGCGGCTGGCCGGCCTGGTCGAGGGGGAGATAGTTCAGCACCTGGAGGCCGGAATCGCCGTCGGCCACGTAGGCGAGGCCGTTCAGCAGCGACACCGCGGAGGCAACTCCGGGGGTCTGCAACGTCGCCAGGAAAGTGTGGTTCGTGCCGCCGGGGCCGATGTTGTAAACGGAAATCTCCTGCGGGCCGTCGTCCGTCGTGTTGGGGCTGACGGCGGCGACTCCGAGGCCGGAACCGTTGGCGACGATCTGCTTCCAGCCAACCTGCGTCGTCTGCTGCTGCAGGATGCGCCGCAGGGCGGTGCGATCGGACACATCGAAGACGTTGTAGCCGACGGCGACAGTGGCGAACACCCGGTCACCACCCGCGAAGAGGCGCAACCGGCGTTGCCCAGAGCTGCCGGGGGACTCCACGGCGGAGGCCACGGCAAGTTCTCCACCGTCCAGCGGAATCTTGGAGAGGCGGCCCGCCTGCAGGACGAAGAGGTCGTCACGGAGGACGGTCAGATCCTCGATGGTGCTTGCCTGCGGGAGCCGGAGGCGCTCGAGGACCGCGCCAGTCCGCAGGTCCACGGACATCACGGTGCCGTTGAGCAGGCCGGCGTAGGCGATGCCGCCGGCCGTGGTCACTGCGTTCACCGGCGAGCCGAGCTGGATCTGGTGGATGATCGCGGGGCCGCCCGGGCCGGCGGCGAGGTCCACGATGACCAGCCCACCCTCGCGATCGGCCACCGCGGCCAAGGTGCCCGAGGTGGCGACGGAGACGGCGGTGCCCGGCGTGTCGAGGTCGGCGATGCGCGAGGGGATGAAGCCGGAGGACACGTCGAAGATGCTGATGCCGCCGGTGCGGTTTGCGGTGATCACTCGGTTTTCGGCCGCCCACACGTCCACGGAAAAGGCCGGTGTCGCGGCGGAGGCGATGATGCCCGTCTGCTGCGGCTGGTTGTCCGACGGGTCGGTGCCCTGCTGCACCTCGGCGCCATCGCGGATGCCGTCGCCGTCCGTGTCCGCCCGGGCCGGGTCCGTGCCCAGGATCAGTTCGCCGATCTCGCCCAGCCCGTCGCCATCCGCGTCCACCGAGAAGTCGGGGAAGAGGTACAGCGTCTGCAGCATGCCGTCCGTGCCCACGTCGCCGGACTGGAAGTCAATCCAGCCGATCTCGAGCGTGGCCGCCTTGATGATGAAGCTGCGGTACAGCGAGTTCGGCCGGAGGAAGAGGTTGGCATGGGCCACGCCGGCGCGGCCGGCCGTGCCCCGCTGCGTCACGCGGCCCTCGGCGAAGTCATAGAGCGCGAAGTAGTGCAGGCCGGTGGAGAGCGGCGGCTCGGGCGGGTCGGCGTGCAGGCCGGGCCGGCTGTCCGCCACGGTCTGCATCGAGGGACGTGACCGCGGTGCCGGGGCGGGGGCGGCCGCTGCCGCGCAGTCGTCATTCGCGGTGTTGGGGGCGAGCACGTTTTCGTTGGCCCCGAGGAGGGCGACCTCGTTGTCCGTGGTCGTGACCGGCCGATAGGCCGAACTGGGCACGGACGTCACCGAGACCTGGCTGCCGTCACGGGTCCGCAT
>JBJXFY010000219.1:0-9030 GCA_046155815.1 Limisphaerales bacterium | reverse complement strand
CCACCAACTTCTTCCCCACGCTGCAGCGGAATGCGGATGGCTGGCTCGAGGGAGAAGTCCTGCTGCCGGCCCACCCCGGCGCGGCGTCCACGCTCTCATGGGCGGACCGGGAGCCGGATGGTGACCTGGACCTCCTGATGTCCGTGTCTCCGCGGGTCGGCTCCCCGGGCGGAACGAACGTCTTCGGACGCAACGAAGATCACACAGGCCTCACGCTGATCACGACGCCTGCATCGCAGGGGATCACCACCCTGCTCCGGACACTGACCTTCGCCAACTGGCAGGATTCCGACCTCGACGGCGACGCCGATGCCGCCTTGACCGGCCAGAACTTTTCCCCGTTTCAGGTGGCGCATGGACGCGGCGTCTTTGCCCCGCGGACCTTTTTCCCCAACACCTTCTTTGGAACCGATGTGCGCTGGGCGGATCTCAACGGCGACCGGTGGATTGATGTTGCGAGCGGCACCGGCGCCAATGGCGTCACGCTGCATCGCCGGTTGAATCTCGACCTCTTTGAGATGCGCAGTGAGACGGTTCGGGGGACCATGAGCCGCGATTCCTTCTGGCACGACTGGGACGGCGACGGTGACGTGGACGCCCTGCTTACGGACCTCGCCCCGACGCCCGATCGCGCGCGGCTGCTGCTGAACGACGGAACCGGGACGTTTGGCGACGACATTCTCGGCGGCACCGCCATCAGCGGCTCGCTGCTCGGGGCCGCTGACCTCGACGCCGACGGCCGGCTGGACCTGGTGACCGCGCTGACGACGAACCTCCTCGTCTGGACTCGGCCGGACGGAACCAATTTTGTCTCGGAAACGCTGAACGTCGCGGGGACGGACAACCCCGGTTTCGCCTTGGCCGACTTCGACGGCGACCACCGGCCGGACTTCTTCTTCACCGCCCAGCGCGGCACCACGACGAACCGGGTCACGGCGATTTTCCGCAACAACTTCCCCGGCACGAACACGCCGCCCGCCGCGCCCGCGAACCTCGCCGCCGCCGTCGGCACGAACGAGGTCGCCTTCTCGTGGGACGCCGCGGTGGACGCGAACCAGCCCGGCGGCCTCACGTACAACGTGTACGTCGGCACCGCGCCGGGCCGGCAGGACGTGCTGGCCGCGCATTCAAACCCGGCCACCGGCTTCCGCCGCCAGCCGCAGCCGGGCAACAACGGCCTGCGCCGCACGCGCCGCCTCGTGAACCTCTACCCCGGCACGTACTGGTGGAGCGTGCAGGCGGTGGACTCGGCGTTCGCGGGCGGGGCCTTCGCGGCGGAGCAGAGCTTCGTGATCCCCACGAACCAGACGCCGCAGGTCGAGTTCGCGTGGCCGCCGGGCGGGGAGGCCAGCGCCGTCACCGGCCTCGCCGGCTGGCTGACACTCGAGCAAAGCCCTGACCTCCGGACGTGGACCGCCTACCGCACGAACCATTTCCCCGCCGGCAGGAACGCGGTCGGCATCGGCGTCCTTGACGGCGCGCCCGAGACGTTCTTCCGCGGCCGGCTCGAGCCGCGCTGAGCCACCCCCTCTCCCAGCGGGAGAGGGCCAGGGTGAGGGCTGGCCCGCCAACGCGACCGGGAAACCTTCACCCGCCCCCGGCCGCGCGCGGTGCGAAGAGCGGCAGTTCCGCCTCCGTCCGGCCGTCCTCGAGCCAGCGCTGCGCCCGCGCCCAGAAATCGAAGTAGCCCCGCCGCGCGTACGGGAAGAGCCGCGCGTCCCACGGCCGACGGAGCAGCGCCAGCGCCACGCCGGCGTCCGCCAGCGCCGTGCGTACGCCGGGCAGCGCGTCGCCCACCGGCCCGACGAACGGCGCGTAGGCCACCACCGTCGCCAGCCCCTCCGCCCGCGCCCAGGCGGCGACGCCGTCCGCGGTGGTCGCCGCATGGGCGCAGGTGCCGGGACAGCCGAAGTGCGCGGCGGCGCGATCCACGCCGTCGGCCAGCGCGCGGGCGAGGAAGGCCTGCCGCGCGGGGCTGAGCCCGAGGCGGTCGTACACGGCCCGGCTGGTGAAGGCGGCCACGGCGGCGGTCTGCCGCGCCGCCAGCCCGCCCACCTCGGGCGCGAGGTCGTCCGGGTGCAGCCACAGGCCCCAGCGGCCGGGAAGTTCTCCGGGCACGGGCGGCAGGTCGTCCGGCGGCTGCGGCGTGAGGTCGGCCGTGTCCCTGATCTCGGCCGCCTGCGCGCGGTCGTCATCCAGTGCGTCGAGGCCGGCGGGGAGGAGGCGTTCGGGCGCGAGGTACTTTTCCACGTTCGAGCGGCGGACGAGGTAGGCCTTGCCGCGCGTCTGGAGGCCGGCGACCCAGCGCCAGGAGAGCGTGTTGCTGGCGGGGTCGGCGTCGAGGAGGTGGCGGAAGAAGAAGTCCGCGCCCAGCGCCCACGGCAGGCGCTCCGTGTGGATCCAGAAGGCGGCCCACCACATGCGGGCGTGGTTGTGCAGCCAGCCCGTCGCGGCCAGCTCGCGCGCGAAGCCGTCCATCACCGCCACGCCGCTGCGGCCGGCGGCGACCTCCTCCGCGCGGCGGAGCACGGCGTCCGGCGCGTGCGCGCGCAGGTGGCGGACCTGGCGGACGCAATCCCGCCACGCGCCAGGGCGCAGCTCGAGCCAGCCCTTCCAGTACGTCCGCCAGACGATCTCCTGGACGAACTTCTCGACCGTGCCGAAGGAATGTTCGCCGAGCACCGCCGCAACGGCCTCGAACTCGAGCAGCAGCCGCGTGCGGAGGGCGGGCGAGAGGCGCGAGACGTTCTCGTGCGCCGTGGTGACCTGGTTGCGCCGCCCGGCGTAGCGGCTGGCCGCGGGGAGAAACTCACGTAGCCGCGCCTGCGCCTCGGCGCGCGTGCCGGGGAAATGGGGGCTCGCGGGAACTCGCCCCTCCGAAGATCCGGGCGTCATCGCCCGCCTCCGCGGCGGGCCAGCGGGTGGACGCCGCGGCGGCAGGCGTCGCTGCAGTGGCGGACGTGCGCCCAGTCGCGCGCCCACTTCCGGCGCCACGCGAAGGGCCGGCCGCAGGCGGCGCAGATCTTCTGCGGCAGGTGCTGCTTCCTCACGCCATGCATGGCGGGCGAGGATAGCGCGGGATACCGGCGGGCCAAATCCTCGCCGCCGGGCGCCGTCGGCGTGATTGACTTGGGCGACGCCTCTGCCATCACTGGTTTTGTTCCCTCCAGCCATGGACCTTTCCAAACTCGCTCAAACGGCCCTCGGCGCCCTCGGTGGCGGCCAGGGCGGCTCCTCCAACAGCCTGCTCCAGCTCGCCTCCGGCTTCCTCCAGCAGAACGGCGGCATTGACGGCCTGCTCCAGAAATTCAACGCCGCCGGCCTCGGCAACGTGGCGCAGTCGTGGGTCGCCAAGGGCCCGAACCTGCCCGTGTCCGGCGACCAGATCGCGAAGGTCTTCGGCGACGGCCAGATCCAGGGGCTCGCCCAGCAGGCCGGCCTCCAGCCCGCGCAGGTTTCCGGGGGCCTCGCGCAACTGCTGCCCGGCCTCGTGGACCAGCTCACGCCGGACGGCCAGGCCGTCGGCGGCGACGCGCTGCAAAAGGGCCTCGCCGCGCTGCTCGGCGGCGGCGGCAAGGGGCTCTTCGGCTGAGCGGCGCCAAGTGTCCGCGGCGGCCCGGTTCAGATCCGCTCGAAGTACCGCTGCTTCTCCCAGTCCGTCACGGCGTCGCTGAAAGCCTGCTGCTCGAGGCGGGCGTGATGGACATAGAAGTCCACCACCGCGTCGCCCAAGGCCGCACGGGCGAGCTTTGAGCCGCCGAAGAGATCGGTGGCGTCGCGGAGCGAGTGGGGCAGGCGCGGCAGCAAGTCGTCCACGTAGGCGTTGCCGCGGTACTCGTCGCCGCAGTCAAGCCCTTCGTCGATCCCGGCGAGGCCGGCGGCGAGCATGGCGGCGAAGGCGAGGTAGGGATTGGCGTCCGCGCCGGGCATGCGGTTCTCCGGGCGGAAGGAGTTCCCGTGGCCCACGACGCGGAAGCCGGTGGTGCGGTTGTCCGTGGCCCAGGCCATGCGCGTGGGCGCCCAAGAGCCCGGCTGGTAGCGCTTGTAGCTGTTCACCGTCGGCGCATAGCAGAGGCAGAGTTCGGGCGAGTACTTCATCAGCCCGC
Source organism: Limisphaerales bacterium (assembly GCA_046155815.1). Taxonomy (GTDB): domain Bacteria; phylum Verrucomicrobiota; class Verrucomicrobiia; order Limisphaerales; family CAIMTB01; genus JBJXFY01. The sequence goes on along the minus strand of JBJXFY010000219.1, from coordinate 4,924 downwards.
CGAGGAACTGCCGGAACAGGAGTGAGTGGTGAATTGAGGATGGCGGGCCGGACGCCTTGTCCCTTTTCCCTTTTCCCTTTGCCTTGTCAGCAAACGCATTCCTCCCGCCCTTCCACAAACTCATGTGGATATGGCAGGAATTGCCGGCCTCCGAGGGCGCGTACTTGGCCATGAAGGTCACGGCCTTGCCGTGCTGCGCGGCGATCTCCTTCACGCCCTGCTTGAAGAGGACGTGCAGGTCGGCCATCGCGAGCGGCTCACCGCAGGTGAAGTTGATCTCGTGCTGGCCGCGGCTCCACTCGCCCTTGCTGCCCTCGACGGGCACGCGCGCGGCCGTCATGCCCTCGCGGATCGCGCGCATCAACGCCTCGTCGCGCGTCGGCTGCATGAGATGGTAGTCTATCCGGTAGTCGCTGGAAGGCCTCAGGTCGCGGTAGCCGGCGGCGAAGGCCGACTCATAGGTCTGGTTGAAGAGGTAGAATTCCAACTCACTCGCGCAGACGCAGCCCCAGCCGAGCCGTTGCAGCCGTCCCAGCTGCCGGCGCAGCACGGAGCGCGGCGCCTCCTCCACGCGTGCGCCGTCGTGCCGGAACAGGTCGCAGATCACAAGCGCGGAGCCGGGCTGCCATGGCAGCAGGCGAATGGTGTCCAGATCCGGGCGCAGCTCGAAATCGCCGAAGCCCGCGGCCCAGTTCGCCACCTGGAACCCGTCGAGCGGATCCATGTCGAGGTTCACCGTGAGCAGGTAGTTGCAGCCATGTGTGCCGTGCTTCGCGACGGAGTCGAGAAACACGGGGGCGCGGAAGCGCTTGCCGACCAGCCGGCCGAAGGGATCGGGAAAGGCGACAAGGACGGTGTCCACCGAGCCGGCAAGGACCTGGGCGGCGAGTTCTGGCAGCGTCACGCCGCGAGGCTAGCGGCCCCGGGCTCCCGTTGGGAATCCGGCAGTTGCCCCGGCCGCCGGCTCACGCCGCCGGCGGCGAGTCCGGGCGGGGCGGGGCGGCGAGGATCTCGACGCGGTTGGTGCCCCCGATGACGGACGTCCCGCGCAGCGAGAGAAAGGCCGGCTTCGGGGAAGCTGCCGGCTCCCCCAGCCCACGGCCGGCGACCGTCGCCCGCGGCAGCGATGGCGCGGCCACGGCGATCACGCCGGTGACCACGACCGGCAGGCGCAGCGTGAGGTTGGTGCCCTCAACGCGGAAGGCGTGCGGCACGGCCTCGGCGCCGTCGCCGGACGGCGCGGACAGTTCCCCGCGGTACACCGAGCCGTCGGAGTCGGTCAGCACGAGTGCGCCGCCCTCGGCGTGCACTGTGAAGCGCTCGAGCACGCCGGGCGCGGCGTCGCGCCGGGCGCGCTCCGCCGGCGTCCGGACCCGCAGGAAGCGCTGCCCGGCCGGCAGTGCGGCGACCCTGACCGGCGCGCCGAGAGACAGGTTCCCGCCGCCGGCTCCCGGCGCCTGCGCCCCCGCGAGGCTGAGGAACTCGGGGGGCGCGGGCGGGGCGGCGGGTACTGCCGCTTCACCGACAGGGGACAATTCCCGCAGGGCCGGCGGCGCTTCGGCCAGGGCCAGAAGAGGCTCCTGATGCAGGTTCGTCGCGACCGCCAGCCCGTCCTCCTTCAAGGCGAGGGACTCCAGGACGGGTGCCGCTTCCGCGGCCGGCGGCGCCGGCTGGGCGAGCCGCCGGGCCTTGGTCTTCGCCAGCGGCTGCAGCACCAGCACGGTGGCCACCAGCGCCAGTCCGCTGGCCCAGGCCCAAATCCACCGCACGCGCCACGGTCCGCCCTGCGTGGGCGCGCGGCGGGCGTGCTGGCGGCGGGCCTCGTCCACGAGCATCCGCCGCGTGGCCGGGTGCAGCGCGAAGTCCGGCGCGTCCTGTCGGCGCGCTTCCGCGGCGGCGCGGAGGCGATCGTCGGCGTGCTGGCCGGGCTGGTCGGGCACGTTCATCACGGAAAGGCGGCCGGAACAGGAGGCAACACGGGGAACCCAGAAGTCTTCCCGGCGCGTCGGCCGGGCTGGCGGCGTGGCCGGGCACCACCGCCGGACATGTCGGCTTGAGGCCCTTCTTCGTTGCCTTCGTTTTCTTCCGTGAAATGGAGCGGACTGTTCACGTTCATTGGACGGGTTTCAGCGGCGTCGGCTCCGCCTCGCCGGCGCGGAGGCGTTCGCCCAGCCTGTCGAGGCAGCGGCTGAGGCGGGAGCTTACGGTCTTCAGATTCAGGCCGAGCGTGCTGCCAATGGCCCCGTAGTCCAGCCCGCCGAAGTAGCGCAGCTCCAGCAGCTCGCGGCAGGGATCTCCCAGCGCCGCGAGCGCGGCGTGGACTTCCGCGTGGCGCTCCGCGGCCAGAAGGCGTTCTGCCGGGCCGGCCGCCGGGCTCGGCGGGTCGGGCGCGAGGCCGGTGCCGGGGTCGGGCGCGTGCAGGCTCAGCGGCGCGACGCCCCCGCCGCGCTTGGCGGCACGCTGTTTTTCCATGAAGTCCCGGGCCTTGTTGGCCGCGATGCGGAAAATCCACGTCTGCACCGCGCTGCGGCCGTCGAACTCGTCCAGGTGGCGGATCACGGCGAGGAAGGCCTCCTGGCCGACCTCGTCGGCATCCTCCGCGGTGAACTGCGGCGCGAGCTGGAAGATGAACCGCACGGTGGCGGCGTAGTGGCGGTCGAACAAGTCGCCCCACGCGTCGCCGTCGCCCGCGCGGCAGCGGGCGAGGAGGTCGGCTTCGTCGGGGGCGGCCACGCGTGATTGAAGGCGCGGCGGGGAGGGATGTTCAAAGGCGAAAGCTGCTGCGGGGGCACGCCCCATCCTCCCGCGCCCGCCGGATGGAAAAGGGTTTGCCGCTCCGCCCCGTGTCCCGCCAGCGTTTCGCGCCGCTCATGAAGTGCTTCGTCACCGGCGCGTCGGGCTTTGTCGGCGCGAACCTCGTCCACGCCCTGCGCGCGCACGGCCACGAGGTCCGCGCCCTCCTCCGCCCTGGTGCGGACCTCCGCGGCCTCGCCGGCGCGGACTGCGAGGCGATCCCCGGCGACCTCCACGACGAGGCGGCGCTCTGGCGCGGCCTGCGCGGCTGCGACTGGTGCTTCCACGTCGCCGCCAGCTACCATCTCTGGCTGCCCGACTACGCGCCCATGTACCGCGCCAACGTCGAGGGCACCCGTGCCGTCCTCACCGCCGCCTGGCAGGCCGGCTGCCGGCGCATCGTGTACACCAGCACCGTCGGCTGCATCGGCCTGCCCAGGGCCGATGCGCAGGGGAACTTCATCCCGACCGACGAGGGCGCGCCCGTTTCCGAGGCGCAGATGACGAACCACTACAAGCGCTCGAAATGGCGGGCCGAGCAGGTCGCCCGCGAGCTTTACGGGCAGGGCGCGCCCGTCGTCATCGTGAACCCCAGCGCCCCCGTCGGCCCGCGCGACGTGAAGCCCACGCCCACCGGCAAGGTCATCCTCGACTTCCTCCACCGCGCGCTGCCGGGCTACGTGGACACCGGCCTGAACTACGTCCACGTCGCCGACGTGGCGGCCGGGCACATCCTCGCCGCGGAGCGCGGGCGCGTGGGCGAGCGCTACATCCTCGGCCACGCGGACGGCAACTGGACCATGAAGCGGATGCTCGACGTGCTCGCCGAACTCACCGGCCAGCCGGCCCCGACGTGGCGCGTGCCGTACTGGCTGGCGTACACGGGCGCGCTGGCCAACGAGGCGCTGTCCGCCGTCACGCGGAAGGAGCCGAAGGCCCCGCTCGGCGGCGTGCGCATGGCGAAGTACAAGATGTGGTTCAGCCCGGCCAAGGCCGTCCGCGAACTCGGCCTGCCCCAGACCCCGCCCCGCGAGGCGCTGCAAGGGGCGGTGGAGTGGTTCCGGGAGAAGGGGTACGTGAAGGATGGGTGACCTAGCTTCGCATTATTCTGAATGCCCTAGCGTTGCAGAGTTGTCGGCAGATCTCGCTGAGAACCGGAATTTCCCGAATGTCTGCGATGACAATCGGCCAGTGCGTGCGACGAAGGATCAGACGCTGCACCCTGCTGTCCAATGCTGCAGAGCCGACAAAGAACGAAAACATGAGTCCAGCCAGCAAGCACGAATAAATTCGGTTCCCGGCCATTCGGGTAACATGTGGTCGCGGCAGAATCCATTCTTGTGAATGCGCACCATCCAAAAGCGGGACTGTTAGCATTATTGCATATTCTTCCTCTTGAAATTCCGCATCATCCAGTAAAGCCAGCCGCAACCGTTCTTCATGCCGGCTTCCCAAGTCGACTTCGGAAAAAAACGGATCCGAAGAAATGCTCATTCGCCAGAGGATCGATAGCAGCCCGTTCTTGAGTCGCTTATAGTTGAATCGATCTAGCTTCAAAATCCGGCCTGCTTGAATGCCAATCTTGGAATCGATGCCTCCAAGCAGCTGCGCGACATGTCTCTCACACTTGCCTAGACGTTCATTGTCACATCGTCGGCACAGGAGGGGTTCAGTAATGCAACTCTGCTCGTTGACTTCCTCTCTTTTTGAGTCTGTTGACAATACTCGATAGAAGCCTGTCCCGGCCTTCAATGCCTTGTATAGCCGTCTAGGAATAGTGTGTGAATCGACTAGGACGGATTCGCGTCCACAAAGGCGGCTGGCCACGCTCGTGTTGGCTCTGTGACATGCAGAGCGCCCGGACGGCTTTCCTATCGGTCCTCGTAATTGGATTCAAAAGGAAGGCTGACTGAACGCCGTTTCGGTTAGGCGACCCGTGGCAGCAGACTGCGTGCTACACACCCGAAGTGGAAAGGCTGGTTGGTGTCGGAGCCGGGAGGCGTGCGGACGTGGAAGAACCGGCTTGCCCGCCCCCGGTGTGTCCAGCTTTGGTTTCCTTCCTCCAACGCATGAACGAACTCCGCCTCGGCCTCCTCGGCATGGGCAACATCGGCCGGCATCACGCCGGCTA
>JBJXFY010000217.1:0-5909 GCA_046155815.1 Limisphaerales bacterium | reverse complement strand
TGCCGCGGCTCACGCAGTTCCGTCGGGGTGGGCTACGTCCTCAAGCGACGGTGACCGTGGCGGCGACGCCCCGCCGCGGCAGTGGTTTGCTCTTGGAACTTGAGGCTTCCCCTTGAGCTTTGCGCATCCCCCCCGCCACCTTCCGGCGTGCCCGCCTGCCCGAGCTCCAACCACCGCGTCCCGCCCGCCTCCGGCCTGCGGCGGTGGATGCCGTTCGGCCTCGGGCAGACGAAGCCGCGGCACTTCCGCGACATGCTGCGCGTCGTCTGGAAGAACCGCGACAATCTGCCCTACGCGTGGAAGGTCATCACCCGCGGCGTGTGCGACGGCTGCGCGCTGGGCGTCGCCGGGCTGCACGACTGGACCATCGAGGGCGTCCACCTCTGCATGACGCGGCTGAACCTGCTGCGCCTGAACACGGCGCCGGCGTTCGACCCGGCATCGCTGGCCGACCTCGACCAACTCCGCGCGCGGCTCGCTGCGGAGCGCCGGCCGCCGGCACGGAACGGGGGCGGCCGTGATGGGGCTCGCGGGAGCTCGCCCCTCCGAGTCCATGGCGGCCTGGAGGCCGGCGCTTCGTGGGACAACGCACAGCTCCGCGAGCTGGGCCGGCTCGCGCATCCGATGCTCCGCGAGCGCGGCGACCGCGGCTTCCGCCGCATTTCATGGGATGAGGCCAACGCCCGACTCGCCCGCCGCCTCCGCGCCGCCGACCCGCGGCGGCTCGCCTTCTTCATCACCGCCCGCGGCGTGACGAACGAGGTGTACTACGTCGCCCAGAAGGCCGCGCGCTTCCTCGGCACGAACCACGTGGACAACGCCGCCCGCCTCTGCCACGCGCCCAGCACCGGCGCGATGAAGCACGCCATCGGCTACGCCGCCTCGACGTGCAGCTACAAGGACTGGTACGGCACGGACCTCATCATCTTCTTCGGCGCGAACCCGGCCAACGACCAGCCCGTCACCACCAAGTATCTCCACGAGGCGAAGCGGCTCGGGACGAAGATCGTGCTGGTGAATCCCTACCTCGAGCCGGGCATGCAGCGCTACTGGGTGCCCAGCACCGCGGGCAGCGCGCTCTTCGGCACGGACCTCGCGGACTGGTGGTTCCCCGTCACGCAGGGCGGCGACATCGCATTCCTGTACGGCGTCCTGAAGGAGTTGATCGAGGGCGGCGGCGTGAACGAGGAGTTCATCCGGGGGCACGCCGACGCGGAGAGCTGGGAGGCGCTCAGATTTCAAGTTTCAAATTTGAAGTTTGAAATCCTCGAACAGCAGGCCGGCCTGCCGCGCGCGGCGATGAAGGAGTTCGCGGACCTGCTGCGCGCCGCGCCGAACGCCGTGCTCGTCTGGAGCATGGGCATCACCCAGCACGCCTTCGGCGGCGACGCGGTCTCGATGGTGCTGAATCTCGGCCTCGCCCGCGGCTACGTCGGCCGTCCGAAGAACGGCCTCATGCCGATCCGCGGCCACAGCTCCGTGCAGGGCGGCGCGGAGATGGGCTGCTACTCGACCGCGCTGCCAGGCGGCAAACCCATCACGCCGGAGAACGCGAAGTCGCTCTCGGACGAGTACGGATTCCCCGTGCCCGACTGGCCCGGGCTCACGGCCGTGGAAATGGTCGAGGCCTGCGCCCGCGGGCAGCTCGACGCGCTCTGGTGCGTGGGCGGGAACTTCCTCCGCACGCTGCCCGAACCCGACTACGTGGCCGCGGCCATGTCGCGCGTGCCGCTGCGCGTGCATCAGGACATCATCCTTACGGACCAGATGTTCCTCGATCCGGGCGAGGAAGTTCTTCTGCTCCCGGCCAAGACCCGCTACGAGCAGGATGGCGGCGGCATCGAGACGACGACCGAACGTCGCGTCGCCTTCACGCCGGAGATTCCGCGCCAGGTCGGCGAGGCGCGGGCCGAGTGGCGCATCCTGCGCGACGCCGCGGCCGCGGCCTGGCCGGGGCGCGCCCATCTGCTCGGCTGCGAATCGGGACAGCAGGTCAGGGAAGAAATCGCCCGCATCGTGCCCTTCTACGCCGGCTGCGAAACGCTCACGAAGACCGGCGACGCCATCCAGTGGGGCGGCGAGCGCCTGTGCGACGGCGGCACGTTCGCGACGCCCGACGGGAAGGCGCATTTCAAGGCCGTGGCCCTGCCACCTATTGCGGAACGCGGATTTCGGACTGCGGAATCACCCGACCGCGCGGCCTCGGCCATTCCGCATTTCCACGTCTCGACCCGCCGCGGGAAGCAGTTCAACACGCTCATCTACGACGAGGTGGATCCGCTGACCGGCGCGCCGCGCGACGCGGTGTTCATGGCCCACGAGGACGCCGCCCGGCTGCATCTGGCGCGCGGCGACCGCGTCGCGCTCCTCAACCGCACCGGCCGCTACGAGGGCACGGTGTTCCCCGCGCCGCTCGCGCCCGGCAACCTCCAGGTCCACTGGCCCGAGGGGAACGTGCTGCTCGCCCGTGGCGTCGTGGACCCCGTGGGCGGCGTGCCCGACTACAACGCCACGGTGCAGGTGATGAAGCTGTGAAGCCCGTCCGCCGCCGCATCGTGCGCTGGACGGACGGCCACACGCGGGCGGCGGTCGACACGCTCGCCGCGGAGGAGCCGCTCGAACTGCGGGTGGACACGCGCTCCATCGCCGTCGTCATGCGCACGCCGGGCCATGACGAGGAGCTGGCTGCGGGCTTCCTGCTCACCGAGGGGTTGATCCGCCGTCGCGCGGACTTGCGCGCCATCACCACGAACCGCCGCAACCGCCACGGCAACGTCGTGGACGTGTTCCTCGCGCCGGACGTGCCGCTCGATTTCGGGCGGCTCACGCGGCACGTCTTCGCCTCGTCGTCCTGCGGCCTGTGTGGCGCAGCCAGCATCACCGCGATCCGGAAGCGGTTTCCGGAGGTCGGCGCCGGCTTCCGCGTGACTGCGGAGACCCTGCTGGCACTGCCCGGGCGGATGCGCGCCGTCCAAACCGACTTTGCCACGACCGGCGGCCTGCACGCCTCCGCCCTCTTCAACGTGGCGGGAGAACTCCTCTGCCTGCGCGAGGACATCGGCCGGCACAACGCGCTGGACAAGGTGCTCGGCCGCGCGCTGCTGGACGACGCATTGCCGCTGGACCGCCACGTCCTGCTGGTGAGCGGGCGGGTGTCGTTCGAGATCGTGCAGAAGGCGCTGGCGGGCGGGGTGGCCTTCGTCGCGGCGGTGGGCGCGCCCTCGTCGCTGGCCGTGGACTTCGCGCGGAAGAACGGGCAGACGCTCGTGGGCTTCCTGCGGGACGGGCGGTTCAACGTGTACGCGGGCGCGGGGCGTATGAACGCAGGCCGGGCCGCCGGGTCCGGCGCGTAGGGCGGGCTGCCCGCCCGCCGGCGAGGACGAGGAGGACGAGCGCGATTCCTTGGCCTGACGCATCCATTGAAATCCCCCCGGCCGCTCCCGCACACTGCGCGCGGTGACGACCGCTGAAACGCTCGACGAACTGCTCATCTGCCGGCTGGACCTGGTCCGCCGCGCGGTCGAGCCCTGCACGATCATCATCTTCGGCGCGAGCGGCGACCTCACGTCGCGCAAGCTCATCCCCGCGCTCTACCACCTGTTCCTCGAGAAGCAGCTCCCCAGCCCCCTGCGGGTGATCGGCTTCGCCCGCCGGCCCAAGTCGGACGAGGGCTTCCGCGCCGAGCTGCACGAGGCGCTGGCCAAGTTCTCCCGGACGAAGCCGGTGGACGAGGAGGCCTGGGCGGCGTTTGCCGCCGGGATCCACTACTGCCAGGGCGAGTTTCACGATCCCGCGGCCTACGTGAAACTGCGGACGCTGCTGGAGACCTTTCCCGACGCCCAGCTCAGGAAAAACCTGCTGTGCTATCTGGCCACGTCGCCGTCGCAGTTCGCGGAGGTGGTCGAGCGGCTGCAGAGCGAGGAGCTGCTGCGGAAGCACAACGAGGCCGGCACCTGGCAGCGGGTGGTGGTCGAGAAGCCCTTCGGCACCGACCTCGCCAGCGCGCACCACCTCAACCACGGGCTGACCCGCTTCGCCCACGAGTCGCAGCTCCTGCGCATTGACCACTACCTCGGCAAGGAGACGGTCCAGAACATCCTCATGTTCCGCTTCTCAAACGCGATCTTCGAGCAGCTCTGGGGCCGGCACTCCATTGACCACGTGCAGATCACCGTGTCCGAGAAGCTCGGCGTGGGCGGCCGCGGCGGCTACTATGAGGAGTCCGGCGCGCTGCGCGACATGGTGCAGAACCACCTGCTTCAGGTGCTCTCGCTCGTGGCGATGGAACCGCCCGTGTCGCTCGAGGCGGAGTCCATCCGCGACGAGAAGGTGAAGGTGCTCAAGGCGGTCCGCGTGTGGGCGCCGGAGCAGGTCGCCGCGAACGTCGTGCGCGGGCAGTACACGGCCGGCCAGGTCGGCGACGAGGCGCGGCCGGCCTACCGCCAGGAGGCGAAGGTGGCGGCGGAGTCGAGCGTCGAGACCTTCGTCGCGCTGCGGCTGCTGGTGGACAACTGGCGCTGGTCCGGGGTGCCCTTCTACCTGCGCACCGGCAAGAACCTGCCGCTCAGCGCGTCCGAGGTGCGCGTGCAGTTCCAGCCCACGCCGAACGTGCTCTTCGCCGCGCAGTGCGGCCCCCGGCTGGACGCCAACTCGCTCACCCTGCGCCTCCAGCCCAACGAGGGCATCACGCTCCGCTTCAACGGCAAGGTGCCCGGCTCTTCGCTCCAGATCCGCCCGGTGCGGATGCACTTCAGCTACGACGCGGAGTTCGGCGCGTACACGCCCGAGGCCTACGAGCGGCTGCTGCTCGAGGCCATCGCGGGCGACGCCACGCTGTTCGCGCGCCGCGACGAGGTGGAGACCGCCTGGGGGCTGATTGACGCGATCCGCGCCGGCTGGCGCGACCAGCCGGTGGGCGACGCGGAGTTTTACCCGGCCGGCACGTGGGGCCCGGCTGCAGCGGACGAGCTGCTCGCCCGTTACGGCCACGCTTGGCGGAACCCGCAGCCGCAGAGCTGAGCACGCATGGACCCAAGCCTCTGGGTGATCCACTGCCGCGATGCGGGCCACCTCGCGGGCGAAGCCGCACGGTGCGTCGTGGACGACGTGGTCCGGGCCAGCCCGCGGCCATTGACGCTGGCGCTTTCCGGCGGGCGCATCTGCCAGCAGTTCTACCCCGTGCTGGTCACGGAGAACGGCCGCCGCAGCGGGGCGCTCGGCGGCGGCCACTTCTACTGGGCCGACGAGCGGTGTGTGCCGCCGGACCACGCCGAAAGCAACTACCGCGTCGCCGAGGATCTGCTGCTGCGTCCGCTCCGCGTGCCGGCGGAGAATGTCCACCGTCTCCGTGGCGAGGAGCCGCCCGAAACCGCCGTGGCCCGCGCACGGGCGGAACTGGAGGCGGTCTTGGTGCGCGACGCGCACGGCGCGCCGTTGCTGGACCTGGTGATCCTCGGCATGGGGGAGGACGGGCACGTCGCCTCGCTCTTTCCGGAGAACCTCGCCCGCGATGTCGCGCGGCCGGACTGGGTGTTCGCCACCACCGGCCCGAAGCCGCCGACGCAGAGGCTCACTATGGGCTTCCAGGTGCTGGCCGCCGCGCGGCGCGTGCTGGTGCTGGTGTCAGGCACGGGCAAGACGGACGCCCTCGCCGGGTCGCTGGCCGAAACCGCAGGCACGCCGCTGGCGCATCTCTTCTCCGTGCGGCGCGGGCGGGAGACGGCCGTGCGGCACGACCTGGCCCGGGCGTGAGGCTGCCGGTCCGGCAGGCCGTGCTGACGCGGCGGTTGCGCGGGGCGGACGCGGCCAGCTAAGGTTTCCCCGCCGCCCGGCGCATGAAACATACCCTCGAGTTCGAGAAGCCCCTGCTCGAGCTGCAGCACCGCCTCGAGCAGCTCAAGACCCAGCAG
>JBJXFY010000215.1:0-4682 GCA_046155815.1 Limisphaerales bacterium | reverse complement strand
CTCAGCAGCCCCTTCGTCCTCTTCGTGCTGCGCGACGCCCTCGCCGCCGGCGCGCCGGCCGGCGTGTGGTGGCTGGCCAGCTTCGGCGCGGGCTTCACCTCGCACGGCGCGCTGCTCGAGGCGGGGTGAGGGGGAGCTTCCAAGGTCCAGGCCCAAAGCTCCAAGGCTGCAGAAGCAGCCGGGTTCCCGGCCGGCGGCAGGGAAAGTCGTTGCTTGCCAGATGCGTGGCCCGTCAGAACATCACCCCATGCCTCGGATGAGTACCGGCCGGCACGGCTTGATCGTGCGGCTCGTCGCCGCCGGGTGGCTGGGCTTGGCGGCCGGTGCCGTGGCGTCCGCGGCCGAGGGCCCGCGGCTGACGTGGCAGATGTCGCCGGACCGGAGCAGCCTGACGCTGGACTGGCATGACCCGGCCGGCATCCGGGCGGTGCTGGAAAGCACCACCGATTTCCAAACATGGCATGAAGTGCAGCGCGACTTCTACACGTCGCTCACCAACTTCAGCTTTCGGCCCCCGATTTACGTGGGCGCGCGTCCTTGGTGGGCCGGCGACCGGCCGGTCGAGGTGACGCAGGCCTTCCGTGTGCGCCGCTGGGCGCCGCCGCGGGAGGGCCGGGTGTGGTTCGCCAACCGGTTCACCGCTTTCGACATCAACGCCCCGGTCACTTTCCTCGGAGATTTGCGGCCCGGCTCTCCCTTGGGCGGAGAAGGCCTAGCCGGGCCGCAGTTCCTCGCCCAACTGGTGGTCAATGTGCCCGGTGTTTACCTGGGTACCATCGGCCACCCGGTACCGTTCCGAGATGGTGCATTCAGGGGGGGCGTCGCCCCTCACGAGGTCATCGTGCCGATGGACGGACAGGCGGACGAGGTCCACGTGACGATGGTTGCCTGGGTGGCTGCCCTGGCCCCGACATTCATTGAAGCCTTGGCGATGGGAATCGGAAATACTGGGCAGTCGCAAACGCTGATCATTCGTCCAGCCACGGGCGTCTCCGCTCCGGCACCCTTGCTGGGGCTTGCGCCCTTCTCCATCTACCCGGGTCCCGCCGGCGGGCCGTGAGCGGGCCGCTGCGCTTCTGACCGCACAAGGTGTACTCATGGCCCGCCACCGCGGTGTCTGTTGGAGCGCACGCCTCCGGCGTGCCGTGCCGGGCGTCGCGCCCGGCACCTTCGTTACTCCAGCTTCCCCGGCGCCCCCTGCGGGAAAAAAGATGGTGTGGACGAGGTTTCCGGCGCGACGCCGGAAACGGCCCGCCGGAGGCGGGCGCTCCTCGGAGGCTTCGCCCCTCTCACCCCACCACCGGCCACTGGAAGGTGGACGTGAGGGCGATGCGCTTCCCGGTCGCGGAGGACTCGCGCGCGGCGGAGTCAGTCCAGGCCGGGGTCCAAAGGGGTGACGGCGTAGCGGTAGAGGATGGCGTCCGGGCCGTCGCCGGGGATGGCGTAGGTGTCGGGGCCGGAGTCCGGGGGTGTGAGGGCCTGCCACGCGGCGGCCCCGGCGGCGGGGCGGCCCTGCAGGGTGCCCTGGTAGAAGGGCGCGAGCGCGGGCGGCACCGGGTTCCAGCGCACAGACAGCGCGCCCGCCGGATTGCGGTGGAGGCTGAGCACGGTGGCGGGCAGCGGTCCCGGGGCGGCGCGTCGGCGCTGCAACTCTGCCACAAACGGTGCCGCGGCCTCCGGCTGCCCGCTGGCGGCGGTGCGGGCCCGCCGAAGATCCTCCAGTCCGGCTGTAGCTGCCCAATTTCGGAAAAATGCATCATAAATATCCCTAGCTGGCTGATAATCAACTATACCGTAATAAGGTATATGATCAAAAGGATTACTTCCTTGCAACTTTCCAGCTAGCCCACCTAAAATCTGATCCCGTATATCTGGCCTTGGATTGACACCAGAAAAATATGTGGCCATATTTCCTGCCGCCGTTGTCCCGCTATCGGGATGATCAATAAAGGTTAGAGTGAAGGTTTCTACTCCTCCTACAGCTCCGTTAAAGATTATTGGTGGATCTGTGAGATCATATACTGCACCAGGGAATAATTTCCCCTCTCCTCTTTCGTCGTACCAAAATGAATAAAACTCATCATGACTACCTACTGGATGAGGCGCGCCTCCTGGTATAACGGAACCAATTGTGCCAAAAAAAACTGTTCCCCCTCCAGGAATGCCAACCGAAGAAACCATCCCTACAGGTTTACTCAAGTCAACCACTGCCTTGCCATCCGGCGAATCACGATTAAACTTAAGATCAACTAATGCAAGACGTGTATACAGTTCGGCGGGATCTCCAAAGCCTCTGCCAGGAGGCAGTCCGGCTTCCTCTAAACTCGACAATTTGGTAAATGTGGCTGTACCAACATCATTAGTACGTGAAACACCAGGCGTGCCAGGTTGAAAAAAGTTTAGGCCGTTTAAATTTCTGATATCATTTGTTACAACAGACAATTGCCCGACTTTAACCCGATACCTTAATGCGGTAGTATCAAGACCTGCGTCTTCATCATAGGGCTGCAGATACCTCACAGTTCCGACTGAGAACTCAGCATAAACAGGGTTGGCGCTAAGTTTTCTAAAAACAAAAGCTGGAGAAGTAATTCCTGCACAATTATTGGTAAGCGGTACCGTACCAGCGAAATCGCGTATCTGTATCCCTTGAATCGGAAAGCTAAATTGATCCTGGTGGGCTACGCTATGCCTAACTCCCTGCTTAGCAGCGGACAGAGAATGCAGGTCAGGTGCCGCATCAGCGGCACCTGCTTTTGGGCTATCTAACGCAGTTGCTAAAGCAGCGACGAGACTCAAGCCTTGCAACCACGGCCTCAATCGAGGCTTCGGCGCCACCCTACCCATATTAGGCTGAATTGTTAGAAAAGCGGGTGGCGCGGCTGCCGCGCCGGTGACAGCCGCTGCTGTTCCCATCACCAGCACGATGGGCAGCCCAGTCGTGAGCCATCCAGACTTCATAGTTTGCACCCTTGGCGCCGCCCGGCGGGGCGGCAAGGGCATTTTCCGCGGGTCCACCCCGCCGCTGGGCGCTGGATAACGGCCGCAGGCAGGGTGCGCCGCTCCACGCGCGGACGAGAAGATGGGCATCGCGGCAACGACGCCCTGCTCGGTAGGGCGGACCTGCCGGTCCACCCTCACTTCTTCCCGGCCCAGCGGAGCGAGGGCCGGGCGGCACCGGGGTGAGCAGGCCGTCGCGGGCCGTCCCGCCCCCGACGCTACGGGCGGGAGGGAAGGTGGGGCATCGCGGCAGCATTGCCCTACCCGGCCGCCTCACCCCACCACCGGCCACTGGAAAGTGGACGTGAGGGCGATGCGCTTCCCGGTCGCGGAGGACTCGCGCGCGGCGGTGATGATCTCGAGGACATGCAGCGCCTGCTCGGGCGTGGTCAGCATCGGCTTGCCCGTCACCATCATCTCCGCCGCCAGCGCCGCGCCCTGTTGCCAGATGTAGCCCTTCGCATCCGTCTCATGCCGCGCGAGCTTCGGCGCGTCGTGCGTGGCCAGGTCCACGCCCTGGGGCGCCCAGTCGTAGCCCACCAGTCCCATGAACCCCTGCGAGCCGACGATCGTGATCGTGTGCCGCTGCTCGCCGCTGCCGTCGTGGCCGTGGGGGTTGAAGTAGTTGAAGCCGGACATGACGTGGGAGATCACGCCCTTCCCGTGGTCCATGAGGAGCATGGCGTTGTCCTCCTCGGTGACCTGGATGCGGCCCTTGTCCTGCACGGTGCGCTCGGGGGTCACGATGCTGAGCATGGCGGTGACGTGCTTCACGGGCCCGAGCAGGCCGGTGAGGGACGTGAGGTTGTACACGGCCAGGTCGGGCATGGAGCCGCCGAGCTTCTCGTAGAAGAAGGCGGACCAGTCCGGGCCCTCGTGGCCGTAATGCGCGTGCGCGGCGGCGACGCGGCCGAGCTTCCCGGCGGCGAGCTGCCGCGCCATGAAGGCGAACTGCGGGCTCTCGACCGTGATCGGCGCGCCCCAGAGGCGGAGGTTCTTCGCCTGCGCCAGCCGCAGCAGCTCCTGGCCGGCGGGCAGCGAGTTGGCGATGGGCTTCTCGCTCCAGACGTGCCTGCCGGCGTCGAGCGCGCGGCGGTTCAGCGCCTCGTGCTCCTGCATGTCCGTGAGGTTCACGAGGAAGTCGAACGGCTCACCCGCCAGCATCGCGCCAATGTCCGGGTAGGTCTTCGCGATCTTGAATTCCTCGCCCCGTTTCCGTGCCCGCTCGGGCCGGCGGTCGCACAGGCTCACGACCTCGACGAACGGCGACTTGGTGAGGACGGGCAGGTACGAGCCGGAGACGCTGCCGCAGCCGATCACGCCGGTGCGGATGCGCTTCGGTGCGGGCTGGGCGGCGGCGTTCAGCGCGCCGGTCGCGAGCGCCGCGCCGGCGAGCAGGGTGGACTTCGTGAAGTCACGACGGGTCACGGTGGGGTTCATGAGCGGGAGTGAGTTGGGAGTGAGTGATGTGAGTTGAGAAGTGACTGCATCGCGTGCGCCGCCGCGCCGAGCCAGCCGGCGTCCGCGCCGGTGGCGGCGCGCAGGATGGGCAGGTCGCGGTGCATGGGGGACCAGATGTGGCGGCGGGTGGCGGGGAGGAAATGTTCCCAGTACGGGCCGTCGCTCAAGCCGAGCCCGCCGCCCACGATCAAGGCCTCCGGGTCGAGCATCCCGACCAGCAG
>JBJXFY010000205.1:0-14510 GCA_046155815.1 Limisphaerales bacterium | reverse complement strand
CGGTAGGGCGCGGCCTCCGGCCGCGCCGCGCGTGGCTGCGACGCCCTCGTCGCCGAGGGTGCCGGCGGCGCCTCGCCGCCGGGATGCGGCGCAAGCCCGCCCTCCCGCCGCTTCGGCCGCCCCCGTTCAGGGCTTGGCCGCCGGCTTGGCCTTGGCGCGCGGGCTGGCGTCCACCTCGAAGCCCCAGTCGCCCAGGCGGTGCTCGCGGCCCTTGTGCAGGCCCAGCAGCACCTCCCGCGCCGCCAGCACCGCGAAAAGCGCCGTGCCCTCCTCCGTCCTGGCCGAGGCGATGCCCAGCGTGCGGTCACGCGCCTCCGTGCATTGCTCGGCCTTCTGCCGGAGGGCTTCCCGCCTCTGGCCGAAGAAAAGGAATGGAGGGAGGAGGGTGCCGGGCGCGACGCCCGGCACGGCACGCCGGAGGCGTGCGCTCCCCGGCTGGGCCTCGCCGGCGCCAGGCCCCGGCTTTCCGGCCGCGCGCGGAGGGCCGCGGGCGGGGCCGCAGCCGGCCGGTTCCCGCGCTACGGCACGGCGGCCCGCAGCCGCGCGACCTGCGCCCGGCTGACGCGGACATCCTGCTGCCAGGTGGCGTTGGTGGGGTCGAGCGCGGCGAGGCGTTCCGTGATGGGCAGGGCAAGTTCCCAGAGGCGAAGGGCCCGCGTTGCCTCGCCGCCCTTCTCGGTCACTTCCGCCAGTTTGGCATGGGAGTAGAACAAATCCCGCTGCCACTGCGCGTTGGTCGGGTCGGCCGCCGCCAGCCGGGCCCGAACTTTCCGGCTCTCCTCGTAGCTCGCCTGCGCCCCGGCCAGATTCCCCTGCGCCAGCTGCACGTCGCCGCGGCGATTGAACAGCACCGACCTTTCCCGCAGCCAGGCCGGCTCGACCAGCTTGTCACCGGGCAGGCGGTCCAGCCACATCCCCACGGCCTCGAGGGCGAGGCGTACCATGTCCAGCCGGCCCAGCGCGGTGAGGCGCTCCACGGCGGCGTAGAGCGCGAAGTTGGCCAGCGGATCCCACAGGCGCTGGTCGTCATCCGTGCGGAGCAGGGCGGCGGCGTGGAGCAGGGGGCGGCTGAGGGAAAGGGCCTTCTCCCCGCCTTCATTGGTGCGCAGGGCCTGCAGCAGGTCGCCGTGCAGCCAGCGGCCCAGGCGCCCGCGCCGCGCGGCGTCGGACCCCGTCTCACGCCGGGCGAACTGGCAGGCCAGGACATGGGTGAACTGCCAGTGGTCCGCCTCCGCGGGCACGCGGCGGAGCAGGCCGGCCTGCACGAGGCGGCGCCGGGCGGCGCGGGCGGGGCTCGCGGAGCCCGCCCCTCCGGGATCACCCAGGGCGGCGTCCATCGCGGCGAGGGGGAAGGGAGCGTGGGCGAGCAGGCCGGCGGCCTCGAGCACGGCGCGCTCGTCCGGCCCCAGCCCGCGCACGCTGCGGCCGTAGAGCCAGGCCAGCTTGTGCTCGCGCTTCGCGGGGTCGGGGTCGTTCAGCGCCGCCAAAGGCTTCGCGGCCCACTCGGTGGCGAGCACGGCGGGATCCTCGTCGTCCCGGCGCAGGAGGCCGCCGGCCCAGGTGATGGCCAGCGGGTGCCCTTGCAGCAGCGCCAGCACCTGCCCGCGCACGGCGGCCGGCACGCGGCCTCCGGCGAGCCGGTCGAACAGCGCGGCGGCGTCCTCCGGGGCCAGCGCCTCGGTGAGTTCCACCATTTCGGCCGGGTTCGCCTGCGTGCGCTCGCGGGTGAGGACGAGGCGGCGGTTGTCCGGGGCCAGCACCGCCAGCAGGTCCGCCAGCGCGGCGCGGCCGTCCCTTCCGTCCGCCTCCTCCGCGCCCTCGAAGATGATGAGGGCCTGCTTTCCGGCCACGGCCTCAGAGGCGCGTTTACGGGGATTTTCCTGCGCCCCCGCCGGACCAAGAAAGGCCCCGGCCAGCGCGCCGAACACGTCGTCGCTCCGGGCCTTGAGCTGGTAGAGGTCCAGCAGCACCACGCCGTCCGGGAACGGGCTGGCGGCGAGGGATTTTTCGTCGTCGCCCACGACGGCGCGGACGGCCTCGGCGGCGAGGGCGGTCTTGCCCATCCCGGCCGGGCCGACGACGACGGTGCTCAGCCCGCGGCGGAGGCGGTCGGTGAGCTGCGCCAGCTCGGTCGCGCGGCCAAAGAACTCCTCCGCAGTGGCGCGCGGCGGGAGCTGGCGGGGGAGGCGGACTTCATCCCGCTGGAAATGCGCCGGCTCGAGGCGGACCACGATCTCCGGCGCGAACGGTACGGCGGGCGCGGGGGCGTGAGGCCCGCCCGGTGCCACGGCCGGCATCCGGGGGGCGAGCATGAACCCGCGAAGCATCTGGAGGGCCGCGCCGCAGACCTGCGAGTCGCGCTCCCGGGGCTTGGCGAGGCTGAGATGATCCTCATCCAGCCCCACCGGATCCTCGCCCACGCCGGGATGGGAGGAGGTGGGGTTGACGATCGTAAAGCCCTTCAGCGTCCGCAGTTCGTAGTAGGTGCGGACGTGGACGGCCGCCGGGCCGGCGTGGTTCCGGAACCAGTTCAGGAGCTCGCGGAGGTGGGGATCGTGCGCGCGCAAATCCTCGAGGCTGACGGTGGTGCCGAAAATCGCCTGGAACGCGGCGGCAAGCGAGGCGAGGTCCGCGCCGGCGTGCGGGGTGCCGACGAACAGCACCGCGCGCGTCTGGCGATAGACCGCCTGCTTCGCGGCGTCGGGAGAAGCCTCGGCAGCGCGAAGAACCTGCTTGGCCAGCAGCCCGCCCAGGCTGTGGCCGATGAACATCGGCGGCCGCTGGCCAAAGCCGCGCTGCGTCATCAGGTCGAGCACCTTCACGGCGCGGTCGGGCAGCGCCATGCCGTGGCCGCTGTCGCGGTTCCCCAAACCGACCATGCGGAGCAGCCCCGTGAGACGGGTGGGGCTGGCGGCGTAGCCCAGCGACCAGACGCCGGCTTCGGGCGCGTCCTGCCCGAGCCAGTGCGGCCAGGAGGTGTCGTCGCCCTCGCCATGCCGCCAGGTCTTGAAGGCGTGGCCGCCCAAACCGTGGAGGAAGAGCACGTCGGCCCGACGGCCGGCGCGGTCGCAGTTGGCGATGGGATGCAGCGTGCTCATGAAGCCGGGGGGCGCGCGCGGCCCAAGGCAGGCCCGGACCAAGGAGCGGCAAGGCTGAGGCCGGCGAGCGCCCCGCCCGTGATTTGCACGAGCGAGAGGCCGATCAGGCTGAGGCCGGCGAACTCCATGGCGCGACGTCCGTGAGCCTCGGGAAGGCGACGCGGGAATGGCAAGCCCGGACCGGGGCGCGGGCGGCCCGCCCGCGCAGGCCGCGCAGTTTTTTGGAGGGGCAAGTTCCACGAGCCCCGGCCGCACCTCGCCCGCGGCACCTTGGGCTCGCGAAGCTCGCCCCTCCGGGACGTTTCGCGGCCCGCGGAGACAGGACGGCCCTCGCGCTCACGCTGGACGCGCTGCGGGCGGGCGGCCGGTGAGATCCGCCAGTGCCCGCAACGGTGGAGCGGGCCGGGAAAGGTGGGGCGGGCAGTCCTCTGCCCGCCGCGGGCCGCGGGACGGCACCTTCTCGCGCCACGAAGCCGCGGGGGGCGGCGCGGATGGCCGTGACGGCCCCGGTCACGAACGGCGCGCACGGAGTGCGCGCCCTGCCGGCCGCGCGCCGGGGTGGTGACGGGCACCTTGCGGCGACGAGGGCGTCGCCGCCACGGGGCGGCTCAAGGCCGGGCGCCGGGGATCGGGGCGAGGCGCGGGTCGGACGCGGCGGTGGCGCGGAGATCCTTGGCGCGCGGGTCGCGGAGGCGGCGGGCATCGCTGAGGCGCAGGGCGGTCTCAAGGGCGCTGCGGGCCTCGGCGACCTTGCCGATGGAGGCGGCGACGGCGGCGTAGTCGTACCAGCCCTCGGGGCTGTCGGGCATCCGCTGGGTGATCTGGCGGAGCACCTGCTCGAGCTTCACCGCGTCCCCGAGCTGCGCGTAGCTCTGCGCGACGCTGAGGAGCAGCGTGGTGTCCACGTTGGTCTGGCTGAGGATGGTGTCGAGGGCGCGGGCCGCCGGCCCGGGCTGGCGGAGCTGGACGTAGGCGGCGGCGAGGTAGGCGGCGGTGCGCGCGTCGGCGGGATTGGTCTGGAGGCGCGGCTCGAGCGCGGCGGCCATGGTGGCGAGCACGTTGGTCGCGTTGCCGGGCATCTGCATCTGAAGGTAGCTCTGGACCAGCGCGAGGGCGTTGTCCGCGTCGGCCGGGTCGGCACGGAACCTTTCCTCGCGGGCCTGCAGGTCGGCTCGGGCGCGCTCGATCTCGGGCCGCTGCTTCTGCATCTCGCCGATCTGGGCGACAAGCGAGGCGATGGCGGGGTTGAAGGGGTCCAGCCTCATGCAGGTGCGCGCGACGAGCATGGCATCGTCGAACCGGCCGAGCGTCACGAGCAGGTTGGCGAAGCGGAAGACGGCCTCGGGGCTGTACGGGCAGTAGGCGAAGGCCTGCTTGAAGGCGAACTCCGCCTCCTTGGCGAGGCGCTGCTGCTCGGCGGGGGTGCGGGCGGCATTCTGGAGGCGCCAGACGTAAACGCCGGCAATGGCGCTGCGGAGCTTGGAGAAGGCCTTCTGCGCGTTGTCGTCGCGCAGGAACTTCCGGTCGCCCTGGAAGCCGCGGAGGTCGCGGTCGATGAACACGCGCTCGACGAAGTCGGTGATCTCCCGCACCGGCGTGTCGTAGGTGATCCAGTTGCCGATCAGCCGGTCCGAGTACTGGCTCCAGAACTCGTGGTCCCGCGCCATCGCGTCCTCCGGCATCGTGTCCAGCGGCTCGCGGTTGATCTTCATGATGATCCCGAACGGCGTGAGGTGGGGAAACATCCAGTCCAGCGGGAAGCTCTCCTCGATGAAGAACTCGTGGCCGGGGTTCTTGTCGAAGATGACCTTGGCGAGCAGGGCGTTGATGGCCATGACGGCGACCTGGCCGCTGACGCTGACCCGGCCGCCGGACTCGTTCACATCCTCCCCGGGACGGAGCTGGCCCATCTGCTTCCGCCGCCAGGCGTCCTGCATGTACTCGTCGTAGCTCTGCATGGAATCGAGCGGCGTGGGGATGTGGATCTCCTTGAGCGGGTACAGGGGCAGCGCGCGGCGGCGGGCCTCCACGGCGTCGCCGAAGCGGCGCATGGCACGGTCCACGGGAGCGACGGCGCGGGCGACCCAGTTGGTGTAGAGGCCCTGCTCCTTTTCCTTCCGCGGGCGGAGCATCTCCTGGAAGAACGGCGGGTCCACCTGCGCGCTGCGGTTGTAGTGGGCGCGGATGTAGTTGAGGTAGGTGCCGTCGGCGAGGGCGTTCTGCGTGATCAGGTACACGTCGCGGCGGTCGAAGTCCGGGTTGCGGGGCTTGGCCCGGGGCGGGATGAAGCTCTCGCAGAAAATCATGTAGGTGGGGTTGAAGCGCCCCGGGTCCGTGCCCCCGAAGAGGATCGCGTCGCGGGTCATTTCCGGCAGCAGCGGCTGGCCGTCCTTGTCCTTGTAGGGCGGGTGGAACATGTCGTGGCCGAACCAGTACCCGAACAGGTGGCCGCGCTGCTCGTTGTCGGCCCAGTGGGAAAGGATGGACTTCAGGGGCAGCACGGCGAAGAGCGCCAGCAGCAGCGTCATCGAGTGCCGGCCTTGCGGCAGGACGAAGTACAGCACCGCGATGCCGGCCAGGCCGAGCGCCAGCAGCGCGGTCCCGCGCACCAGCGGGTCGCGCGACGGCCCGATGCCGAAGAAGTAGGAAGGCTCGTCCGGCGCGAAGAGCGGCACCCACCCGAAGGTCACCAGCACCACGAACAGCGCGATGGCCGCCGCGCCCGTCGCGCCGATCAGCCCGAAGCGGCGGAACTCGGCGAACCGCTGCGCGCACAGGCCGGCGATGATGGCCAGCCCGTAGCCGAAGCCGATGGCAATCAAGACGTGCGACGCCGTGAAGAACACGCGCGTCAGCTCGCGGCTCTGACGGTCGGTCGAGGGGTTGAGCAGCCAGAGCAGCAGGAACGCGAGGCAGGCGTAGATGCCCAGCAGGCCGAGCAGCCACGCCCGCTCCGGGCCCACGCCCTGCTCCGCGGGACGCGGGTTGCGGCGCATCTGTGGGTAGAAGAGAACGGGCACCAGCGCGACCAGGAGGAAGGCGATGTTGAACTCCTCGACCGCGCCCTCGAAAAGCAGCAGCACCTGGTCGAAGAGCCGGCCGATCTCCAGCGACGGGTTCGTCTTCTCATACTGCCCGCGGGTGAAGGCGTGCACGAAGCCGTCCCAGGTGCTCGCGTAGCCCCAGTTCATCGGAGGGTTCGTGATCGAGGCGAACGGCATGAAGAGGTAGAACGACACGCCCCCCAGGAACGCCGCCAGGGAGACCAGCGCCGTCAACCAGCTGCGGTCCAGCGTCCACGTTCTGCGGATGAGCATCCAGGCGCACGCCACCGCGCCGCCACCAACCGTCAGGTACGGCAGCCACATCCCGCCCCGGATCGGCAGGAAGCCCGCCGCCGCCGGGATGAGCGAGGCCAGGAAGCCCAGCGCCGCGTACACCGCCAGCGTGCGCACGATCTCCATGAACTTCTGCTGCGTCTTCGCCGCGAGCCATACGTACGCCGCGATCGAGGCGACGCCGACGAGGATGAAGATGCCCCGGAGCGCCGGGCTGCTGGCGATGTTTTCGAGGCCGCCGGCAGCCATCAGCCCCAGGCCGGCGAGGAACACGACGCCGTTCGCCAGGAACGCCTCGCGCCCCAGCCGCGGCTGCGCGGCCGCGACCAGCACCTGGATGCCCATGGCCGCCACGATCAGCGTCTGGTGGTTCGTGAAGCAGATGCCGAAGAGGAACGCCGCCCAGTACAGGTACTTCCGCTGCTGCGGGAAATAGACCCAGTGCAGCAGCATCACCAGCATCGCCGTGAGCGACAGCACGCTCAGCGTGTACACCTCCACGATCACCGCCTGGCTCCACATGAAGCCGTTGAAGCCCAGGAGCAGCGCGCCGGAAAAGCCCGCCACCACGCCGATGCGGTCGCGCAGCTTCTCCGCCAGCCCCTTCGTGGCCTCGAGCGTGTCCAGCAGCGTGGCGCTGACGCGGGAGATCATCAGCGCGATCAGGCCGCACGACAGCGCCGCGGCGAACGCGGACGAGACCGAGACGCGCCACGCGATGTTCGAAAAAGGCAGCAGCACCGTGAAGAGCCAGGAGTAGATCGTCCACACCGGGTAGCCCGGCGGGTGCGGCACGCCGAGGTACATCGAGGCCACGGCCAGCTCGCCGGAGTCCTCGAGCGTCACGTCCGGCGCCATTGTCCAGACGTAGCCGGCGAACGTCAGCAGGCTCGCCAGCGCGAAGCCGATCCAGTCGCTGCGGCGGAAGAGGCCGCCCTTCGGCGCGGGCGGTTCCGGCGGCACGGCCGGGGCCGGGACGGTGGTCCTGGGAGCCGCGGGGGCGGAGGGCCGGGCCTTGTTCCCCGCGGATGGTTTCGGGTTCGGCATGAGGAGGGATTCAGCGATTCAGGAAATTGGTCTGGCCCAGCAGCAGGAACGCGAAGGTCGCGGGCACGGCGGCGTGGGTCGAAGGAAAATCACCGCGGTGGACGGTGTTCACCGGGCCGGCCGGCACCACGGCCGGTCCGCGCCAGTCGCGGTAGTCGAGGCCGCCGCCCATCGCCTGCACGGCCAGCGGGCTCCAGCCCGGCCACAGGATGCCGAGCAGCAGCGCGCACGCCGCGGCCGTCGAGAGCCATGCCGCCGCCGGCACGTGGGCCGGTTCGGGCGCCGGCCCGAACAGCCGCGCCTCAAGACGCGCCGAGGGCCGCCGGGGCCGCCGCAAAGTCAGTTCTCTCTCCAGGTTCTGCCAGTCGTTCATGAGCTTGTCCTTTCAGGCATGCGCGCAGTTTCCCGATCCCGTACCGGTAGCGGCCGGCCGCCGTGTTCGGTGACACGCCGGTCGCCTCGCCGATGGCCTCGAACGTCAGCCCGTGCCACAGCTTCAGCACGATCACCTCCCGCTGTTCCGCCGGCAGGTCCGTCAGGCAGCGCAGCGCCTCCTGCTCCGCCGGCGAAGGGTCGGCCTCGCGCTCGAACCAGCGCGCGGACTCGAACTCGCGCGCCACGCGCCGCCACAGCGATCGGCGGTGGTTCAGCGCGCGGTTCCGGAACGCCCGCACCGCGTAGAACGCCGGCTCCTTCGGCGCCTCCGCCAGCGCCAGCAGTTGCCGGAACACGTCGTGCAGCACGTCCTCCGCCTCGCCGTGCGACAGGCCGAGGGCTCGGCCATAGAGCAGGAGCTCGGCCGCCTTGGCGGCGTACAGCTCCTCGCACCAGCGGGCGGCGGGTTCGGGTCGGGCCATCGCGTTTCCACCGGAGAGACACCGGCGGGGCGGGATTTGTATCACGCCGCGGCAAAAGGTGAAGCCGGGACCGCCCCGCGGCCGCATTACAGTTTTGAGGGGTGGCCCTCCGCGGGCGGCCCTACGGCCGCGGAGGAACCACCTGGTCCACGCCCTTGGCCAGCAGGGCAAGCTTCGCGCCGTCCACCGGCCCGCTGGCGGAGACGGACACCGTCCCATTGGTCGTGACCAGGAAGACGTTGGCGGCGCGCGGCACGCAGCCGAGCGCCTCCGTGACGCCGCCCCCGAAATCGAGCAGCAGCGGATATGCGGGCGTCTGCCGGCGGATGCCCTCGGTCACGCGCCCGCGCAGGAAGCCGGGCACGGCCGACACGTCGGCCACGCCCACGATGTCCGCTCCATGCGCCCACCGCTCCTTGAGCGGCGGTACCCAGCCGCCCACCTCCTCGGAGCCGCGGCGGTCACCCACCACCAGCAGCAGCGGGCGGGCGCGGGGGAACTCGATCCGGTGCTCGGCGCCGAACTGGTCCTTCAGCTGGAACGACGCGAGCTGCACTTCGCCCGCGCCCGCCCGGACGGCCAGTGCCAGCATGAGCGCAGTGAAGAAACCACGATGCATGGCCGCCAGTGTGGGGCGTTCAGCCCTTCGCGCCAGCGGGCGCCTGCGGCGCGTAGCTGCGCCCGCGCCACTCCGCCGGCCGGCCGCGCCAGCGCCGGGCCAGCGCCTCCCACTGGATGACGACCAGCGCCGCGACGCCAAGCGGATGCAGCGCCGCGCCCAGCCAGCTTTGCCGGAACACCAGCGCTCCCAGCACGCGCGGCACGAGCGTCAGCCCCGCGGCCACGGCCGCCAGCCGCACGGTGGCGGCATCGAGCCACGGGGCCGCCAGGAGCAGCGCCCACGGCAGGACGTGCCCGCCGAGGAGCAGCAGCGTCCACGGCACGATGGCGGCGGGGTGGGCCAGGCCCTCGGTGGCGTTCCGGCCCAGGCCGCGCCAGACCTCGCCGGCGGACCGGTACATGCGGCACGTCGCGAGGTCGGTCGCGTCGAAGAGATCGGTGATGAATCCGGCGCGGCGGAAAGCGCGTGGCAGCTTCACGCCGTCGTGCAGCGAATCACGGAGGGCGCGGTGGCCGCCGGACGCGAAGTACGCGTCGCGCCGGGCAATGAAGAGCTGGCCGCAACCCGCGGCGTAGCCGGTCTTCGCGCAGGCGCGCATCCGCGCCATCGGCAGGTAGCCGAGCAGCACGAAATGAATCAACGGGATGAGCAGCCGCTCAAGGCAGGTCCCGGTCAGCTGCCGCGGCACGCCGCTGGCGAGCTGTGCCTGAGGCCGGGCTCCGAGGAAGGCAGCCATCCGCGCCAGCGCATCCGGCGCGAGGCGCACGTCGGCGTCCATGAAGACCAGCATCCCGTGCCGGGCGGCGCGGGCGAGCTGCCAGCAGGCGTGCTGCTTGCCGCACCAGCCGGCGGGCAGCGAGGCGCCCTCCACGAGCCGCACGCGCGGATCGCGCACGGCGAGTTCACGAACCCTGGCCGCCGTGGCGTCGGTGGAATGATCGTCCAGCACGACGGCCTCGACCTCGACGCCCTGGTTGGCTAGCACGGACTCCAGCGCGGGGACGATGGCCAATTCCTCGTTCCGCGCGGGAACGAGGACCGAGACGCGGTGGGGGAAACGATCGGAGGCGGGACGCCGAACCCCCAGCGCCGGCGGGTCGCCAACGCCGGAAACCGGGCCGGTCCAGCGCGGCGTGCGGCGGTAGGAGAACAGGTTCAGCACGAAGAGCCCCGCAGGCAGCGCGGCCAGGATCAGGGCGGCGAGGGCGAGGGCGGTCATAGCTGGCCGTGGCGGGGATCGAACTTCCGTCCGCGCGCGGCGGCCTTCACGCGCCGCCACACGTCGTACACGCCGCCGACGCCGGCCCGGCCGGCGAGGAGGTTGAGGAACTTCTCCGGATCCCGCGCGCGGGCCTCGCCGGCCAGCACGTCCATCGCGGACTCGAGCCGTTCCTCAAAGTCCCGTGACCAGCCGTCCGGGTCGCGCTCGCGGCCGGCGGCGGCCGTGACCTCGACCGGTGCGCCGAAGTGCAGCAGCACCTCGGGCAGGCGCTCGTGCCACCAGGTGTACTCGACGGCGAGCGGCAGGAACTGCACGCGCTGCGGTGCGCCGGGGCGGCTTGTGCCGACCCGGGCGGCGAGGTGGCCGAGGCCGTGCTTGAAGCGCATCGGCCGGTCGCGCGGGTCGGCAAAGCGGGCCTGCGGCGTCACCCACAGCATCGTCCACGGCTCCGCCAGCGCCTCGCCGGCCACGCGCAGGAATGTGGCCGCACCGCGCGGCGTGTCCGGCTCGACGCCGAAGAATCCGAGGCGGCGGAAGAAGCCGTACTTCTCCGCCGCCCGCGCATCCATCGGCGCGTAGGCCCGGTGCCGGCTGAACAGCGACTGCCGCAGGTGCAGGCACACGAGCGGATCCCACCACGCCGCGTGGTTGAGGAAGACGACCTTGGGCACGGCATTCTCGTTGTCCGGCAGCCAGCCGGCCGTGCTCACGCGCAGCGAGAAGAAGTGACGCCGCAGGTACCAGCGGTTGTAGCGGCCGAACCAGCGAAGCATCCACGGCGACAGGGGCGGAAGCTCGCGGGGCCCGCGGGCTTCGCGTCGGGTAGCCTGGCCGGTCGGGGACATGGAGGCGCTCACGCGGCAGCCAGCTCGGGCTCCCGCGCCAAGGCCGGCTGCCGCCCGCGCGGCGCGGCGCCGTCGCGATCAAGCGTGTCGCCGGCGATCCAGCCGGACATGAGCACCATCGGCATGCCCGGCCCGGGATGCGCGGCCCCGCCGGCGAGGTACAGACCCTCGATCTCCGTGCGATTGCCGGGCTTGAACGCGCCCAGGAAGCGGCCGTGGCTGGCCAGGCCGTAGATCGCGCCGTTCAGCACCTGGTAGCGGTCATGGATGTCCTGCGGCGTGAGCCAGCGCTCGGTCACGACGCGCTCCTCCAAGTCCTTCATGCCGCCGGTCTCGGCGAGCTTGCGCACGATCTTCTGCCGGTAGCCGGCGAACATCGTTGACCAGTCGTGGTGCGGTCGGAGGAAGGGCGCGTGGACGAGCACGTACAACGCCTCGCCGCCGGGCGGGGCGACCGCCGGCTCGGTGAGCGACGGCGCGCAGACGTAGGCCGTGGGGTCGGGCGCGGGCTCGCCGCGTTCGTAGATCGCGTCAAACTCCTCCTCCGGGTCGCGCGAGAAGACGAAGTTGTGATGAAGGAGGTGGTCGTAGCGCCGCTTGAGGCCAAGGTAGAGCACGACCCCCGAGCAGGCCGGCTCGTAGCCTCGCCGCGTCTCGAAGCGCGCGGCCGCCGGGTGGCCGGCAAGCAGCTCGCGGTGCGTGCGCACGGCGTCGCGGTTCGAAACCACGGCCGACAGCGGCACCTGCTCGCCCCCGGACAGCTCGACGCCCGTGACCCGGTCGCCCGTGGTGAGGATGCGGGTGACATGGGCCCCGGTGCGGATCTCGACGCCCAGTTCCCCGGCCAGCCGGGCCAGCGCAGCGGGCACCGCACGGGTGCCGCCGATAGGGTACCAAACGCCCTCATCGCTCTGCATGTGGGCGATGCTGCACAGCACGGCCGGGGAGTTGTACGGGTTCGAGCCGACGTACTGCGTGTAATGGTCGAACATCTGCGCCGCGCGCGCGTCCGGCACGAACGAGCGGATCGTCGGCGCGACGGTTCTGCCCATGCGCATCGCCAGCACGTCACCGAGCGCGGCGGGGTTGAAGGCGGCCTTCGCGTCAAACATGTCCCGCAGGCCGCCGATGGGCTTGTAGAAGAAGTAACGCTGGGAGATGTCATCAAGCCTGGCCGACAGCTTCATGAAGCGCCGGTAGCCCTTGCCCGAGCCGGTGCCGGGAGCATGCACGTCAAGCGCCTCGGCCATGCGGTCCACGCTCTCGTGCAGGTCAAGCTGCGCGCCGTCGGTGAAGAAGCAGCGCCACTGGGGGTCCAGCCGGCGGAGGTCGAGGTAGTCGTCCAGGTCCCGGCCGGCTTCGTTGAAAATGCGGCGCAGCACGGAGGGCAGCGTCAGGATGGTCGGCCCCATGTCGAAGCGGAAGCCGTCCACGCGCAGCTCCGCCGCCTTGCCGCCGACCCAGTCGTTCGTCTCAAAAAGGATGACCGGGTAGCCGCGCGCGGCGAGCGTGCAGGCCGCGGCCAGGCCGGCAAGGCCGCCGCCAATGATGCCGAGGGGAGCTTCGGAGGATGACTTCATGACTGGAGCAGGGGAAATCAGGAGGCAGGCGGGCGCAGGTCGAGGCAGATGATCTGGCCCTTGGCGTTGCGGCAGTAGAGGCGTGCATCGGCGAGGGTGGGCTGGGTCCAGCACTTGCCGCCCAGCACCTGCGCCCGGGCGAGGACTTCCGGCCGCTCGGGCGTGGCCCGAACCACCATGAGCTCGCCTCGCTCGGAGAGCAGGATCAGACGGTCGCCGGCCGCGATCAGGCTGTCCTGGCCAAAGCCTGGCAGGGACCAGCGGATGGCGCCGTCGGCGGACGACACACAGCGCAGCTCCTGGCCGCCCTTCTTGTAGCCGGCGGCGTCCACACCGTAGAGATGCCCGCCCACGAGCACGGCGGTGCCGGTGAAGGTGCCGAGGTTCTTGTTTTTCCAGACGCGCCGCACGTCCCCGGTCGTGAACGCGACCAGCTCGCCGCCGTCGTCGCCCGAGCTGATGAAGGCACCCGTGTCCGTCAGCACAGGATCGGTGCAGTGCGTCTCGTAACCGGCGCCGAACTCATGGCGCCAGAGCGCGCGGCCGTCCGCGGGGTCCAGCCCGAACAGCGCCTTCTGCATGTGCGCCAGCAGCAACGGCCGTCCGCCGGCCTGCGCCAGCACCGGCGTGGTGAAGCTGTATTTGCCCTTGGTCTCGCGCGCGGCCTGCCATTGTGCCTGGCCGGTGCTCGCATCGAGTGCGACGACGGCCGTGCCGAAATTCACGAAGACCCGCCCGCCGGAGACGAGCGGCGCGCCGGCCATGCCCCAGTCGCCGTTCTTCCCGCCGACCACGCGGGCGAGGTCGTTGCTCCAGACCAGGCTCCCGCTGGCGGCGTCCAGGCAGAGGACGAGGCCGGGCCGGCTGGCTGCGAACAACCGGCCGCCCGCAACGGTTGGGGTCACGTTGGGCCCGCCCTCGTACATCTTGGGGTTCAAGGGCTCGGGGTAGGTGAAGCTCCACCTCGGCTCGCCGCTCGCCGCGTCGAGGGCGACGAGCGCGCTGGCCTCCGAGGCGTTCCCCACAACGAACGCCACGCCCCCAGCGACCGTGACGGCGGAGAACCCCGTGCCCACGTCCCGGCGCCAGGCGACGGGCGGGCCGTCGGCCGTCCAAACATGGGACCAGCCCGTCTCGGCGGAGTGGCCGTCATTGGCCGGACCGCGGCGCTGGGGCCAGTCGGCAGCCTGAACCTGGGCGGCGGCCAGGACCGCGCACAAGCCGAGCCAAGGAAGGATGGGGGGAAATTTCATGGATGGGTCGAGCTCGGGACAACGCCTCCGCGCCGGCGTCCGGCCCGGACGACGTCGAGCAGGGCGCCAAGGCGGGACCGGAAGCCGCGGCCGTGAGTCAGGCGGAGCGCCGCGGCAAAGAGGACGGCATCTCCTTCGCGGGCCGGATCAAGGTGCGGCAGCCACCGTCCGCGGCGGACGGACACAACCTTGGTCCGGGTCAGCGCCAGCAGGCCCTCCGCGCCGCGGGTGACGCCAAAGCCGCTTTCGCCCCGGCCCCCGAACGCCACACGGGGGTCGGCAGTGGGGACGATGAGGTCGTTGACGGTCACGACGCCCGCGTGAATCTGCTCCGCCAGCCGGTAGGCGGCGGCTTCATCGCGGGAGAAGATGGACGCCCCGAGGGCATACGGACACTGCGACGCGGCCAGGAGGGCGGCCGGATCGTCGGCCACCTCAACCAGTGCGAGGACCGGCGCGAAGACGTCCTCGTGCAGCAGGCGCATGGCGGGCTGCGCACGGGAGACAATGATCGGCCCGTGCAGTTCGCCGTGCTCCACCCGGCGCCCGCCCAGCACCTGCGCGCCGCGGGCCGTGGCGGCGAGGAGCAGCGGCGTAAGCTTTTCGGCCTGCGCGGGCGTGATCGGGATGGGCGCCTCCGCCGCGGCC